>DASVLX010000179.1:0-25277 GCA_036384655.1 Pseudonocardiaceae bacterium
GAAGCCGTGGAAGATGCCGATGGCGTTGGATCCGCCGCCGACGCAGGCGGCGACCACGTCGGGCAGCCGGCCGGCCTGTTCGAGGATCTGCTCGCGGGCCTCTTCACCGATGACCTTGTGGAAGTTGCGCACCATCACCGGGAACGGGTGTGGCCCGGCGGCCGTGCCGAGGACGTAGTGGGTGTTGTCGACGTTGCTCACCCAGTCCCGCAGCGCCTCGTTGATGGCGTCCTTGAGAGTGCGCGAACCGGTCTTGACCGGAATGACGGTGGCGCCCAGCAGCCGCATCCGGGCCACGTTGAGCGACTGCCGCTTGGTGTCGACCTCGCCCATGTAGACGACGCATTCCAGGCCCATCAGCGCGGCGGCGGTCGCGGTGGCCACGCCGTGCTGGCCGGCGCCGGTCTCCGCGATCACCCGGGTCTTGCCCATCCGCTTGGTGAGCAGCGCCTGGCCCAACACGTTATTAATCTTGTGCGAGCCGGTGTGGTTGAGGTCCTCACGCTTGAGAAAGATCCGCGCGCCACCGGCGTGCTCGGCGAACCGGGGTGCCTCGGTCAGCAGCGAGGGGCGGCCGGCATAGCCGCGCAACAGGCGCTGCAGTTCGTTGTTGAACGCCGGGTCGACGCGCGCCTTGTCGTATTCGGCGGACAGGTCATCGATGGCGGCGATCAGCGCCTCGGGCATGAACCGGCCGCCGAACGGGCCGAAGTAGCCGCGCTCGTCAGGACCGTGATCGTCCCGGGTGCCCCGGTCGGCCTTCGCCTCTTCGGACCGCGCTGCCTCGAAGTTCGCCGCCTCGGATTTCGCCGACGTCTTGCTCGGACTCATCGCGTGGGCCTCGGGCATGCGGGATGGGAGCCGGCCGTCACCAGCTGCACCACCGCCATCTTGGGATCGGGACTGGTCACCAGGCCCTCGCCTACCAACACCGCATCCGCTCCATAACCCGCGTACGCCATCAGATCCGCCGGGCCGCGAACTCCGGACTCGGCGATCTTAATGACCTCGGGCGGCAAACCGGGAGCGAGTTTTCCGAACACGTCCCGGTTGACCTCAAGGGTCCGCAGGTCGCGGGCGTTGATGCCGATCACGGCGGCGCCCGCCTCCAGGGCACGGTCCGCCTCCTCGGCGTTGTGCACCTCGACGAGGGCGGTCATGCCCAGCGACTCCACCCGGTCCAGCAGCGCGATCAAGGCGTTCTGTTCCAGCGCCGCCACGATCAGCAGCACCATGTCCGCGCCGTGCAGCCGGGCCTCGTGCACCTGGTAGGGGCCGACGACGAAGTCCTTGCGCAGCACCGGAATGTTGACCGCCGAGCGCACCGCGTCCAGGTCGTCCAGCGACCCGCCGAACCGGCGCTCCTCGGTCAGCACGCTGATCACCCGCGCGCCGGCGTCCGCGTAGTCCTTGGCCAGCGCGGCGGGCTCCGGAATCGTGGCCAGATCGCCCTTCGACGGGCTACGCCGCTTGACCTCGGCGATCACCCCGACCCCCGACGCCTGCAGCGCGGTCATCACGTCCAAGGCGGGCACGGCCCTCGCCGCCGCCGCCTTCAGCTCACTGAAGGGGAACGCCGCTTCGCGGACCGCGAGGTCGGCCCGCACACCGTCGATAATGGAGTCCAGGACGCTCATGCCAACACCTCGCAAGTAGGGTTCGCCGCGCCGGCCTCAATGCAGTCCGGCCGTGAAGGCCGGAAGCACGCGCCAGATGGATAGCCAGAAGCCTCACGCACCGCACTTGCCCCTTCCCGCATCTAGAGATGCTAGCCCCGGCAGCGCTGATGATCGGGTTTGGGTATGGCGACGGTGAACGGAACGATTCAGTTGGGCTCGGTCGGGTCCCGTCCCTCGGACAACGCGGTCCACAGTTCCTTGTCCGGGTCACGGGTTTCGCGCGCCGCGCCGGGGGTCTGGTAGCCGGCCCCGAGCCGGGGCAGCGTGCCGGCGGCCCGCACCACCAGCACCCCGGCCGTCACCAGGAACAGCCCGCCCAGCATGGCAAGACCATGCCCGGACAGCACCTCGGCGGTCGGATAGCCGGCCGGCCGCGCGCCGAACGCTGCCGACACGCCACCGACGCCCAGCCACACCGCGACCGCGCCGACCAGCGCGATCAGCACGCCGACCACTCTACGTGGCCAGCCACCGATGGCCAGGATCGCCGCGATCGACGCCAGCGCCAACAACGCCAGCGGCACGAGCGCCGGCTGCACCTGTGAGCCGTCCTGTCTGTCGGTCACCACGCCATGCAGCGGGGTCGCCTGCCGCGACCAGGACCAGGCCAACCGAGACGCCAGCCAGAGCGCCAGCGCCCCCAGCGCGAGCAGCGCCAGGATGGTCCAGAGTGGACGGCTGAGCCGGCGGCCGGATCGGCGACCGGGACCCCGCGACGACGGGCTAGGCACCGATGACCGACCCCACCTCCGGTGTGGCCGTGGCCGGTGCCCCTGACTCGCCCGACCCGGCCTTCGTGTCCGCGGTGGACGGCGCCGTCATGGTCCCGGCGGCGGCGATGGCGGACAGTACGGCCCGCGCCTTGTTCAGTGTCTCGTTGTCCTCGGCGACCGGGTCGGAGTCGGCCACGATCCCGCCGCCGGCCTGCACGTACGCCACGCCGTCGCGCAGCAGCGCGGTCCGGATGGCGATCGCCGTGTCGCCGTCCCCGGCGAAGTCGAGGTAGCCGATTACTCCCCCGTACACGCCACGCCGGGTCGGCTCCAGTTCCTCGATCAGCTCCATCGCCCTCGGCTTGGGCGCACCGGACAGCGTGCCGGCCGGGAAACACGAGGTCACCGCGTCGAACGCGGTCTTGTCGTCGCGCAGCTCGCCGGTCACGGTGGACACGATGTGCATGACGTGGCTGTAGCGCTCGACCCGGAAGAAGTCGATGACCCGAACGGTGCCCGGTTTGCACACCCGGCCCAGGTCGTTGCGGCCCAGGTCGACCAGCATGACGTGCTCGGCGCGCTCCTTGGGATCGGCGAGCAGGTCCTTCTCCAGTTGGGCGTCCTCCTCCGGGTCGACGCCCCGCCACCGGGTGCCGGCGATCGGGTGTGTCGTCGCCCGGCCGTCGCGCACGGTGACCAGCGCCTCCGGGCTGGACCCAACGATGTCGAAGCCGTCCAGTCGCAGCAGGTACATGTACGGGCTGGGGTTGGTGGCGCGCAGCACCCGGTAGACGTCGAGGGCGTCGGCGGTCGTCTCCATCTCGAACCGCTGCGACACCACGATCTGGAAGGCGTCTCCGGCGCGGATGGCCTCCTTGGCGGCCTCGACGGCGGCGTGGTGCTGGTCGGGCGTGCGGCGCCGGCGGACGACCGGCTGCGGCCTCTCGTACACGGCGACGGTGGCGGCGGCCGGCGCGCCCAGGTCGTGCGTCATCGCGTCGAGCCTGGCCACCGCGTCGTCGTAGGCGGCGTCCACCCGCTCGGGGGAGTCGTCCCAGTTCACGGCGTTGGCGATGAGCGTGATCGTGCCCTCGTGGTGGTCCAGCGCGGCCAGGTCGGTGGCCAGCAGCATCACCAGTTCGGGCAGCTTGAGGTCGTCCTCGGTGAGTTCGGGCAGCCGTTCCAGCCGGCGCACCACGTCGTAACCCAGGTAACCGACCATCCCGCCGGTCAGCGGCGGCATCCCCGGCATCGGATCGGTGTGCAGCAGCTTCACGGTCTCACGCAGCGCGACGAGCGGATCGCCACCGGACGGCAGCCCGACCGGCGGCCGGCCGGTCCAGGTGGCCTGGCCGTCGACCGAGGTCAGCGCCGCGGGACTGCGCACACCCACCCAGGACCATCGCGACCAGGACTTCCCGTTCTCAGCCGATTCGAACAGGAATGTGCCCGGCCTGTTGCCGGCCAGTTTGCGGTACACACCGATGGGGGTTTCGTCGTCGGCGAGCATCCGCCGGACCACCGGGATGACCCGGTGATCGGCGGCCAGCTCGCGGAACTCTTCCCTGGTCGGGGTGACCGCGCCCAGCCCGGCGCTGCCGGTGTTGCTCGCGGTGACCATAGGCGCCATTCTGCCTGCCCCGTGCAACCCACGGGCAAGATGGCGAACGTGGTGCAACGGCCGAGGCAGAACAGGACGACCGCGAGCAGGGACGGCGAGCCCGGCGCGGAGTCGGTGGGTCGGCGCCGGCGTGGCCGCCGGCCGTCCGGCCAGGACACCCGTGCCGCGCTGCTGTCCGCCGCCCTGGAGGTGTTCGGCGAGCAGGGGTTCGCCGGCGCAACCGTGCGCGCCATCGCGCACCGGGCCGGCGTGGACGCGGCCATGGTCAACCACTGGTTCGGCAGCAAGCGCGGGCTGTTCCTCGCGGCGATCCAGGTGCCGTTCGATCCGCAGCAACTGGTCGAGCACGCGATCAGCGGCGACCCGAACACCGTCGCCGAGCGGATCGTCCGCACCTTCGTGACCGCCTGGGACAAGCACCCCAACCGCTTCAAGGCGGTCGTGCAGAGCGTCACCACGCATGACGCGGTCGCCGGGACGATCCGCGATCTCGTCATCGGGACCGTCGTCCGGCGGACGACCGAGCTACTCAACCTCGACCATGTCGAGTGGCGGGCGTCGTTGTGCGCCTCGCAACTCCTCGGGCTCGGCCTGACCCGGTATGTGATGCGCCTGGAGCCGATGGCCTCGGCGAACGTCGAGACCGTGGTGGCCGCCGTCGCGCCGACGCTGCAGCGCTACTTCACCGCGAGTTTCGATGATCTGAGCGGCGCAGCGAACCTCCCCGGCATGCCGGAAGAAACCTCAGGTAACGGTTCTACATCGGACATTGAATCGGCATGATCGACGGGCTCGCGGAGCGTTAGCGTCGGTGCGCTGTCAGTACTTGTCGATGTTCTGGGGGTGGCATGGACGCGCTCGTCGAGGATGCCAAGCCGCTGGTCGCGGAGATCGCCCGGCTGTATGCCGGCATCGTGGACGGTCCGCGACTGACGTCGGCGTTCCGGGAGAGCCTGGTGTGGCTGCCGACCGCCGCCGACGACCCGGCGGGCAGCGTGCTGACCGCCGACTACCGGGGCGTGCACTGGCTTTACGCGTTCACCGGTGAGGCCGAACTCGCCCGGTTCGCGATGAAGACCGGCGGAGCGGACCGGCCGCGGACGTATCTGACCGCGCGCGGCTGGCGGGTGTTGGACGTGCTCGTGCCGGCGATGGACCAGCCGGCCGGGGTGGCCGTGGACGCGGCCGGCAAGCGGCCGATGTTCCTGCCACCAAGCGTCGAGGCCGTGAAGGCCGCGGAGTCCGCCGCGTCGAACCGGAGGGAGGGTGTCTGATGGCCGGCGGATACCAGGTCAGCCCGGCGATGCTGGAGCAGGCGGCCAAGGGCATCAACGACACGATGGCCGCGCTCAAGGACGTCACCAACGTCGAGGAGGCCGAATCCGGTCACGGGTTCACCGATCTGGCGCTGACCCAGAAGGAAGCGGGTTCCGCGGCCCTGATGGCGGCATTCTCGGATTTCTGCGAACGATGGTCCTGGGGCGTCCGCAACCTCGTGCAGGACGCCAACCAGATCGCCATGAACCTCGGCCTTTCGGCCGGCAACTACAACGACATGGAACAGTACGGCGTCGGTGTCCTCAAGGACGCCGCGAACGCCCTCAATGTTTTCAGCGGTGATCCGCACGCCTCCCAGGAGACAATCGAGGGCGAGTCCTTCGGCGATGCGGCGTCAGCCGCGAGTCGCCCGGGCGAGTCGTTTGACCAGCTGGGCACCGACACGGCGAACACCTGGAAGGGCGTCGCCCGGGACTACCTCACGAATGGCATCGTCGGGACGGCCGTCAAGGCCACCGGCCACGGACAAGGGGCCGCAGATCTCGCGAATGATCTCCTGGGCCCGCCGCCAGAGCAACCATCAGGTTCCTGACAGGACGCCATTCGGTCATTTTCACGGGCTAGTTGTCGCATTTGGAAGGTGTTCTGTGGGTTTTGGGGACTGGCTGGATCACGCGGTGACCAGCGTCGAAACCTCGGTGGGAGGTGTTATTGAGAACACCGCCGAAGTAGTGGGCGACGGGCTGAACAAAATAGGACTCGGGGACGCCGGTAAGACGGTCGCGCGATGGGGCGACGAGGCCGGCGATGCCCTGGGCTACACCGACCCGGAAGCCGAGCTCAACGAGTCCACCGACCCAACGGAATTAGTGCATGGCGATGCCGGCAAGCTCGCGTCGACGGTGCAGGAGCTTCAGAAACTCGCCGCCGGTTTTGGCGAGACCGGTCGGGCGATGTCGCAACTCGACACAACCCACTGGACCGGTGCCGCCGCAGACGGCTTCCGGTCGGTCTACGAGCCACACAAGAAACAATGGTCCGATGCCCAGGATTCATGTACCAAGGCGGCCGCGACACTGGACGCCTATGCGCAGACCGTGAAGTGGGCGCAGGATCAGGCCGGCAAGGCGATCAAGCTCTACCAGCAGGGTCAGCAGGCCACCCAACAGGCGAAGGAACAGGCCCTCGCCCAACAGGGCCAAGCACTGCCGACCGGTCCGGCAATCCTGGCTGAGAAACCTCTGGCGCCCGCGAACGATCCAGGTCTGGCCGCCCGCCAACAGGCACAGGACATCCTGGATCGCGCCCGCCAGCAACGGGATTCGGCCGGAGCCGACGCCGCTCGCGCCATTCAGGCCGCCGCCAGCCTCGCGCCCCCCGAGCCATCAATGGGTGAGAAGATTCGGGACGAAAGTATTGATCTTCTCGAAATGGGAGCCACCAGCTACGCGCATATCGAAGGTGGCCTGGTCAAGTTCGCCGCGGAAACGGTGGACTTCGTCCGGACGTTGCTTCCCGACGGCTACAACGTCCGCCACCCGGCCGAGTACCTCGGCGGCCTGTCCAACACGGCCGCGGGCCTACTCACCATGGTCAACCACCCCAACAGGATCCTCAGCAGTCTCGCGGGCTCCGGTTGGGGATCGGACCCCGGTGAGGCATTGGGGAAGCTCCTCGGCAACATCGCATTGACCGTCGCCACCGGCGGCGGAGGCACCGCGGCGGACGCCACCGCCGACGTCGCCATCAACGCCGGCGAGCACGCCGCGGTCAGCGCCACCGAAAAAGCCGCCGCCGATGGCGTGGCAACCGCAGCTGAAGACGGCCTGTCATCCGCTGGCCGTGGGGTAAGCGGTTTCGATGCTGATGGCTTTTCAACGGATGAGTCCTGGGCCGAATTCCAGCAGGCAGTCAACAACGGTGGTTTCGGACTGGGCAACGTCGAACGAGACCTGAGCCAGATACACGTCGGTCGTCTGGCCGGCGATCCGCAGGTAAGCGCCGATCTCGCTCAGACCGCGGTGCGACCAGTCGATATCGGTGCATTGGACAGGCAGGGGGTGGTCTGGGCGAAGGGTAGCGGCAAAGTTCGACGCCTGGACAGCAGGGGCCCGGGGGCCATGTACCACGAGGGGTTTGTGCCAAAAGGCAATGATCTCGACCTGGGCGCACACGTCGACTATAACTCACCTCAGGCCGCATACGTGTCCACCACGACCGACGTCGACTACGCCCTGGAGAATGCTGCCGATGGCGACTGGGAATACGACATAGATGCCCCCGGAGGCGTCGACGTCAACGCGACTCTCGAGAAAAATCAGTATTCCAAGGAAAGCGAAATCGCCTATCCTGGCGGTATTCAACCCGAACGAATCAGGGGAGCCTGGCAAATAAAACGCGACCCGGTGACCGGCGAGATGACTCGAGGGGAATACATTCCCAATCCCAATTATCGACCTCTTTTTCCGTAACTTAGGGCTCCCAGGTAGCGCAGGATCGACCACTGCACCCAACGACCACAGATGGGAAGATCATGGCCAACACGGCATCGCCGGAGAGTCCCGGACCCGATGTCCGGCTGCCACCGCCGCCAGTCACTCCGGAAATGATCGAGGAGGCCCGCGCGAACCCTGGGAAGTATGTCTATTTCGTCGACCCCGAGTTCAATCCGGACGGCGCGGTGCCGGGATGGGGAATCCGCGGCGGCTACCCCGTCTCCGACAGGGGCGTGCTGAACGTCGAGGGGTGGGTGCCCAATCCAAATTATCGGCCCAGCCCGCAGACTTTGGGGTGGGCCTGCCCGCGCACACCTGTCGAGCGCGCGCTGCAACTGGTTGCGGCCCACTACCAGCCCAAGAACGTTCTTCTGGATGCGCTCGCCCAGGCGAAAGTCGCTATCGCCACCACGCCAGAGAGTCCCGA
Organism: Pseudonocardiaceae bacterium; assembly: GCA_036384655.1. Taxonomy (GTDB): domain Bacteria; phylum Actinomycetota; class Actinomycetes; order Mycobacteriales; family Pseudonocardiaceae; genus DASVLX01. The sequence goes on from DASVLX010000179.1 coordinate 8,214, forward strand.
CTCCGTTCCGGTGATGGACGACGGCACCGGCAGGCCAACGATCTACATGTTCACCGACGAGCAGTGCCTACACCCCGACACCCCTCGCGTGACCGTGGCGGTGGCGGAACTGCTACCAATGCTGGAGTCAGTCAGGGTTGCGATCAACCCTGGTCAGGTGCCCTCGGTGCGGTTCAAAGGTACCGTCCTCGCCGACGCCATTACGCGACAGCATTCGGCTGGCGGCTTCCCGGCAGCGCCCGCCAGCCAACCAAATGACCCTGCTGCGGCGACCAATCCACCTGCCGACGACTCTCAACCGCCGGTCCAGCCCGAGCCACCAACCAGTCCACGGACGTCTGGCTTCCCGGAGCCGACGAACCGTATCGAGCGGGCCCTGGAACTGGCGGTCACAGGGCACGGATCGCTCGAAGATCTCGTGGCAGCGCTTGTCGCCCCCGACGCCACGCTGATTACCGTAACAGCACGGGACATGCCCGGCGCAGTTCCCGTGGTGCCGACTGAAGGCGGCGGATCGGCGATCTTCGCATACACATCTGCTAGCAGGATTCCTCAGGGGACCCCTAGCAATCCACCTGTCTCAGTGCGCGTACTCGCCGACATGCTCAACGATTCGGACCTCATTCTCAACCCCAACTCACCTCCTTCGGCCAAGCTAAGAGGATCCGCGATTATCAGCGCCATAAAGGAGTCAAACATGGAGGCTGATTCATTCGAGTCCGATGAGGAACATTCGGAGCAGAAATGGCCGACGCCATCCATCACTGATGAACTGCGCGCCCATGCTGCGGAGACTCCCGGTAATTGGGTTCCCGTCGTAGATCGCGACTTTCAGGGCGACCGTGAAGAACTGCCAATGTGGGCAGTACAAGGGGCCTTCCCCGTCGAATCGGATGGCCGGATAAACGAGGCGGGATACCTGGAGAATCCGACCTATCGGCCTGGGCCACGAAGGTCCGGCTTCCCCGAACCAACGAACCACCTTGAGCGTGTTCTGGAGCTGGCTGCAACAGACTATGTCCCAGTGAACGACTTGTACAACGCAGTCACAGAGCCGGGTACCGCACTGATCACGTTGAGACACCGTGACATCGAAACCCGGGTCGATGGCGAAGTAACAATCAATACCCCGTTTCATCGAACGGGTTACGGAGAACAGGTAGCTGTGTGCTTCACCTCACCTCAACGTGTGCCAGAGTGGACACCGGTGAATCCTGCTCTCCCTGTGAGCGTTCTCGGACTGATGCTGAGAGAGTCAGACCTAGTGCTCAACGCTGGATCTCCCGAAAAGATAGCTCTGACCGGAAAGGCAATAATCAAGGCGCTGGACCAGAAGAATTCTGGACTGAACCCGAGTTCTAAGACTCTCGCATCGGCACTGAGCAAGTTGCCAAGCTATGACGGAGTAGTCGTGCGGGGCCTCCAAGTGACACCAAAGGATCTGGAAGCGGTTCTAAGTCAATACGAGCCCGGCACCGTCGTCAATGAGCGGGCATTTGTCGACACCACACCAAACATTCCCCGAAACGCGAACATCCTCTATGTCATATACGGTGGTGGCGGGCGCGACACGGGAGTGGACGACAATGGGGAGCGTCTGATCGTGTTTCCAGCCATGTCTCGGTTCACCGTGATACGTCGAGTGTTTGACGCCGATACAAAGACCTGGGTGATTGTCCTCAAGAGTGAGGGGAATGCACGGTGAGCAAGACCGATGAGCTTGTCCAGAAGTACCATACGGATCCGTCAACTCTCACACCCGAGAATCGAGTTGCCTCCGATCAGGCGCTTCAATATCTGCACCAGAAACGCGCCGCTGGCGAGTTCGCCATGGATTCCGTCATGAAGAGACATTTCTTCCCGGTTGGCCTGGACGACAGGAATGGGTACAAGCCGTATCCTGTCGTTCTGACGTGGAGCGAGTCCGTCGATCACGGCACGCATCAGCACAGGCTGCCAACGCCAGCCATCACCGACACGATGCGAGCCTCTGCGGCCAAGACGCCCGGCGCCCAGCTGTACGTCATCGATCCCGACTCACCTGGGTATCCGGAAGAAGCGGTGCCGGAGTGGGCGGTACAAGGTGCCTTTGCCATCGATGCCGACGGCCAGATTTCCGCTGAGAGGTACTGGGAGAATCCGAAGTACCGACCGGGTCCTCGGAAGTCAGGTTTCCGGCTGCCAACGAACCACCTTGAACGGGTTGTGGAGTTGGCGGCGACGGGTTACGGGACCACAGATGCCGTTGTGGCGGCACTGATCGATCCGGGCGCCACGCTGATCACAATGAGAAAAGAAAGTGACAGCGTGTCCGCCCGGGACGATGGCGGAATTCATTTCAGCCTGTCATTGTTCCAGATCAAGGATGGCGGGTTGGCGATGCAGGTGTACACATCGCCCGACCGTGTTCCGGAAGCAGTGCCGACAAACCCGGCTGTGCCGATCCGCTTCCTCATGGATATTCTGTCGACGGACGACCCGCAACTCATCCTCAATCCCGATTCCCCGGATATGGTGATAATACCCAGTAAGAACGTCGTCCGCTCATACAACGAGCGTACGACAGCCGATGCGTCACCCGAGGCACCGGCCGCAGAACCAGCGTTGCCTGCTCAGGAGGGGCCGAGAGCACCAATGACCGAGTCCAAAACCGATGAGCCGCAGAATCCGCAACTGCCGCCACCGCCCATCACTGATGACATGCGTGCCGACGCCGCAGGCAGCCCCGGGTCCTTCCTTTACGACATCGATTCCGACTTCCAGGGTGATCCAAACGGCGCGGTGCCGCCCTGGGCAATCGCGGGCGCCTTTCCCATTGATTCCAACGGTCAGATTTCCGAGGAAACCTTCGAGCCAAACCCCAACTACCGACCGGGTCCCCGGAGGTCGGGCTTTCCCAAGCCGACCAACCAGGTTGAACGCGCCCTGGAGTTGGCTGCCGCCGGGTATGGCCCATTCGATGCGATTGTCACTGCGCTGGTCGCTCCGGAAACCGAGCTGATCACGGTCACGGACAAGAAGGCAACCGTCGGCGACGACGGAAAGGTCAAGCTCAGCTTGCCGCTGTTCGGGCACAAGGATGGCGGATCGGCGATCCTTGCCTATACCTCTGCCGAACGTGTGAATCCGGAAACGACGACCAATCCGGGTCTTCCGGTGAGCTCGCTCATCGCCATGGGCATGTTCAACGAGTCGGACCTCGTCATCAACAACGACTCCCCACCCATGGCCAGGATCTCGGGGAAGGACATCGTCCGCGCCTTCAACGAGCAGCACGCATCGACGGGCTCACCCAGCGCGCCGCAGCCACCCGCACCCCAACAACCGCCAGCCCAGCCACAACCAGCGGCTCAGCCTCAGCCCCAGCGCGCCGGGACGAATCCGCGGCTGACTCCGGCTTCGGGGCCGCAGCGGCCGCAGCTAGGGGCGCCGTTGATCACGATGGCGATGCGGAACGTCGCCTTCCAGAATCCGGGTCAGCAGTTGCACGTGATCGATCCCGAGTACGCGCACAACCCGGACCTCTGCATCCCAGGCTGGGCCATTCGCGGGTTCTTCGCCGTCGGTCCGCAGGGCCAGATCCTGCCGGCGGCGTTCCAGCCGAACCCGAGCTACCGGCCGGGCCCCAGGACCCTGGGATTCCCGCCGGCGACCAATAACGTCGAACGGGCTCTGGAGCTGGTCGTCACGGGCTACGGTCCGTTGGTGGCCCTGCCCGCCGCCCTCGCCGCCCCCGACGCCCTGCTGATCACGGTGAATCGGCCCGACATGCCGAACGTGGTCTTCGCCTACACCTCGCCCGGCCGGGTGCCGCCGGGCACGCCGGTCAACGCGCCCACGCCGGTGCGGGCGTTCGCGCAGATGTTCGGCGGCGGCGCCGACCTGGTGCTCAACCCCAACGGCACACCCTCGACGCGCGTTCCGGGGGCCGAGATCATCCGCGCCTTCAACACACCCCGTTAGACACGAGCTGACAAGAGAATGGAGACCAGGACCGTGGACCGGTCACGAGTCAGAGGCATGCTGCTCGGCGGTGCCATTGGCGACGCCCTCGGTAACCCCATCGAGTTTCTGTCGATCAATGGTGCTCGGAAACACTTTGGGCCCAACGGCGTCACCACCTTGATCCTCAATCGGGACGGCTTCTCGGAGATCACCGACGACACGCAGATGACCCTCTTCACCTTGGAGGGCATGATCCGCGGTCACCACCAGCTCCGCCGCACACCCAGGCCCGGAACCGACCCACTCGCCGTGGTCGTTCGGACCGTCCACGGCGCCTACCTGCGCTGGCTGCGCACCCAGCACGACTACGCACCGGACGCCGACATGACCGGTTGGCTGGTCGGCCACCAGGAACTGCACGTTCCCCGCGCGCCGGGCCTAACCTGTCTGAGCGCCCTCCGCAGGACAAACACCCCCGGCTGCGACATCGCCACTCCGACAAACCGCATCAACGACTCCAAGGGCTGCGGCAGCGTGATGCGCGCGGGTGCGGTCGCGCTGTGGCCGGGATCGGCGGCTGACGTGTTTCGTTTGGGCATCGACACCGGCGCGCTCACCCACTCGCACCCGACCGGATTCCTGGCCGCCGGGGCATTCGCGGTGATCGTCCGCGAGTTGCTGAACGGGAACGAACTCCTGACCGCGATCGAGGCGGCCCGCGAGTCGTTGCGGACCTGGCCAAACCAGGCCGAGGTCACCGAGCTCTACGAACACATCGACCTGGCCGTCCGGCTCGGCTCCGGCCAGCGCAACTGGACGGGCCGGCGGCAGGAGCCCGTCCGGCTGACCCCGGAGGCGATCGCCAGCGAGCTCGGCGGCGGCTGGACGGCCGAGGATGCCCTCGCGATCGCCCTCTATTCCGCTCTGGTCGCCACCGACTTCGAGGACGGCGTGTGCCTGGCCGTGAACCATTCCGGTGACTCCGACTCCACCGGGGCCGTCGCCGGGAACATTCTCGGCGCCATGTACGGCGAACAGGCCATTCCGACCCGCTGGCTGAACGAACTCGAACTCGCCGACGTCATCGGCCAGATCGGAGACGACGCGCTCACCGAGTTCGGCACGACCAGCCGGCAGAGCAGCCAGGAATGGCTGCGCCGCTTCCCACCCAACTAATCGGACCACGAGCCGACTACCGCCGTGAAGGACAGCAAATTGCGTTCTGAGTTATCATTCATCTGGCTGGAGATCACCGGGACTTGCCAACTGGAATGTTCCCATTGTTATGCCGAATCCGGCCCTCGCGGAACACATGGGGAGATGAGTGGCTCCGATTGGTGTCGGGTCATTGACGACGCAGCGTCCCTGGGTGTTCAGACGGTGCAGTTCATCGGTGGCGAGCCAACCATGGATTCCACGAAGCATTCGCCAGGACGACATCTCGAAATACCACGTCCATGAGCTCAAGTTCGGCGATCCGCGATTCCGCCAAGGAAGACCGCGACACGATAACATGCTGCAACGAGCCCTGCCCGGACATCCCCGACTGATCGATGTCCTCGGCCTGGTACTCGTCGTAGCTGAATTTTGCAGCCAAGGAGAGCTCCGACGCCAGCAGGTCCTCGACTTCAATAATAGGACAGCGGATCTTCCTGTTCGCCAATTTACGAAAATCCATACTGGAAGCATACAGGACAGAACCGGACGGCACCTGCGCTTATTCGGCCGGCAGCAGGACGTCGGAGTCAAAACAGGTGTGAGTGCCGGTGTGGCAGGCGGCGCCGGTCTGCTCGACCACGAGCAGCACGGTGTCGCCGTCACAGTCCAGCCGTACCTCCCGCACATGCTGGAAGTGACCGGACGTCTCACCCTTGACCCACAGCTTCTGCCGGCTGCGGGAGAAGTAGGTGGCCTTGCGGGTGGCCAGCGTCAGGCGCAGCGCCTCGTCGTTCATCCACGCGACCATCAGCACATCGCCGGTGCCGTGCTCCTGCGCCACCGCGCACACCAGGCCGTCGGCGTTGCGCTTGAGCCGATCGGCGATCGTCGGGTCCAACACGTCGGTCATCGTACGTGTCCACAATGGTCACGAACCGGGCCGGTGTGCAGCAGCACGATCGCGTACAACTGCGCGGCGAGTAGCACACCGGACGCGATCCTGGTCCAGGCGTGGCCCGTCCCGGCCAGCACGAGCAGGTGCAGTACCGCGCCCAGCCCCAGGATGGTGACAGCGGTAGGCCGAACGAACCGCACGCCGACGATCAGACCGACCGCCGCCAAAAGATTCAACACACAGAAGATCGCCGGCAGGGTCACGATGCTCGCGCCGCCCTCGGTGGCGTACCGCACCAAGCCCTCGACCAGGAACAGCACACCGCTGACCGCGATCAGCAACGAGCACAGCCAGACGTCCAGGGGCACCTTCGCCCGCAATGCGGGAATCACCGGACGATCACTCCGTTGTCCGCCAACGCCTTCTTGACGTCACCGATGCTGAAAAGTCCAAAGTGGAACACGCTGGCGGCGAGCACGGCATCCGCGCCGGCCGCGATGGCTGGCGGGAAATGCTCGACCGCGCCGGCCCCGCCGGACGCGATCACCGGCACGTCCACGACCGCCCGCACCAAACGAATCAGTTCGAGATCAAAGCCGGTCTTGGTGCCGTCCGCGTCCATCGAGTTCAGCAGGATCTCCCCCACGCCGAGTTCCTGTCCGCGCGCCGCCCATTCGATCGCGTCGATGCCGGTGCCGCGCCGGCCGCCGTGCGTGGTGACCTCGAATCCCGACGGCGTGGGCTGGCCGTCGACCGGCACCCGCCGGGCATCCACCGACAGCACGATGCACTGTGCGCCGAACCGCTGGCTCGCCTCGTGCAGCAGCTCCGGCCGGGCGATCGCGGCGGTGTTGATGCTGACCTTGTCCGCGCCCGCGCGCAGCAGCTTGTTCACGTCCTCGACGGCGCGCACACCGCCACCCACCGTGAGCGGGATGAACACCTGTTCTGCCGTGCGTCGCACCACGTCAAAGGTGGTCTCGCGGTCGCCGGACGACGCGGTGACGTCCAGGAACGTCAGCTCATCGGCCCCGTCGGCGTCGTAGGCCGCGGCCCGCTCGACCGGGTCGCCCGCGTCGACCAGGTTGGCGAAGTTGACGCCCTTCACCACCCGCCCGGCGTCGACATCCAGGCAGGGAATCACACGTACCGCGACCGCCATATGCCGAGCCTATGCCATCGGTGACGCTCCCCCGGCCGGCGACCGGTCGGGGCGCTCGGCAGGCCCAATCAGCCCCGGACGGTGTCGAGGAACGTCCGCCACCCGGTGGCGCCGAAGGTCAACATCCCGGTCCGTGGGGACTTCGAGTCCCGCACGGCGAGCCGGTCCCGCTCCGGCCACCGCATCTCGACGCAGTCACCCTGGCCGCCCGAGTAGGAACTCTTGCGCCAGCCCACCTCGACGCAGGCGCCCTGCGCAGCGGAGTAGGAACTCTTGCGCCAGGCGAAAACTTCCGGCTCACTCTCCGTCATCGTGATCCTCTCGGGCACCGTACCGCTCGACCGCAACGGTACCAATAAGTTGCCGAGAATCATCCTCATTCAGCGCCACAGCGTGCAGCGCCTTGATCACATTGCGGTATGCGTCGATCTCCGCTCTTTCCTCCAGGAACAACCCGGAGGTCTCGCCCTCCAGGTAAACGACCGGCTTGTAGACATCCGATTCCAGCAGGATGAACGAGCCACCCGGAGCGGCGTGGGCGCCGACAGAGGTCGGGATGATCTTGATGCTGATATATGGCCGGACGGACATCCGAAGCAGATGGTGCAACTGGTCGGACATGACCTCGGTGTCTCCGACCGGAAGCCAGAGCACCAACTCGTGGATGAAGAAGACGAACCGAGGCGTCTGCGGCCGACCGAACACACTGGTCCGACCAGACCGAGCGGCCACCCGCTCCTTAACCTCCTGCTCGGGGGTATTGGCGTTGCGACTGATCACCTCCCGTGCGTACTCGGCAGTCTGCATGAGGCCGGGCAGCACGACCGCCGAGAAGTTGGTGATCGCGGAGGCTTTGTCCTCGTGGTCGATCAAGGTCTTGAGCTGCTTGGGTAGGCGATTCCCGAACTGCTGCAACCAACCCGGTGTGTCCTGGTCACGACAGATCGCCAGCAGTCGGGCCCGTTCCCGCCCCTTGACCTCACAGACCGCGAGGAACGCGGACAGCTCGACCGCGTTGATGGCACGACCTCCGTGCAGCACCTTGGACAGCCGGGGTTCCGGCCATTCCAGCCGCTCGGCGGTCTGCCGGTTGTTCAGGCCGGCGCGCTCCATCGCGGCCCGCATGCCCTCGCCGAGTTCGCGGCTGCGGATGGTGGGCTCGCGGTCCCGCATGTGACGCCTCCTTCGGGCAAGTGAAACGACTGTAGGGCAAGGGAAGTCGCGCGTGGTGTCGGTCCACACAAGATCCCCCGATTGGAAGTTGATTACGGCGATCGAAAACTTGCCTCCTATAGAGGAGGGACATCCCGTCCCGTGGAAGGAGGTTCACCCGTGACCGCGACGAAGCCTGACCAGGAGGTCTCCCCGACCCTGGCTCGCGCGATGTACCTGCTGCGGCAGGAGATCTACGGCTACCTGGACGAGGACGAACGCTTTATGGACCTGAACATGTGGGACGACGAGGATGTCGCGCTGGCACAGGAGCTCGTTCCGGCGCTGACATTTGTCCTTCGCAATATCGTGGCGAAGCACAAGGTCGCCCCGAACGGAACCTGCACGGAATGCGGGGAGTTCTGGCCCTGCCCGCTGATCAACTATGTGCACACCGCCCTGCACGACCCGAATCAGCCCCACGTCGCCGTGCGGCGCAAGCTCAACGAATCCGACTGAAGCCGGGGAAGGCTGGTCGCGCGGCGCCGACCCAGCGCGGCCGGCCCGCGCCGGCCAGAACCCGGATCACCCCTGGGCTGCGGGCGGAACCCGCGCCCACAGTGCCGTCTCCCCCTGTACCACGGCCGCCGGAACGAACGGCTCGGACGGGAGCCCCTTGGGCTGGGAACCAACATTCAGGTGCCATCCGTTGCTGAACACAACCCGCAGCGCACCCGACTTGAACCCGACGGCCGACAGCACCCGCCTACCCACGCACCGCAAGATCACGTCCTCGCCCAGTTGCGCCAGCGTCCGCGCATCCGCATCAGGCCCCCAAATCGAACCCTGGCTAAGATACGCACCGCCACCGACGACGATCCACACACCCGAGTCCAGCACAAACGTCACCGTTTCGCCGAAGTCCACGGCCGCCACGACACTACCGCGCAACGGCAGAATCCACCGGTCATCCAGTTCCCGAGTCTCGTCAGTCGTCATCCGCCGCTGTCCCTCTCCAAGTATTCGAAGATGTTGCCGATGCTGTCTTCACTCGGACTGCCATCGGGGAGTTGGGGGTACACCTCGCCTGTGTTGACATCCACAACGACGTCGGGATTCTTGTTGGCTCCGAGACCGCGCCATCCTCCCTGACTCTTCACCCCGTGTATGGCGTCGTTGATCTGCCGGCGACTGTAACCGGTCTTACTGGCGATCGAGCCGGGGTTGGTCTGGTAATCGGGTTCGACACCGCCACCGCCCCAGCCGCCACCGCTGTCAGAGTTCATGATGTTGACGCGATCGGGCCCGGCTGCGTTTTGCAGGATACCCGCGGCGCCAACACCCGCCAGACTGAGTCCGCCAACCACGCCGGCAGTGGAAACCACATTCAGCGGCACACCCGCGATCGCACCGACGCCGGTGACATCGAGGACAGCGCCTGCACCGTCACCCAAGCCGCTAACGCCGGCCAGCGCCAACCCACCGACCATCGCCAGTGTGTCGCCCGGATCGTGAATCATCGCGTTACCCACCGACGCCGCGGTGTTTAGTACGTCCGCACCAGCGGTTTCCAGATCATGACCGACATCCGAAAAGAACGAGCCGACGTCGTCACCAAGCTGGGACCAGAAACCAGGCTTCGGCGGGGCCAGATCGCGCGCCCTGCCCACGGCTGCGGCCGCCGTGTCACCGGCGCTGGCCAACTGTTCGCGGGCGCGAGACAGCGTGCTCTGAGCCTGCTGGTGGTTGGCTTCGCCCGAGTTCCACTGGCCTATGGCCACTGAGGCCTGCTGTTGCGCCCAACTGAGGGTGGGTGCGTAGTCGTCTAATGCCTTGGCCGCGTCGTGAAACGCATCTCCGGCGTGGAGCCACTTGTTCGGCTGACCGTCGAAGACATTCCGGAACGCGTCAGCCGCCTGCCCACTCCAGCCGTCGGAGGTATCGACGCGCTCCAGCCCCTTTCCGGCGATGGTGAGCAGGTCGCCGTAGGTGCGCAACGCCGACACGGTGTGGTAGATCGAGTTCGGGTCGCCCGGGACAAGCGCGTTGGGATCGTTTGTCTCGCCCAGCTCGGCCATCAGTGCTCACCCGGATCAGCACTGGAACCCTGAAGGATCCCGTTAAACTGGCCGGCCAAACCCTGCTCGACCTTCACGTAGGCGTTGACGTTCGCCGTCAGGCGGGTGGCGATCTGCTGGCCGTCCTCGGCAAGGTGGTTCACACCGCGCTGCCAACGGTCGAGAAAGTCGGACAGCGTACTGGCGAGGTCATCGTGGCCAATCGCCGACGAATCATGCGGGATATCGCTGACCTGCTGTTTGTTCACTTCGTTCAACGTGCCGTTGACCCCTGCGGCGGCGCGCTCCAGCGCGTACAGGTCGACGCGGAAACCGTCTCCCATCGTCAGCCTCCCGTGATCCGATGTCGGTTTCGTCCAGATTACCCCCGCCGGCACGCTGTGACGGCCGGCGAAGGATGTCGTCCAGCGTCCACACTGCACCAGGTTCACGGCCTGGTCGAGTACCCGGAGCGCGGCCGCCGGCTGGTTGTCACCGTCCCACTGAGCCAAGGTCCGACCGTCCGCGTGGGGCGTCTTGATCGAGCTCTGGGTGAAGCAAGCACCGCTACCAACGACGATCCACACGCCCGAGTCCAGCGCGAACGTCACCGTTTCGCCGACATTCACGGCCGTTACCGCACTTGGGTTCCTTGGATTCCAGCAGGGCAGCGAGCAACTCCGGATCGCGCTGGCCAACTATCTCGGTCAGTAAACTACGAACTCGTTCCGGCAGTCCGTCCATCACGTTCGTCATCATGGGTTCGTCCAGCCGCCTCGCATCACTATTCGGTTCCCTTCGTCTTGGGATGTTCAAGTGGCCAGCGTTCGAGAAATGCGTCAATGGTATGCTCGATCAGTCTTCTACCTTCGGTGGGTTCGTGCTCAGGGCCGACAAGCTCATCCGGCAGGACGTCAGCAAGGTATTCCATGACCGCCAAGCGCTGTTGGTAGCTCAGTTCGTCGGATGATTTCAGTACCTCAAGCAACTTCAGATCGCGCTCTTTCACAGTGTCAACCAGAAGCTTGCGATACTGTTCCGGCATGCTGTCAATAACATTTGACTCTCGACTATTCATTCTTGAAAGGCCAGTCTTCCAAGAAGGCGTCAATGGTGTGCTCAATCCTTCTGCCCAGTTCGGTGGGCTCGTAGTCGGGACCAACGAACTGGGTCATCAGGGCATCGCTCAGATACTTCTCAACCTTCTTTCGCTCGGCTACGGACGGTTTCGAGCGTTCTCGCAAGGCCGCGAGCAACTCAGGATCACGCTGGCCCACGATCTCGGCAAAGAGGGTGCGGTGCTGCTCGGGCAGGCTGTCGACGATGTTGATCACGATTTCATTCATCCGTCCCGGTTGTGACCAAGGCATCATTACTCCGCTTCAATGATCTCTGTCGGCCACCGAGTCAGGAACGCGCCGAGCGCATTGTCGATGAGGACACCGCGTTCGGTTGGTTCATGACCAGGGCCGAAGTGCTCAGTGAAAGCGTCAGCGAGGACATCGATCACCTCATCTTGTTCTTTCAAGGTCGGTTTCTCGTGGGTGCGTAGCGACGCGAGCAGCTCTGGGGCACGCTCACCAAGGATCTCGATGATTACGGCACGATACTTCTCGTCCGGGATGGCGTCGATGGCGTTAGTCATGGGTTCCTCCAACCATTTTGACTCTTTGCCCACGCCGTGGTCACCTGACCGTCTTTGTTGAGACTGACAACCGCATCCTTGCCGGTATAGCGGTATGAGCCGCCGTATTGGTCGGGTCGATACTGCGACGGCTTCACCGGGTTGTCAACTGCATCTTGTATGGCAGCGTCACTGACGCCATGGCCATCACGACCGGCCATCTGCTCACTGGCGTGATCGGTCAGACCCCGGATTTCGTTGGGGGGATCGAAGGGTGGCTCGACCTCGCTGCTTTTGCCTCCCTGGCCGCTTGTCTTGATGGGCTCGACGTGGTCGTCACCGGCGGCGTGCATGGCCATGTTCGCCGCCGATACGACATTGAGTGGCACTCCGCCGACGGCACCGACGCCCGTGGCATCCAGGAGTCCACCGCCAGCCTCGCCCACACCGCTGATCCCGGTGAGCAAGACGCCACCGACCATGCTCGCCACATCGCCGGGATGATGCATGGCGGCGTTACCCAGCGAGGCCAGGTCGTTCAAAGCATTCGCACCCATGTCCTCGGCAAAGTGAAGGGCGCTGTCCAGGCCTTGCTCGACCGTGTGAAGTCCGTCGCCGAGAGCGCTGCCAATCTGGTCGAGCAGGCTGGGTTTGGGCGGCGCCTGATCGCGTGCCCGCCCGATCACCTGCGCTGCGGAGTCGCCGGTACTGGCGAGCTGGCTGCGGGCGCGGCCCAATAACTCCTGCGCCGCCTGCCGCACGGCCGCACCGGGGTCGACGAACGGGATCGCCGGTGCCACGGTCGGTTCCCCGCTCACCGTCTGCTGCTGGGCCTGCTGCTCAGCCTGCTGCACGGCCCGAGCGTGTTGTTCCCACGCGGCCGAGGTCGCCGCCTGGGCCTGATCCCACTGCTGGATGGCCTGGCCGGCTTGGCCTTGCGCCCATGTCAGTGTCTCGACGTAGCTGGTCAGAGCCTGCGCTGTGGCGTGGAAACAGTCGCCCGCTTGCAACCACTTGCTCGGTTGCCCGTGAAAGACACCGCGGAAAGCATCGGCTGCCTGGCCACTCCACCCATCCGAGGTATCGATCCGCTGCAGGCCAGCACCCGCGTCATGCAACTCGTCGCCATACCGAGTCAGCGCGGCGACCATGTCCCGCACGGTCGCCGACTCGCCGGGAACCAACGCCTTCGGGTCATCGGTCTGTCCCAGCTCAGCGGTCATGACTCGGCCGCCGGGTCCGGACCGGGTGAACTAGCCGTGAATCTCCCGCTCGGCCTGCTGATAACCCAACACATTGTTCGTGAGCCTGCCAGCGATGATCTGCCCATCCTTGGCCAAGCTCCGCACACCAACCTGCCAGCGCGAACAGAAGTACGACAGCGTGCCCGCCAATCCATCATGCCCCAGTGCCGCAGGATCACTCACGATGTCCGTGACGCTTTCGTCGCTCACATCGTTCACGGTGTCCGTTAACCCCTGGGCAGCCTCGGTTAGCGCGGTCAGATCGACCTTGAAACCAGTCACCGATTGTCACCCCATCTCCCAGTTCGTGATCGATCGTAGCGACCGAGCCGATCAGACGGGCGCATTCACCCGAAGTCGCCAGCCAGGCTGCACACCAACCGAAATGAAGGCGCGGGCGCTATCCGGGGAGCTGTTCGCCGACCAGGCGGGTGCGATGGGTCCGGAACATGCTAGACGGTGCACATACCGGATGCACATGCCCGGCATAGGCCACCGAATGAGTCGTAAAAACTAATCGCAATGCGACAAACGGCGGTCCCGCAGGCGGCCATGATCTGACAAGCTGGAGCACATGACCGATCGCACGACTCCGTACGCGCTGCTGGTCCACGGGCTGTGGCATGGCGCCTGGTGCTGGGACGCCGTTCGCGCTCACCTGCGGGAGCAGGGCGTCGACAGCGTGGCCGTGGACCTGTCACTGACCGATCTCGCGGCCGACGTCCAGACCACTCGCTCGGCGCTCGACCAGCAGGACCGGCCGGCGGTGTTGGTCGGTCACTCCTACGGCGGCGCGGTCATCACGGACGCGGGGGCGCATCCGCTCGTCCGGCACCTTGTCTATCTCGCCGCGTTCGAACTGGACGAGGGTGAGTCGATCAGCCGGGTGCTGCCGGCGGAGGACCTTCCACAGACGCACCTCGCGGACGCGTTCCGCTTCTCCGAGGAGACCCACGAGATCAGTCTCGACCCGAAGTTGGGCGTCGAGATTCTCTACAACGACGTGCCGGCCGAGGTCGCCGCTCAGGCCTCCGCGCGGTTCCGGCCGGTGCAGCGCAGGTTGTTCCGTGGCACCCCGGAGTATTTCGCCTGGCGGACGGTGCCCTCGACGTACGTCGTGTGCACCGAGGACCTGGCCGTCCATCCGGAGCTGGAGCGGGCCATGGCCCGCCGGGCGACCAAGACGCTGGAGTGGCCCACCGGGCACTGCCCGATGGCGAGTCGTCCCCGCGTGGTCGCCGATCTCATCGCACGCAAGGTCGAGGAGGCCAAGTGATGGGTGGTCCGGTCGCGGTTGGGTGGCTGTTCGCCAGCGCGCTGCTGCTCGTGGGCTTGTACTGCCTGACAAGAGTCGCGCTGGACGCCGCCGGCTGGCGCATCGCGGGCCGTGGCGCAGGCCGAGACGTGAACGTCTTTCATGTGCTGATGGGTATGGCCATGGCCGTGATGCTCGTTCCCATCACCGATCCGGTGCCGAAAGCGGTGTGGATCGTGCTGTTCAGCGTCGCCACACTGTGGTTCATCTTCCAGATGGTGCGGGACTGGCCGAAGCTGCGCGGGCTCGCGCCCGGCCGGCGGGTGTGGCACTGGCACCACATCATCGAGTCGGCCGCGATGCTCTACATGGTGTCGATCATGCCGGCCGCGGCCTCGATGACCGGATCGATGGACATGTCCGGCATGTCAGGCATGAGCGGCATGTCCGACATGCCGGGAATGCAGATGACCAGCACGACGCCCAGCCCGCTGGAGACCTCGATTGCCGTTGCGTTGGTCGGTTATTTCGTGGTTTTCGCGGTGTTCTCGGCGGTCCGTGTCGGGCGCGTGCCGACACGTGCCGCACTGGCCACCGGTGGGGCGACCGGATCGTCGTCGATTGAGCTGTACCTGTCGCCGCGCCTGGCGATCGGCTGCCACACCGTCATGGCCGTCGGAATGGCGTACGGGTTCGCCCTAATGATTTGACTTCCTCCCCGCCGTGACGGCGGAGATCCCTGCCGTGCCGCTGACGCGGCACCTCGGTGGGTTCCTGCTTCAACGACCACTGCCCGACCGGAGCCGGGTCTTACGCAGTCTCCACAGGCTTTCGTGCCCAGAAGACACCGTTCCCGCAAGCCCTGCGGTACCTGATCGACAGATCATAACAGCAAGATCGGCTATCCCCGGCCCGAAGCCCTGGGCTTGCGCCGACATAATCGGGTAATCGGCGGGAACTTCCCCGTCTGGCCGCACGACTTGTGGCCGGATAGTGTGCGAACCGGCGCTAACCCGCGCGAACCGGCGGATCAGGATTGGTGTGCAGCATGTCGCTTGCCTCCTCGTCAACGACCGGGTCAACCGGCGTGTCGACCACCGGACCGGCCGACACGCGGTCGGTGGATCTGGTGATCGGCGGCATGACCTGCGCGGCCTGCGCGGCGCGGGTGGAGCGGAAGCTGAACAAGCTTGACGGCGTGACCGCGACGGTCAACTACGCGACCGAGAAGGCGACCGTCCACCTGCCGCTCGGGATGCCGGTGGCCGACGTGGTCACGCGGGTCGAGCAGACCGGTTACACCGCTCATCCCGTCGTTCCCGCGAAGCCGGATGACGGCTCCGCCTCCGACGCGGATCGGGTGCGGATGCTGTGGCGGCGGCTGGTGGTGGCGCTGCTGCTCGGCGCCCCGGCCGGCGACCTGTCACTGACCCTCGCGCTGGTGCCGTCGCTGCGGTTCCCCGGCTGGCAGTGGCTGCTGCTGGCGATGACCCTGCCGGTGGTCGCCTGGTGCGCGTGGCCGTTCCACCGCAAGGCCGCGATCGGCCTGCGGCACGGCTCCAGTTCCATGGACACCCTGGTGTCGCTGGGGATTCTCGCGGCCAGCGGCTGGTCGCTGTACACGATCTTCGCCAACGGCGCCGACGTCATCCAGACCAACAACGGCGTGTGGGGACTGATCTTCCAGCCGGGCGGTTCGGTGTATCTGGAGGTCGCCTCCGGGGTGACCATCTTCGTGTTGGCCGGCCGGCTGTTCGAGGCCAAGGCCAAACACCGCGCCGGTGACGCGCTGCGAGCGCTCGCCGCGCTGGGCGCCAAGGACGTCCGGGTGCTCGACGACGACGGCTCGGTGCGCCGCATTCCCGCCGCCGAGCTGCGGGTGGGCCAGCGGTTCGTGGTGCGGCCGGGCGAGACGATCGCCACCGACGGCGAGGTGCTGTCCGGCTCCTGCGCGGTCGACACCGCCACGATGACCGGCGAGTCCGTGCCGGTGGAGGTCGGCGAGGGCGACTCCGTGGTCGGCGGCACCATCGCGCTGGGCGGCCGGCTGATCGTGCGCGCGACCAGGGTCGGCGCCGACACGCAGCTCGCGCAGCTCGTCCAGCTCGTGGAGCGGGCGCAGGCGGACAAGGCCGGTGTGCAGCGGCTGGCCGACCGGATCTCCGGGGTGTTCGTGCCGGTCGTGGTCGGGCTCGCGGTGCTCACCACACTCGGCTGGTGGTGGTTCGACGGGTCCACGACGCGCACGGTCAGCGCCGGGCTCGCCGTGCTGATCATCGCCTGCCCCTGTGCGCTCGGGCTGGCCACGCCGACCGCGCTGATGGTCGCGTCCGGGCGGGGCGCGCAGCTCGGCGTGTTCCTCAAGGGCTATCAGGCGTTGGAGACCGCCCGGGAGATCGACACGGTGGTGCTGGACAAGACCGGCACGCTGACCGTCGGCCGGATGACCATGGTCGATCTGCTGCCGGCCGAGGGCGTCGAGCAGGCCGAGGTGCTGCGGCTGGCCGGTGCCGTGGAGGACGCGTCCGAGCACGCCGTGGCCGCCGCGATCGCCGACCGGGCGCGCCGCGAG
>DASVLX010000180.1:0-5306 GCA_036384655.1 Pseudonocardiaceae bacterium
ACCTGACCCAGACCTGGCTGTCCGCGGCGAAGGCCGCCGGTGTCCCCGTCGTCGGCGTGTACGAGACAATGCCCACGCCCGGATACACCTACCAGTCCTGGATGCTGGCCGAGGTCAAGGCGCTGCGGGCGGCGGTGGCCAACGGCGTGTCCACGGAGAAACTGTGACCAACGATTCAGTGGATCAGGCGCCTGCCGACGCGGTACTCGCGCTGCGTGATGTCAGCGCCCGCCTCGGCGGGCGCCCGATCCTCCGTGATGTCACCTTCCACATCAGAGCCGGCGAGTTCACCGGGCTGATCGGCGCCAACGGATCCGGCAAGACCACGCTGCTGCGGGTCATCCTGGGGTTGCAGCCGATCACCTCCGGCACCGTCACGGTCGAGGACCGCCGGTCGATCGGCTATGTGCCGCAGAAGGTCCAACTGGACCCGGACATCCCGCTGCGCGCTCGCGACCTCGTCGGGCTGGGCCTGGACGGACAGCGTCTCGGCTTCCCGCTGCCGTCCCGGGCGCGTCGGCAGCGGATCGACGAGGCGTTGGCGGCCGTCGGCGCGGACCGGTTCGCCGACTCCCGGGTCGGCCGGCTGTCCGGCGGCGAACAGCAGCGGGTGCTCATCGCCCAGGCGTTGATCAGCAGTCCGCGACTGCTGCTGCTCGACGAGCCGCTGGCCAACCTGGACCTGCGCAGCGGCCAGGAGATCGTCGACCTGCTCGCCGGCATCTCCCGCGCGCAGGGCATCGCCGTGCTGCTGTCGGCGCATGAGATGAATCCGCTGCTGCCGGTGATGGACCGGGTCGTCTACCTCGCGAACGGCCATGCCGCGCATGGCAGCACCGAGGAGGTCATCCGGACCGACGTGCTCAGCAAGCTCTACGGGCACAACGTCGAGGTGCTGCATGTGCAGGGCCGCATCCTGGTGGTCGCCGGGCGGCCGGGCGAGGCGGAGACCGTGCCCCCGGTGCGCGGGCCGCTCGTCGAGCCGGACGTGCTGATCCCGGACGATTCGGTGCGGAAGCGGTGACCGGTTCGATGAACGGTCCCTTGAGCGGTGCCATGAGCACCGCGACGGGATATCTGCGCGCGATCATCGCGCCGGGATTCTTTTCCAGCGAGTCGGTGCGGGTGGCGCTGATCGTGGCCGCCGTGGTGGCGGTGGCCAGCGCGGTGGTCGGCGTGTTCACCGTGATCCGCGGCCAGTCCTTCGCCGGTCACGCGCTGTCCGACTTCGGCGCCACCGGCGGAGCGGGCGCGTACCTGGCCGGCATCGGGCCGCTGTGGGGATTCGTGATCATGACGACGGCAGCGGCGGCGGCGATGGAACTGATCGGCGTGGAACGCGCCCGCGGCCGGGATGTCGCGACCGGTGTGGTGGTCGGCGTCGGTCTCGGACTGTCCGCGCTGTTCCTGTATTTCGACACCACGGTCACCAGCACCACCGGCGCCACGATCAGCATCCTGTTCGGCTCGATGTTCGTGATCAACCCGGCGAACGTGCCGTGGATCGTGGTGCTGACCGCCGTCTCGCTGATCATCACGGTGGCGCTGGCCCGGCCGCTGCTGCTGTCCGCGGTGAGCGTGGACATCGCCGCCGCGCGCCGGGTGCCGGTGCGTCTGGTCGGCGTCGCCTACCTGTTCGCCCTCGCACTGGCGGTGGCACTGTCCTCGCTGACCATCGGCGCGATCCTGAGCACCGCGCTGCTGATCGGGCCGGCGGCCACCGCGCTGCGGATCACCGCGCGGCCGGCCACGGCGGTGGTGGTCGCCGCGCTGATCGGGGTGGCCTGCAGTTGGCTGGGCATCCTGCTCGCCTACGACAGCTTCCACTGGCCACCGGCCGGGCACGGCTGGCCGGTGAGCTTCTTCGTCGTCTCGCTGATCTTCGTCGGATACCTGCTCGCCGGCCTGGTTCGGCAGCGGGACCACCGGCGCGTGGAGGCCTAGGACGTGTTCGGCTACTACATGACCAACACCTGGATCGTGGCCACCGTGGTGGCCGTGATCGCCGGGGTGGTCGGCTACTTCGTGGTCATGCGCGGGGTGACGTTCGCGGCGCATGCCATCCCGAACGGCGCCTTCGCCGGCGGCGCGGCCGCCAATCTGCTCGGCATCAACACCGTGCTGGGCCTCGCGGTGTTCGCGGTGGGCAGCGCGATCGGCATCGGCCGGCTGGGCCGGCGCGGCCGGCATGACGTGGTGACCGCGCTGGCACTGGTGGTGATGCTGGCGCTGGGAGCGCTGTTCCTGAGCATGAGCACCGCCTACGAACCGGAGATCTTCGCGCTGCTGTTCGGTGAGGTGTTCGGGGTCAGCGCCGGCCAGGTGCTGCCGACGATCGTGCTCGGTATCGCCTGTGTCGTGGCGGTCCTGCTGCTCTACCGGCCGCTCATGCTGACCTCTGTCGTGCCGCAGGTCGCGGAGGCGCGCGGCATCCACACCGAGCGGCTGGACATGGTGTTTCTGGTGGTGGTCGCGCTGGCCACCAGCCTGACCGTGCCGGTGGTCGGTGCCCTGCTGATCTTCAGCCTGATGATCGGCCCGGTCGCGGCGGCCCGTTGCTTCACCAACGTGCCGAGCCGCGCGCTGCTGCTGTCGGTGGTGTTCGCCCTGATCACGGTGTGGTTGTCGATCGCATGCTCGTACCAGTTGAACTGGCCGGTCGGGTTCTTCGTGGGTGCGTTCGGGGCGCTGGCCTACGGCATCGGGCGGGTCTGGAGCTGGCTGAGCCAGGGTGGCGTGCCCGCGCTCTCCCGGCTCGCGGGCCGGCCGGCCGAGCAGCGCTGAGCAGCGCTGAGCAGCCCTGATCGAACCCTCTGACCAGCAATTTCGGGCGGCCGTGGCAGGTACTGTCGGAATCAGGGAATGTGCACCCGCGCGACGTGGTTCACTCAAGATAGTTGTTCGTTCAACCACTTGAACCACGATTGATTCGCGGTCCTGATTCGAGGAGGTACCCGCCATGGCCGCCGTCACCGCCGACACGTTGACTCTGCCGCGGGTGTCCGGCCCGGGCATCGGCGACTCCGAGCGCCCGGTCCTGTCGATCACCAACGCACCGTCGGGGTTGGAGGGCGAGGGCTTCCCGGTGCGTCGCACCATGGCCGGCGTCCCGTACCGCTACCTCGACCCGTTCATCATGATGGATCACATGGGCGAGGTCGACTACGCGGCCGGCGAGCCCAAGGGAACCCCCTGGCACCCACACCGTGGCTTCGAGACGGTGACCTACCTGATCGAGGGCCAGTTCGTGCACCAGGACAGCCACGGCGGCGGCGGGGTGATCACCGAGGGCGCCACCCAGTGGATGACCGCCGGTGGCGGCATCCTGCACATCGAGACCCCGCCGGAGGACCTGGTCGAGCACGGCGGCCTGTTCCACGGCTTCCAGCTCTGGGTGAACCTGCCCGCCAAGGACAAGTTCAAGCCACCGGCCTACCAGCCGCTGGAGGCCAGCCAGGTGCTGCTGCTGGCCAGCTCGGACGGCGGCTCGCTGCTGCGGGTCATCGCCGGCAGCGTGGACGGCCATGTCGGACCGGGTTCGACGCACACGCCGATCACCCTGCTGCACGCCTCCATCGCGCCCGGCGCACGGCTGTCCATGCCCTGGCAGCCCGAGTACAACGCGCTCGCCTACGTGATGGCCGGGTCCGGCTCGGTCGGCACGGAGTCGGCGCCGATCCACATGGGTCAGTTGGCCGTGTTCGGTTCCGGCGACCGGATCACCCTCGCCGCCGACGAGCACCAGGACAGCCGGACCAGTTCGCTGGAGGTGCTGCTGCTCGGCGGCCAGCCGATCGGCGAGCCGATGGCGCACTACGGGCCCTTCGTGATGAACACCCGCGAGGAACTGGTGCAGGCGCTGGAGGACTACCAGGCCGGCCGGCTCGGCGTGATCCCGCCGGACGCGATCATGCCGCATGTGCCGCGTTCCCAGACCGGGCCGGAGAGCGCCTGATCCGCGACTGATCTGCCGGGAGCTGGCGGCTGACGTACCGTCGGACCATATGAACCAGTGGTAGGTGCGGGAGGTGCATCGTGCCAATGCGGTCCATGTGGAAGGGCGCGGTGTCCTTCGGGCTGGTGTCGATTCCCATCCAGCTCTACGCCGCGACCGAGAACCACAACGTCAGCTTCCGGCAGGTGCACGCCACCGACGGCGGGCGCGTCCACTACAAGCGGGTGTGCTCGGTCGACGGCGCGGAGGTCCCCTACGCCGAGATCGCCAAGGGCTACGAGACACCCGAGGGCGACATGGTGGTGCTCACCGACGACGACCTCGCCGACCTCCCGCTGCCCACCTCGCGGGGCCTGGAGGTCGTCGAGTTCGTGCCGCTGGAGGCCATCGACCCGATCTGCTTCGACCGCAGCTACTACCTGGAACCGCAGAAGACGGCGGTCAAACCGTACGTTCTGCTGCGGGACGCGCTGCAGAAGTCGGGTCATGTGGCGATCGCGCAGGTGGTGCTGCGGCAGCGGGAGACCCTGGCCGTGCTGCGGGTGTACTCCGACGTGCTGGTGCTGACCACCATGCTGTGGCCCGACGAGGTCCGCACGCCGGACTTCGCGTTCCTCCGCGAGCCCGAGCCGTCGATCCGGCAACCGGAGATGGCGATGGCGGGCTCGCTCATCGACTCGATGTCGGACACCGTGTTCGATCCGGACAAGTACCAGGACCACTACCAGCAGGCACTGCAGGCGCTGGTCGACGCCAAGATCGCGGGCAGCGAGGTCACCCGGGCACCGGCCGAGGCCGGCACCGAGGAGCACGCGGCCGACCTGGTGGACGCCCTGCGCGCCAGCCTCGCCGAGGCGAAGAAGCCGGCAACGGCGAGGGACGACGGCAAGGAAGCCGGCAAGAAGCCGGCCCGCGGCGCCAGGACCGCTACCGGTAAGAACACTGCCAACAAGAGCACGGCGGCCAAGGGCAAGACGAGCGGTACGAAGACCGGCACCTCGAAGACCGGCACCGCACGCACGTCGAGCCGGCGCACACCCAAGAGTGCGTGACACGCCGTACACCTTCCCCCGTCGTGATGTCCGGGGGTGCTACCAAGTCCGGGTGGACCTCATCCTGTGCGCGGACTGCCTGGCCGGTCTGGATCACTGCCACGGCACGCTGATCAACCACCGGGACGGCTCCGCCGAGTGCACCCACCAGGCCTGCGCGAGCCCCGAGCCGCTCCGGCATGCGCTACGCATCGACTGCACCGAGATCGACGGCGGCTGCGGCTGTGACCGTGACTGTGGCTGTGGCTGTGGCTGCGCGAACGAACCGGAGGACATCCGCTCGGCGCTGGATCTGCTCG
>DASVLX010000181.1:0-16311 GCA_036384655.1 Pseudonocardiaceae bacterium
CGCGGCCTCCCGCCCGGTCGGCGCGCCGCGCACCAGCAGCAACAACGGCACCAGGCCGAACCAGGCCAGCCACCACCAGGACGGCGCCGGAAACGCCAACGCCGGCAGTGCCCCGGTGACCAGCGCCGCCGCCCGCCACCACCAGCGTCGGCGCGGCAGCCTTGGCCGCTCGCGCAGTGTGGGCCGCCAGGCGAGCATGGCCGCGCCGACCAGCACCCAGCCGACCGCGAAACCCGCCGCGATCAGCCACAACAGCGGACGCGCCCGATCGGCCCGCCACAGCGGAACCATGAGCAGTCCGGACGCGACGAACGCCACGTTATAGAGGACGTCATAGCCGGCGAACACCCGGCCGCGCACGACGTCCGGGCTCGCCCCACCGACCAACGCGTCCACGGAGATCTTGAGTACCTGGAACGCGAACGCCACCACGCTCACGCTCGCCACCAGCACGAACAGCGACGGGAACAGCCCCGCCACATAGGCCGCGGCGGCGGCCGGCAGGAACGCGGCGGGCAACAACGCGGCCGCCGAGAATCGGCGGGCCAGCGGCGGCGCGGCCACCGTGCCCAGGAAGGCGGCCACCCCGCTGGCCGCCAGGGCCAGACCGTAGCCGGATATCCGCAGGTGATATCGCGAGTCGGCGACCAGCACGAGCACCACGAACCCGGCGCCGAGCAGCAGCCGGTGCGCCGTGACGGCCGCCAGCGGCCTACGGATCGCGGCCGTGCGCGCGATCACCCGGACGCCGTCGGCGAGTTCCCGGACCAGTTGGCGCAGCGTCGACATCAGCGGAGTCCGGACCCGCCCACCGACGTCCGGCAACCGCACGAACACCACGGCCGCGCCGAGATAGAGGACGGCGGCGACCAGGAACCCGGCCGCCGCGGACAGGCCGGCGAGCTGTGAACCACCGACCGCGCCGACGAAGGACGCGGTCATCCCGGCCACCGACGACACCGCGTTGCCGGTGACGAGGTCGGCCGGCGGGACCGTGCGCGGCAGCGCGGCACCCTTGGCGGCGAGCACGAACCGTGAGGACGACAGCAGCAGTAGCACCCCGACGTAGGCGGCGGGCGTCGAACCGGACTCGACAGTGGCGATGCCGGCGACGGCCAGCAGCGCCCGCACCGCGGACGTGACGATCAGTGTCCGGCGCCGGTCCCACCGGTCGATCAATACCCCGGCGGCCGGGCCGACCAGGCTGAACGGCAGCAGTGTCACCGCGAGCACGGCGGCGATCTGGCCCGGTGTCGCGCCCTTGCCGACGTCGAACAGGACAAACTGCGCGAAGCTGATCTGGGCGAGACCGTCCGCGAACTGGCCGAGACACTGCCCACCGACCAGCGGACGCAGCGGCCCGGCGAGCAGCCGCCGCGCCGCCCGCCAGCCCTGGCCGCCGCCCACACCATTTGTCATCGTTCGCTCACTTTGGCCGAGTATCGACGGCTGTCGCGAGCCGCGCGACGCGATAGGTCCTGGCCACCGATGCCCTTCGTCTCTGTCCGGACAGGCCGGAAAACCGCAGCCTGAGGGATGAACGTGGTGTGGAAGGGAGCGATCCTATGGCCAGCCCGTCGACGATCACCCCGCCCGCTCGGCCGGGACGAACCGAAACGCCGGTCGTGCATGTCGAGGACCTGACGAAGCGGTTCGGTGGGGTGGCGGCGGTCGACGGGATCAGTTTCGACGTGCCGCCGGGGGAGACGTTCGGCTTCCTCGGCCCGAACGGTGCCGGTAAGTCCACCACGATCAACATCCTGTGCACGCTGCTGCGTGCCACCTCCGGCACGGCCCGGGTGGCCGGCTACGACGTCACCACCCAGGCCGCACTGGTGCGCCGGCATATCGGCCTGGTGTTCCAGGACTCCACAGTGGACAACTACCTGACCGCGATGGAGAACCTGCGGTTCCACGCCGATCTGTATGGCCTGGACCGCCGGCGGTTCACCGTCCGCGTCCGGCAGTTGCTGGAGATGGTCGAGCTGTGGGACCGCAGGGACAGTCTGGTGCGCACGTTCTCCGGCGGCATGCGGCGGCGCCTGGAGATCGCCCGCGGCCTGCTGCACGCACCGCGGGTGCTGTTCCTCGACGAACCGACGATCGGACTGGACCCGCAGACCCGCGCGCATATCTGGTCCTATATCGACCAGTTGCGCGCCGCCGAGGGCATCACGATCTTCCTCACCACGCACCACCTTGACGAGGCCGAGAACTGCGACCGCATCGCCATCATCGACCACGGCCGGATCGTGGTGAACGACGCACCCGCCGTGCTCAAGAGCAGCATCGGCAAGGACCGGATCGAACTGCACACCGTCGACGACAGGGCCGCCATACGCGCGTTGCACGACGGGTTCGGCTTGGACGCCACGCCGAACCCGGAGGGAATGATCTTCTCGGTCGCCGACGGTGAGGAGTTCGTGCCGACGCTGGTCACCGGGTTGGGCGTGCGGGTGCTGATGGTTCGGGTGTCGCGGCCGACGTTGGACGACGTGTTCATGGCCTACACCGGACGCACCATTCGAGACACCGAGGCCGACGCCAAGGAACGCATGACCGGCCGGGCCAGGATGTGGAGGCGATGATGGCCACCGTTTCGGACCTGCCACAGTCGGAACTCCCGTCCCAGCCCCAGCCACCGGAGACCGGCGGCGAGCCGGTTCCGCCACGCTGGCTCACCGAGGCTCGCGGCCTGAGGGTGGTGTGGGAGCGGGAGCTGATCCGGTTCGTACGCAACCGTTTGCGGATTCTCACCTCGCTGGCGCAACCGGTGCTGTTTCTTTTCGTGCTGGGCACCGGGCTGACCCGGATCACCTCGGCGAACGCCGGTTTCGACTTCCGCACCTTCATGTTCCCCGGCATCGTCGCGATGACGGTGATGTTCACCGCGATCTTCTCGGCCGTGTCGATCGTGTGGGACCGCGAGTTCGGGTTCCTCCGCGAGATGCTGGTGGCGCCGATCAGCCGGTCCGCCATCCTGGTCGGCAAGATTCTCGGCGGCTCCACGGTCGCCACCCTGCAGGGCGTGCTGATGCTGCTGTTCGCCGGCGCCGTGCACGTGCCCTACGACCCGATCCTGCTGCTCACCCTGGTCGGCGAGATGGCGCTCGCCGCGATCATGGTCACCTCGGTCGGGGTGCTGCTGGCCAGTTCCATCACGCAGATGGAGGCCTTCCAGGCGGTGCTGCAGTTCGTCGCGATGCCGATGTTCTTCCTGTCCGGCGCCATGTTCCCGACCACCGGCCTGCCGTCCTGGCTGGACGTGTTGACCAGGATCGATCCACTGACCTACGCGGTCGATCCGATGCGTCGGGTGGTGTTCGACCACATCAACGCGCCGGCGGCGGTGGTCCAGGAACTGGCACCCGGCGTCAGTTGGGGTTCCTGGACGTTGGGCACCCCGGCGGAACTCGGCCTGCTCGTCGTGGTCGCGGTCGCCGCGCTGTTCGGCGCGGTGAAACGCTTCCAGCGCACCGAATAACGACCGTGACGGACGGTGGCGGCGGCGCCGCCGAATGACCGATGTCATGGTCGACTCCGGACGGATGGACGGGCAACGCGGTCAGCGCGGCGGGCTGGTCGGTCAGCGGGGCCGGCGGTTCCATCGCGATCTGTGGTCTCGTCGGCGGGGTCACCGTGGGCTGTCTGTTGCGCGGCGGCCGAATTGGCTGGCAACGCGGCGAATCGCGCCGATCATCCTTTTCGCCGGATTCGTGTTGTGCATCGTCGAAAACAGCCACGGAGCGGGATTGCTGGCCGGAGGACTACTCGGAGTGGCCGCCGCCGCGATATCCGCCAGGACAACCTGGGAGGTGGAGGCGAATCGGCTGAGAAATTAAGAAGCCCCCGGCCGCTGGGGGGAGGTCGGCCGGGGGCTCAACGCCCGGCTGTTGGGGGATCAGCCGGGGGTCTGCGGGTGCACTTCGGTGGTGTCCACCTCAGGCGCACGCCCATAGTGTGCCAGAAGGGGTGTGGTTCATGTAAGCCGCCACGCAGAAAAGTGCGCCAACTATCATCCGTGCGTGGCACAAGGCAGTCCCGAAGGACGGAGATCCATGGCGGCCGGTGTGGTGCTGGCCAGCGGCGCGGGCACGAGGGTCGGCGCCGAGCTGAACAAGGTCTACCTTCCGCTGGCCGGGCAACGGGTTCTGGCCTGGTCGCTGGACGCCTTCGCGCAGGTCAGTGAGATCGGCGTGCTGGTGCTGGTGATCCGTCCGCAGGATCGCGAACTCGCCGACGAGGTGCTGGCGGCGCGGCCGGATCGTGCCGCCGTGGAGATCGTGTTGGGCGGGGTCCGGCGGCAGGACTCCGAGCTGAATGCCCTGCGCGCGCTCGCCGAACGTATCCATTCGGGTGATGTTGACAGCGTGCTGATCCACGACGCCGCGCGGCCACTGGTGACCCCCGAGCTGATCAGGTCGGTGCTGCGCGCCACCCGCGAATCCGGCGCGGCCATCCCCGGCCTGCCCCGGCGCGATCTCGTGCCGATCGGAGCCACCGAGGACGTCGTGACCGGTGAGCCGGAAACCGCGGGTGAGGTCGTCACCGTGCAGACCCCGCAGGGTTTCCGCGCGGCTCCGCTGCTGGCGGCCTACGAGAAGGCCGCCGAGGACGACTTTCTCGCCACCGACACGGCCGCCTGCGTGGCCCGCTTCACCGATGTGCCGGTGCGTTGCATCCCCGGTGACGAACGCAACTTCAAGATCACGTATCGACATGATCTGTTGGTCGCGGAACGGGTGCTTGCCGCCGATCGGTCGGCCATACTCCGGTCATGACCTGGATGCTGTATGGCGCGAACGGGTACACGGGTGAACTGATCGCGCGGCTCGCCGAAAAACGGGGTGAGCGGCCGCTGCTCGCCGGCCGCTCGGCCGAGAAGATCGCACCGCTGGCCGTCGAACTCGGCCTCGACCACCTGGTCCTCGATCTCTCCGACGGCGCCGCGCTGCGGCACGCGCTCGCCGACTTGACGCTCGTCGTGCACTGCGCGGGCCCGTACGCGCACACGGCCGCGCCGATGGTGGACGCCTGCCTGGCCACCGGCACGCACTACGTGGACCTTGCCGGCGAGATGGACGTGATGGAGGCGATCTACGCCCGGCACGAGGATGCCCAGCGCGCCGGCGTGGTGCTGCTGCCCGCCGCCGGGTTCGACGTCGTGGCCACCGACTGCCTGGCCGCGATGCTGGCCGCCAAGCTGCCCGGCGCGGTTGAACTGGATCTCGCGTTGACGTCCGGCGGCGGGATCAGTCCCGGCACGCTGAAGAGCGTGCTGCAGAGCGCGGGCAACGGGGGTCGGGCCCGGGTAGACGGCGTGCTGCGGCAGGTGGACCTCGGATTCCGGCAGGTCGTTGCGGAGTTCCCGTCCGGCCCACGACGGGTCACCGCGGTGCCGTGGCCCGACCTGGTCTCCGCCTACCGCTCGACCGGCATCCGCACCATCACCACCTATGCCGCGATACCCGGCAGTGACATGCTCGCCCGCAACCCCCAGGCTCAACAGTGGCTGGGGTCGTTGCTGCGGGTGCCGGCGGTGCAGCGGGTCGGCGCGTCGCTGGTCGACCAGTTCGTGCGCGGACCCAGCCAGGCCCGGCAGGCATCGCAGCACACCGAGGTGTGGGGGCGGGTCCGGGACGGCGAGCGGCATTCCGCGTCCGGCTCGCTGACGACCCCGGGCAGTTACGCGTTCACCGCCGAATCCGTACTGCACGCGGTCACGAGGCTGCTCGCCGACGACCCCGGCACGGCCAGGGTGACGCCCGGCGCGCACACGCCGTCGACGGCGTTCGGCGCGGACTTCGTCAAGGAGATCGAGGGCGTCACCGTGAGCCCGATCAGCACCCGGTGACGGACCGCGCTGCCGGCCCCTACCGGGCCAGCAGCGAACTGGCCTCCTGCGCGGCCGGACCGGCGTCGGCGAGATGCGCCAGGTGCTCCGGCAGCTGCTCGCCGCGCCGCGCCATGGCCTGCGCGTACAGCCGGCCGGCACGGTAGGACGAGCGCACCAGCGGCCCGGCCATCACGCCCGCGAAGCCGATCCGCTCAGCGGTTTCCTTGTACGCCAGGAACTCCTGTGGCTTGACCCAGCGGTCGATCGGGTGGTGCAGCGGCGAGGGCCGCAGGTACTGGGTCAGCGTGAGGATCTCGCAGCCGGCGTCATACAGATCGCGCATGGCGGCCTCGACCTCGTCGGGCGTCTCGCCCATGCCGAGGATGAGGTTCGACTTGGTGACCAGGCCGGCCTCGCGGGCGGCGGTCAGCACCGCCAGTGAGCGCTCGTAGCGGAAACCGGGCCGGATGCTCTTGAAGATCCTCGGCACGGTCTCCAGGTTGTGTCCTAGAACCTCGGGACGTGACTCGAACACCTCGGCCAGCTGCGCCGGGTCGGCGTCGAAGTCCGGGATCAGCAACTCCACGCCGGTGCCGTGGGTGACCTCGTGGATCTGCCGGACCGTCTCGGCGTAGAGCCAGGCACCACCGTCGGGGAGATCATCGCGGGACACACCGGTCACCGTGGTGTAGCGGAGGCCCATGGCCTTCACGGACTCGGCGACCTTGGCCGGCTCGGTGCGGTCCAGCGCGGCCGGGCGGCCGGTGGCGATCTGGCAGAAGTCACAGCGCCGGGTGCACTGGTCGCCGCCGATCAGGAAGGTGGCCTCGCGGTCCTCCCAACATTCATAGATGTTGGGGCAACCGGCCTCCTCGCACACCGTGTGCAGACCGTCCCGGTGCACCAACTTTTTCAGGTCGGTGTACTCAGGACCCATCCGTGCGCGAGTCTTGATCCACTCGGGCTTCTTCTCGATTGGCGTCTGGCTGTTGCGTACTTCCAGGCGTAGCAACCGCCGACCTTCGGGCGCGACCGTCACAATGGTCCAGCCTACGCTGTGGCCTGGTCAGGCCCGGATCACGAGGTCGAGACGAGCTTGCGCAGCAGTTGCTCGACAGGGTTGCGGCGGCGCACGGCGGTGGGCTGTGGGGCGCTGCGGATCAGCCGCAGGAAGGCGTCGCCGATCCGGCCGATTTCCTCGTCGGGTTCGCTGGGGCTGGCCAGCCCGGCGGACAGCGCGAGGCTGCTGCGCTCCTCATGCCGCATGATCTGGAACTCGGGTCCGGCTTCCTCGGCATACGTGTCCAGGAGCCGGCGCAGGACCGGGTTGTCGGCGGCGGTGGCGCGCCAGGCCTTCGAGACGGCCTCAACGGGGTCGCCGTCGTGGTAGTCGGTGTCGGCCAGCGCGAGGTTGATCCGGCCGTTCAGCAGCTGCGACCACTTGTACTGCAGCGCCAGGGCCACGTCCTCACGCGACTCGAAGGCCTCGGCGACCTCGGGAAGCTCGCTGAACGGCAGGCCCGCTTCGGAGTCCGTGGCGGCCGCGGCCAACACCGCGTCGATGGCATCGCGGCGGCGGTAGTAGCTGTCCCAGCCCATGTACCTTCCTCCGTCGTGATCGGCGCCATACCGTCGGTTTCATGCATACCAGCAGTATGGAAGTGTCCAAAACGTACCATGAGTGCCCACTCAGGGGATGTCGTACTGTTGTGAGCGTGGTGACAGTGCGGTCGCGGCGCCTTGAATACTCGGAGGCCACCAGGCAGGCCCTGGTGGACAGCGCCGTCGAACTCTTCACGAAGCGCGGCTATGCGTCCACGTCATTGGACGAGGTCGCGAAACGGGCGCGGCTCACGAAGGGCGCGCTCTACCACCATTTCAGCGGTAAACAGGCCCTGTTCGAGGCGGCCTTCGGTGCTGTCGAGCGTGCGGCGAAGGGCAAGATCGCCGAGATCGTGGACGGTCCGGGTGGCGCCTGGGATCGTGCGAGCGCGGCCCTGCAACACTGGTTCCAGGTCTGCCTCGACCCGACCTACCAGCGGATCGTGATGAACGAGGCGCCGGTCGTGATGGGCTGGGAGCGCTGGCGGGAGGCCGAGGACCAGTTCAGCTTCGGCGTGATCCGGACGGCCGTGCGTGACGTGATCGAGGCGGGGGAGTTCGAGCAGCTGCCCGTCGAGGCCGCCGCCCGCCTGCTGTTCGGCGCACTGTCCGCGGGTGCGATGATGATCGCCTCGGCGCCCGACCAGCGGAAGGCCAACGCCGAGGTCTCCACCACCATCGTCCGGATGCTCGAAAGCATGCGCCGCCACCCGTCCTCGGCGGCAAACCCCGCCGCGAGCTAACGGCAGCCGCCCGTCGATACTGGATCCAGCGAACGGCCATATTGTTTCCCGGGTATTCACGAAATAGGTGATCGACAATGAGCTCAGGCAGGGAAGTCCTGGTTCGGACACTCGAAGAGTTAGCCGCCGAGGCGAGATCGGAGAACGGCGACTCGTGGGAGAACGTCACGTTGTCCAGTTTCCTTGAAGCGATGGGCGCGTGGCTCAGCGTCTATGAGTACAGCTATATCAACACAGGTCGTCCTGTCCCAGACGATCCGTGGGAGATCGTGGCGGAAGCAGTTCGAGCGGCGACGATCTATGAGTAGAAAACGGCATTTCGCCCAGCGTTCAGGCTGCGCGAGCCGACCCTTGAGGTTGGACGACAGCCGTCAGAGTTCGATCTTCGCTGCTTCGTAATCTTGGAGGTCGCCGATCATATCGCGAGCTATCGACCTTATTGACAACATTGCGATCGCCAAACCCTAGTATCACGTAATTCAAGTTTCTTTTCTGTCGAATGTGTGAGATAATGGTGTATGCGCTACTCGCCTCCCGTGGAGATTTCAGATGACGCTCGCGCGAGTTTGATCTCGTTGACGAGATCCTCGCGGGTTCCTTCTGTGGTGGGGTTTCGGGCTCGTATTGTGTTGGCGTTGAGTCAGGGGAAGAGTACGTCGGTGGTGGCGGTCGAACTGGGGACGTCGGCTCCGACCGTTCGCAAGTGGCGTGATCGGTATGGGCGGGAGGGGATCGAGGGATTGTGGGACTACGCGCGATCGGGACGTCCGCCGGAGGTGGACGAGGCGATGGTGGTAGCCGAGACGCTGACGCCGCCGCCGGAGGAGTCGGGACTGACTCACTGGTCGAGCCGCGAACTGGCGAAGCGTCTCGCGGTCAGCCACAACGAGATCGCGTCGATCTGGCGGAACTGGGGAATCCAGCCACATCGAACGGAGTCGTTCAAGTTTTCCACCGATCCGGAACTCGACGCGAAGATCACCGACATCGTCGGGCTGTACATGGACCCGCCGGACAACGCGATCGTGCTCTGCGTCGACGAAAAATCCGAGGTCCAAGCCCTGGAACGATCGCAACCCATGCTGCCGGTGGCACCCGGACTGGCCGAACGCCGCTCCCACGACTATCTGCGGCACGGTACGACCAGTTTGTTCGCCGCGCTCAATGTCGCCACCGGACGTGTCACCGATCAATGCTACCGTCGACACACCAACACCGAATTCCTCAAGTTCCTCAAACTCGTGGCATGCGAATACCCCACCGGCGAATTGCACATCGTCGCCGACAACTATCGGACACACAAACACGAGAACGTCCGCGCCTGGCTCGCCAAACCCGAGAACGAACGCATCACACTGCACTTCACCCCCACCGGATGCTCCTGGATGAACCTCGTGGAAGTCTTCTTCTCCATCATCACCCGCAAAGCCATCCGACGCGGCAGCTTCACCAGCGTGAAACAACTCACCGAGACGATCAAACGCTTTATCGCCGCCTACAACACCGACTGTGAACCTTTCACCTGGATCAAACCAGCCGAAGTCATCATCAGCAAGGCGCACGGAATACAGCGCACAACATTCATCAAGAATGAAACTTCAATTACCCGATACTAGCGTGATCAGCTCATGTTCTGCGACAGATGATCCCGCCACAGAACGATGATTTCTGACCGGTCGGGTCAGTAGCTGATCAGAGCGGCGCGCAACTCGTCGATGACGTCATTGACCTCGCGTTTCTCATCCTCCGTCAGCTGTGTGCGCCGTGACTCGATGAAGAACGCGCTCACGTACTCAATGGCGTTACGAAGAGTACGGAGCTCATCTACCCAAGCTTGATCAGCTCCGACGTCTTCGAGCAGCGCGAGCCGGCCCTTGAGGTTGGACGACAGTCGCCAGAGGCTGATCGTCGCTGCGTCGTAATCTTGGAGGTCGCCGATCATATCGCGAACAATCGACCCTACTGACAACATGGCGATCGCCAATCCTTATTCATTGCTATCGCGTCAGCCATGCGATATCGCCGATATTTGGTTCGCGCCCAAGTGTGATCAACTCCCGCTTGACCCGCTCAACGCAGTCATTGCTTGACCAAGGAGTGAAAACCCCGCTGTTGCCGTCCAGATCACCGATAGATACGCCCAATTGGACTAGTCCACGCAAGACGGCCTCGCTCAACTCTCTGATCTTAGCATCCGGGGAAGCTGCAAGCTGACGGTGAAGCCGCCAGGGGATCGAGCATAGTTCCACATAGTCATCGTCCAGTTCGCGACTGGTCATCTCGGCGACCACCACGGCGGCCACAGCCTCATCGAGGTTCACGGGTTCAGCTTCCCCTTCTTGATATATCAATCGTCGCCGCTGATGGCGTCCGCCTTGACCGATGCGGGTTGGCGCATCAGGTTCGTAGACCGTTATCGGCGGACCAGGCCTAGCGCGCTTGCTGTCCGTTTGGCCTGCGCTTCGATTTCGTGAATTGTGGCGCGAACTTGCTTTTCTTCGAGTGCCATTCGCAGTTCCCCTTGGTGGATCAGCGGCCTGACAACCCGTTTCCAGTCTGCAACCTTCACGGTCGAATCTCCAATATTGAGATGTTCTGGTATCTGTGCGGCAGGTTTGCCGGAATCTCTGCAACTCTAGCCGGAGCGCGGCCGGCGTTGGGGTGTTTCGGGGGATTTTCCGCTCGACCACGGCCATGCCGCCGTTCGGAGCATCCAGGTCTGTCTCCCGCGCCGCGGCGCAGCAGGCACGGGCCGACGGGCGCCGATGATCTCGCGCTCCGCACGCCTGCCGTCAGCCGGCACTGATCTCCTGAGCTGCTCTCGCCGTGTGGCTGTGACTGCGACCCATGACAGCCACCGGTGCCAATGCCTTTGGCGCGTCGCTGATGGGAGCGGCGGCGTGAGCGCAAATGTGGTTCACGGGCCCTCGAGATGGACTACCGGCCGGTGATGCCGTATGAGTTGGGCATGGTGCGCGCCGTGGTATTCGACGTGGGTGAGACGCTGCTGGACGACTCGCGGGAGTGGGGTGCCTGGGCGGACTGGATCGGAGTCCCTCGGCACACCTTCTCGACCGTGCTCGGGGCGGTCACCGCGGCCGGCCGGGACAACTCCGAGACGACCTTCCAGTACTTCCGGCCCGGCTTCGACGTGGTGCACGAGCGTCAGCTTCGGGAGGAAGCAGGGCGCGGTGAAGAGATCGAGGAGAGCGACCTGTACCCGGATGCGCGGGCAGCCCTGGTGGCGTTGCGGGCCGGTGGGTTGTCGGTGGGGGTGGCGGGCAACCAAACACGGCGAGTCGGGCAACTGCTGCGGGCCTTGAAGCTGCCCGCCGATTTCGTCGGCACCTCGGGCGAGTGGGGCGTGGCCAAGCCCGATGCCCGTTTCTTCGAGCGCGTGATCGCCGCGGCTTCCTGCCAGCCAGAAGAGATCGTGTACGTAGGCGATCACCGCGACAACGACGTGCTGCCCGCCAAGAAAGCCGGCCTGCGGGTCGCGCTGATCCGGCGTGGGCCGTGGGGCTATTTGTGGGCCGATGACCCGGTGGTCAGGCAGAATGCCGACTGGGTGATCGACTCCCTGGCGGAGCTACCAGGTCTCCTTCTGCCCCGCCAGTAGTCCGAGATCGGCTACTGCCGTGCTTCCCATCGCTGGCGCCATGATCCGCACCGCAGCGCATAGGTTGCGAGTTCCTGGTCGCGGAAGTGCTCGACGTCCCAGTCGCCCGGGAGAACCTCGGATTCGTCAGTACACACGTACGCCCAGCCGGTCCGGTTGTCGGCCAGACTGAGTTCCCGCAACTCGTACACCTCGTCCTCGAAGGCGTCGAAGACGCGCCATTCGGCTGCGGTCAATTCCTTGAACAGGATGCCCGGCGCGCTTGCCCGAGCCGTCACCAGTGCCGGGTACACCCGTTGCGGCAGCGCCGCCGCCCGCCACCCCTGAGCGACGGCAGGCGTGTGGTCTGGCATGCGGCCAATCAGCGTTTCGACAACCTCAGGAAAGCGGAGACTGCCGTACGCGAACAGGCTCGCGGTCGGCGACAACCAGGCCAGCCGGCCAGTACTGGGCCAATTCGCCGGGCGTGAGTGGTTCGCGGTATGCGGCATGAAGCACCTCCGCCGTCACCCTACTGTCAGCCTGATCTGCCAAGGCCACAAACCAGTCCAAGCCCGCCGGGTATGACCAGAGGTAAGACCGCAGCCGTGGATCGGCGCCACAGTCCGCGAGGTGGTCGGCGATCACTTCGTCGGACCACCAGGGCACGAGTGATCGGCCCAGCGCCAGGCATTCCGCCACTGTCTGGCCGTCGTTGATGGACTCGTGCAGGATGGCGCGGACCAGGTTGACGTAATGATCCAGCCGGACGCGGGCCACCAGCGCAGCGTCGTCGGAAGCGGCGAACAGCGGCATCGCTGATGCGAGCCCCTCAAACAGCACCTGATGCGGTGCGGTGACGGACAACATGCTGTCGCGCATTGCCACGGTTGCCGCCTCCGATACTGTGACCGCGTGACTGATGACAGGCTCTGCGACCACGGTCTCCGGAGTGGCCAGAGTCTCGATTCTCGGACGGAGGCGGCAAGTCGTGCGAAGTGGTCCTTGCGCGGTTCCGAGTTCTACACCTGGCCAGGAGCGAGTTGGCGACTTCGATGACGCAACGAGATATCGTGCGGGTACTTCAGTCGATCGTGTCGATACTGAATTCGTCTGGCGACACACGCTGGTTGTCTGCGATCGAGCGGCAAGTGAGTCGATTTCGCGCCGCTCAGCCTGGAACCGACGAATACCGAGATGCTGTCCGCGATGCCCTCAGAATGTTCGGTGGAATGGGTAGCTTCCAGGATCTGGTGCTCCAGAACGCAACCGGCGTACTTCCCGAGCAGCGGGAACTCGACAGGGCCGGGCATGACCTTTTCGCTGCTTTGCGGAGCGAGCTGACATGAATTCAGAGATGAGTGAGTTAGAGCCCAAGCCGCTGATTGCGATTCGTGGTGGCGGAACGCTGCCGTCGGAGAGCTTTGGTATCGTCAATGCGACCTGGCCGTTCGCGTATCTTCAGGCCGACGAGCAGGTGGTCCAGGTTGATCTTACCTGGCCGTGGAAGAAGCCACCCTTCAATCCGGCCGCAACAGTTGGTCAGCGGCGTCCTACCTGGATACGCCAGTGGTCCGAGCTGAAGCAGGTCGTGACGGCCGGGCAAACCGTTGTCTTCCTGTCAAAATCTGGTCGCGGTTGCAGATTTATCGCCGTCGTGTACTGGGAGCTGGCTTTCGTGCTGAGCCTCGCCGAAAGCCACGGCATTGAGCAGCTTGAGGTCGCCAGCACCCTGCCCTACACGATGAGGATCTAGACCGCCAAATCCGTCACTCGGCCGGGTGAGACAACGCGAAGGTGACGCCGGGGGCCTGGGGGGCGTTGCGGGGGATGTTGCGCTCGGTCAAGGCGATGCGGCCGTCGAGGACGTCCAGCATGGCCTCGCGCGCGAAGGGCAGGACCTCGCTCACCGGGACATCGCGGCCGAGTTCGGTGGACAGGGAGGTGACTCCGGCGTCGCGGATCCCGCACGGGATGATCTTGTCGAACGCGGACAGGTCGGCGTCGCAGTTGAGCTCGAAGCCGTGCATGCTCACGCCGCGCTGCACGCGCAGGCCGATCGCACCGATCTTGCGCTCCGGCCGCCTGTCGTCGGCGGGCAGCCACACGCCGCTGCGGCCGTCGACTCGGCCGGTCGCCAGGCCGAAGTGGTCGCAGACCCTGATCAGGGCTTCCTCGATGCGCCGAACGTACTGCACGACGTCGATCGGCTCGGCGAGCTTCACGATCGGATAGCCGACCAGTTGGCCGGGGCCGTGCCAGGTGATCTTGCCGCCGCGGTCGACGTCGATGACCGGGCTGCCGTCGGTGGGCCGGTCCTCGGGCTCGGTGCGCTTGCCGGCCGTGTAGACGTAGTGGTGTTCCAGCAGGAGCAGTACGTCCGGGATCTCCTCGTCGGCGCGCGCGTTCAGTAGGTCCCGCTGCATGTCCCAGGCATCCTGGTAGCCGATGGTGCCCAGCCAGCGAACCTCGATGGGTTCCGTGGAAGCCCGACAGGATGCGCCGACGGCGGACGGGACGGTAGCGGCTGAGCTGTGAATATCGACCACGGTTCGACTTTACCTGCCCAGTTCGGCGACCAACGCACGGCGCAGGGTGGGGTGCGCGAACGCGAAACCCGCCCGCCGCAACACCGCCGGCAGAACGCGCTGGCTGGCCAACATCAACTCGTCAATCAGTTCGCCGCCCAGGATCGGCTTGAGCGCGAACCCCGGCACCACCCAGGGCGCCGGCCGCTGCAGTACCTCGCCGAGGGTCCGGGTGAACTCTGCGTTGGTCACGGGCGCGGGTCCGGTGAGGTTCACCGGACCGGACAGCGTCTCATGCTCCACGACGTATCTGATCGCGGCCAGATGGTCGGTCAGTGAGATCCACGGCCAGTACTGCCTGCCGCTACCCAGCCTGGCGCCCAGGAACAGCGCGAACAACGGCCGCAGCAACGCGAGCACCCCGCCCCGGCCGGACAACACCAACCCGGTGCGCAGCAACACGACGCGGGCACCGGCCTGGCTGGCCGGCGTGGTGGCCGCCTCCCACACCTCGCACAGCCCGGCGAGAAAGCCTCGACCGGCCGGCGCGGTCTCGTCCACCTCACGATCGCCGGTGTCGCCGTAGTAACCCACCGCGGAGGCGTTGACCAGCACCGGAATCCCGTGTTCGGCCACGGCGGTCGCCAGCACATCGGTCGGGGTCTCGCGGCTGTCCCGGAGTTGTTGCTTGCGTGCGTGCGTCCAGCGGGCCTCACCGATGCCCGCGCCACACAGGTTGATGATCGCGTCGGCGCCATCAAGGGAGCCCGGCTCGAAGTGCCCGGCCGGCGGGTCCCAGCGCCGCTCGTTCGCCGCCGTGGGCGGACGCCGAACCAGCCGGATCACCGTGTGCCCGGCCCGGCCCAGCGCGCCCACGAGTGCCGAGCCGATCAGTCCGGACGAGCCCGCGATCACGATGCGCATAGATCTTATGGTGGCCCCAGACGAAACCGCCCGCGATCCCGGTTGGCCGGGAATCACGGGCGGTTTCGTCGTTCGGTCTCGCCGTTACAGGCCGAGGTCGGCCGCGAAGGCGCCTTCCTGCAGGCGGTTCTTGACGGTGGTCAGGAACCGTCCGGCGTCCGCGCCGTCCACCAGCCGGTGGTCGTAGGTCAGCGACAGGTAGGTCGTCGACCGGATGGCGATGCTGTCGTCGCCGTCCTCGTCGGTGACCACCACGGGCCGCTTCGTCACGACGCCGACACCCAGGATGCCGACCTGCGGCTGCTGGATGATCGGAGTGTCGAACAGCGCGCCGTTGCTGCCCAGGTTGGTCAGCGAGAACGTGCCGCCGGACAGCTCCTCCGGGCTGACCTTGCTGGCGCGGGTGCGCTCGGCCAGGTCGGCGATCTTGTGCGCGAGGCCGGCCAGGTTCAGGTCGCCCGCGTTGTGGATGACCGCGTTGAGCAGGCCGCGCTCGGTGTCCACCGCGATGCCCAGGTGCTCGGCGCCGTGGTAGATGACGGTCCTGGCCTGCTCGTCGATCGACGCGTTCAGCTTCGGGTGCTGCTTCAGCGCCTCGACGACCGCCTTGGCGAAGAACGGCAGGAAGGTGAGCTTCACGCCCTCCCGCTGCTCGAACTCGGTCTTCGCGCGGGCCCGCAGCTTGGCGATCCGGGTCACGTCGACCTCGACCACCTGGGTGAGCTGCGCGGACATCTGCAGCGACTCCCGGGTGCGCTGGGCGACGATCTGGCGCAGCCGGGTCAGCTTCTGCGTGGTGCCACGCAGTGCCGCCGCCTCCGCCGGGATCTCGAAGTGCGCCGCCGTCGCGGCGGTTGCCGCGGGCGCGGGCGCCGCGACCGGAGCCGGCTTCTTGGCCGCCTCGATGGCCGCCTGCACATCCTGCTTGCGGATCCGGCCGCCGACACCGCTGCCCTTGATCGTGGACAGGTTGATGCCGTTCTCGGTGGCCAGCTTGCGCACCAACGGGGTCACGTACGGCGCGCCGTTCGTGGGCTCGGCCGGCGCGGCCGCGACCGGAGCCGGTGCCGGAGCTGCGAC
>DASVLX010000182.1:0-3180 GCA_036384655.1 Pseudonocardiaceae bacterium
CGACCCGGAACGGCACGAGATCGACATCGACTTCGTGCTGCACGAGGCGGACGGCCCGGCGGCCCGCTGGGCAGCGCACGCGAATCCCGGCGACGACCTGATCGTGGTCGGCCCGTCCCCGGCGTACACGCCCGATCCGGCCATTGGCCGGCAGATCTTCGTCGGCGATGAGACGGCGCTGCCGGCCATCGACGCGATGCTGCGCACACTGCCCGCGTCGGCCCATGCCGAGGTGCTGATCGAGGTGGCGGACGAGGCCGAGCGACAACCGCTGGCGTGCCCGGCGGACCCGCGCATCGATTGGCTGTTCCGCGACGGCCGTCCGGCGGGCGTTCCCGATCACCTGCTGGCCGCCGTGCGCGCGCTGGACCTGCCGGAACCCGGTTCACCTGAGGCCCACGACATCGCCGTGTGGGCGGCCGGTGAGCGCGCCGTGATGACCCAGGTTCGGCAGCACCTCGTGACCGAGCGTGGCCTTGGCCGGGCGGTCGTTCGGTCCACCGTGTACTGGCGTGCCGGCGCTGCCGGACCGGCTTGATGGGAACTTTCCGCAGGCCAGGAGCGTTGTCGGGGTAGTTCCCCGAAACAGCGCGACAGTGGGAGTTGCGGTTGATGCGCAGGCACTACAACGGGTTGAAAACCGCGCTGCTGCTGGCTGGAATGAGTGCGCTGATCGTGCTGATCAGCTCTTTCTTCGGTCGTGGCGCGCTGCTCATCGGCCTGTTGGTCGCCCTGGGCATGAACGCATACGCCTACTTCTACTCGGACAAGCTGTCGTTGCGGGCGATGCGTGCGCGGCCGGTGTCCGAGGCGGAACAGCCGGCGATGTATCGAATCGTGCGGGAACTCGCGACCGCCGCCCGCCAGCCGATGCCCCGCCTCTACATCAGCCCGACCCGGGCGCCCAACGCGTTCGCCACCGGGCGTGGTCCCCGGAACGCGGCGGTGTGCTGCACCACGGGCATCCTTGACCTACTGGACGAGCGGGAACTGCGCGCCGTGCTCGGGCACGAACTCTCGCATGTCTACAACCGGGACATCCTGATCTCCTGCGTGGCCGGCGCGCTGGCCAGCGTGGTGAGCGTGTTGGCCAACCTGGCGATGTTCGCGGGCCTGTTCACCGGGGGCGGCGACCGGGACGAGCGGTCCAACCCGCTGGGAATGCTGGTGATCGCGATCCTCGGCCCGATGGCCGCCGCGATCGTGCAGATGGCGATCAGCAGGTCCCGCGAGTTCCAGGCCGACCAGTCCGGCGCCAAACTGACCGGTGATCCGCTCGCGTTGGCCTCCGCGCTGCGCAAGCTCGAGTACGGCACCCACGCGTTGCCGCTGGCGCCGGAACCAGCCGTCGTGTCCCAGGCGCATCTGATGATCGCCAACCCGTTCCGGCCCGGCGAGCATGCGACACGGCTGTTCTCGACCCACCCGCCGATGGCCGACCGCATCCGGCGGCTTGAGGACATGGCCCGATCGGGCGGCGGCCTGCCGCCGGGCCTCTGGTGATCTGACCTTCCGGTGATCGGGCGCTGATCAGACGGTGGCGCCGGCGCCCCGGGCGACCGCCATCACGTAGTGCCCGTAGCCGGACTTCGCCAGTTTGGTGCCGAGGGCGTGACACTCGTCGGCCGTGATGAAGCCCATCCGCATCGCGACCTCCTCCAGGCAGGCGATCCGGACGCCGGTGCGATGCTCCAGC
Source organism: Pseudonocardiaceae bacterium (assembly GCA_036384655.1). Lineage (GTDB taxonomy): Bacteria > Actinomycetota > Actinomycetes > Mycobacteriales > Pseudonocardiaceae > DASVLX01. The sequence continues at coordinate 1,697 of DASVLX010000182.1, forward strand.
ACCTGCACGAACTGGCCGGCCTCCAACAGTGAGTCCTGTGTGCCGGTGTCTAGCCAGGCGAAACCCCGACCAAGATCAACGAGCTTCGCCCGGCCCTGGCGCAGGTAGTTGAGATTCACGTCGGTGATCTCCAACTCGCCACGCGCGGACGGCGCCAGAGACCTCGCGATGTCGATGACCTCGTTGTCGTACAGGTACAGCCCGGTGATCGCCCGGTTCGAGCGGGGCCTGGTCGGCTTTTCCACAATGGACACCAGCCGGCCGTCGGGATCGACCTCGCCGACGCCATACCGCTGCGGGTCCTTGACCGGATAGCCGAACAGCACGCAGCCGGACAGCGCCGCGACCTCGCGTTGCAACGTCGTGGCGAACCCGTGTCCGTAGAAGATGTTGTCGCCAAGCACCAGCGCGACATCGTCGGTGCCGACGAACGGCGCGCCGATGATGAACGCCTCCGCCAGGCCGTTGGGCTGCGGCTGTTCGGCATAGCTCAGGTGCACGCCGAACTGCGTCCCGTCGCCCAGCAGCCGGCGGAAGTTCGGTAGGTCGGCGGGCGTCGAGATGATCAGGATCTCCCGGATGCCGGCGAGCATCAGCACCGACAGCGGGTAGTAGATCATCGGCTTGTCGTAGACCGGCAGGAGCTGCTTGGACACCGCCTGGGTGATCGGATGCAGTCGTGTCCCGCTGCCACCGGCCAGCACGATGCCCTTCATCCCGCTCCTCCCGCGAGGCCCCGCCGAGTGCCTTGAACTCGACCTACGCTAGCCGACCACGCCCGGCGACCTCAGCGGTAGTTGGTGAACTGCAGGGCGATGCCGAAGTCGTGGCCCTTGAGCAGCCCGATGACCGCCTGCAGGGCGTCCTTCTTCTTCGCCGTGACGCGCAGCTGGTCTCCCTGGATCTGCGCCTGGACGCCCTTGGGGGCCTCGTCCCGGATGAACTTGCTGATCTGCTTGGCCTTGTCCGAGGCGATGCCCTGGACGATCGTGCCGGACGCCTTGTAGATCTTGCCGGACACCGCTGGCTCGTCCACCTCGAACGCCTTGAGCGAGATGCCCCGCTTGACCAGCTTCTCCTTGAACACCTCGATGGCCGCGTTGCACCGCTCCTCGGTGTCGGCCTGGATCGCCACCTTCTCCTCGCCGGTCCAGGTGACCTCGGCGTTCGTGCCGCGGAAGTCGAACCTCGTGGAGAGTTCCTTGCCGGTCTGGTTCAGCGCGTTGTCCACCTCCTGCCGGTCGACCTTGCTGACGACGTCGAACGAGGGGTCCGCCACCTTGCCCGCACCTCCGGTTGCGCTGGTTGGGGTATGTCTCGGGATGCTACCGGGGGACTGATTCGCATCGTCGTCACGCGGTTAGGTATGGTTGCTCGCGCGGCACGCGGTGGCCGCGCGCGGCGGGTTGCCCGAGTGGTCAAAGGGAGCAGACTGTAAATCTGTCGGCACTGCCTACGAAGGTTCGAACCCTTCACCCGCCACA
>DASVLX010000183.1:0-30277 GCA_036384655.1 Pseudonocardiaceae bacterium
ACCATGTCATCTTCGCCCAGCGGCATGGCGATTCCATAGGGTTCGTTTTCCAGGTCCGGTCCGACGATCTTGACGTTCGGGTCCTGGGCGGCCATCCCGGCGAGGATCGCGTCATCGGTGCTGACCGCGTCCACCTCGCCCTGTTGCAACATCACCAGGCAGTCCGACCAGTCGTTCACGGCGACCGGGATCGGGTGGCTGGAGGTGTTCTTGACCTGCGTCAACGAATCCGAACCGATCGCCGCGCAGACCTTCTTGCCACCCAGGTCGTTGAGGGTGGTGGCGTTGCTGTTCTGGTTGACCAGCAGGCGTTGCTGCGCCTGGAAGTACGTGGTCGAGAACGCGACCTGCTGCCGGCGCGCGCAGTTGATCGTGAAGGTCCGCACCACGATGTCCACGGAGTGGTTCTGCAGGGCCGACACCCGCTGGCTGGAGTTGATCGCCACGAACTGCACCTGGTACCCACTGCCGAGGATGGCCTGGGCGATGTAGTTGACGATGTCGATGTCGAAGCCCTCGATGTTGTTCGTCTCCGGGTCGCGGAATCCGAACAGGAAGGTGTTCTGGTCCACCCCGGCGCGCAGCACCCCGCGGCTCTGGATGGCGGCCATCGTGGACCCCGAGGGCATGTGGCCGGGCAGCGGCATCGGGTCGGGTGGTCGCAGGCTCGCGGTCGGATCACCGCAGTTGGTCGCGGCCGCACCGGCGGAGGGCACGGCCGCCGCACCGGAGGTCACGCCGGCCGGCAGGACCTCGTTGGCGGCGGTCACGTTCGCCAGGTCGACCGGGCTGGCGTTGGCCCCGCAGGCCACCACCGCCATGGCGACCGACGCGATCAGCGCCGCGAGTTTCGCGCCCGGCGCGAACTTCCCCCGAATCCCCTGCCTCACCGATACTCCCTCAGCCGCCGCCAGATTCCCAGGCTCGAACCGGCCCCCGCCACCAGGCACAACACCAGCACGCCCTCCGGAAGCGCGGTGAGCCAGGCACCGCCGGTCTCGGTCTGCCGGATGAAGTCCGTCCGACCCTGGCTGATGGCACCGGCCAGGTTGTCGTCGAGATGGTCGTACACGGTCGCCTCGCCGGTGGGCGCGGTACTCAGTGCGGTGTCGACCGCGACCGCGTAGTTGCCGGAGTTGTTGACCTTCACGGTCTGCTGCTCGTCGGCGAACCAGGTCTTGGCGTTCGCGATCGCCTTGTCCAACTGCCCGGCCATGGTGTCGTCCGCGGGGTCGCGCCGCGCCTGGCCGAGCAGCCCGCCGGTGCCGTCCTTGCCGCCGATGTCGTTGGCCAGCTTGGTGAACTCGCTGCCGTAGTCGACGCCGCCGCGCGCGACCAGCGCGAGCAGCTCGTCGGTGCGCGCCTGCGACGCCTCGATCCTGGCCTGCGCGAGTTGCTGGGCCTGTCGCGTGCCGGAGGACTGGCCGCCGTCCACGTAGACGGTCTCGGTGATCAGGCCGACGGCGGACCACAGTACGACCAGCACCACCGCGCCGCTGGCCACCAGCAGGCCGACGTTGAACATCCGGTTGGTTCGCTGCCGCAGGTACCGCTGGGTGATCACCAGCACGACGATCAGGGCGATCATCAGGACGGTGGCCACCCACGGGAACGATGTGGCGTCATCCTGCGCCTGCGCCACCGACTGGACATCGTCCTGGTAGAGCTTCTGGGCGGCGGGCAGCAGGGTCTTCTGCATCAGGTTGTCGGCCTCCCGCAGGTAGGCCGAACCAACCGGCAGACCGCTCTCGTTGTTGGCGGAGGCGCGGTCGATCAGTCCGGTGTAGACGGGAATGCCGGCGGCGAGCTGCGCGATCGGCCCGGAGCCCGTGGTGTCGCCGGCGTCGGCGGCGGCCACCGCCAGCGCCGAGCCGGCCCGCTGGATGTCCGCGTTGAACCGGGCGCGCAACTGGGTTGGCTCGATGGCGCCGGACAGGAAGGCGCTCGCGGCGGTCGCGTCCGCGTCGGACAGTGAGCCGTAGATCTCCTGTGCCGCGTAGCTGACCGGCTCCCGGTGGTGCGCGAGGTCATCGACGCTACTGGCGTTGCCCTGCACGGAAAGCAGGCCGACCACGCCGGTCAGCAGGCTGAGCACGACCAGACCGATCAGGGCGCTGGACAGCCGGCCGGGGGTGGTCGCCGCATAGCCACGAAGCTGGGCGATCAGTGTGGCCGGCGCACCCGACGGCGGGCCGCCGGTCCGCTGGCTGTCCCCGGTGCCAGTCGCCGGCGAATCGGTCAGGAGCACAGGTCGCACCACCCCAGCAGCAGCCAGCAGGATCGTCAGAACACGTCGTGAAGAAAGTAGTGCACGGTTCGCACGCGGTGCGAGATCCGTCTCCGTAACGTATCCTGTTCCGCCCCTCACGTGCTCCCGTTTGGAAAAAATCGCAGGTAGCCGGCGCTGTCGGTGGCTACGCTTACGCTGCGTTCCGCAGGCGCCAGCAACTATCTCTCTGGCAGAATATCTCATTGACTAAGCATCTTGTGATGGGTAGTGTACGGCGCACGGTTCCACCGAGGAGGGGTGGCATGACAGCTCGAAGTGATCTCGCCGTACATGCCGAGGGCCTGGTGAAAACGTTCGGTGGTACCCGGGCGCTGGACGGCGTCGACCTGGAGATACCCACCGGCCAGGTGCTGGGGTTGCTGGGGCCCAACGGCGCGGGCAAGACAACGACGGTGCGGGTGCTGACCACGCTGCTGCGGCCGGACTCCGGCCGGGCCTGGGTGGGCGGGCATGACGTGCTCGCCGATCCGGAGTCGGTGCGCCGGGGCATCGGCCTGTCCGGCCAGTACGCGGCGGTGGACGAGAACCTCACCGGCTACGAGAACCTCTACATGGTTGGCCGGTTCTACGGGATGTCGCACCGCCAGGCGGGTCTGCGGGCCCGCGAGCTGTTGACCGCCTTCGGGCTCACCGAGTCCGGTGACCGACCGTCGAAGACGTACTCCGGCGGCATGCGCCGCCGGTTGGACCTGGCCGGCGCGTTGGTCGCCCGGCCGGCCGTGGTGGTGTTGGACGAACCCACCACCGGCCTGGACCCCCGTGGCCGGATGGACACCTGGGAGGTGATCGGCAACCTGGTGGCCGATGGCGCGACCGTGCTGCTCACCACGCAGTACCTGGAGGAGGCCGACCAGCTCGCGGACAGCATCGCGGTGATCGACCGGGGCCGGGTGATCGCGCGGGGCACCGCCGACGAGCTGAAGGCACGGGTTGGCGGTGAGCGGCTGGAGCTGGTCGCCGCCGAGGCCGCCGAACTTCCAACCATGGTGCGGATCCTGGCCGAGGTGGGCTCCGAAGAGCCGCAGGTGGACGAGCAGACCAGGCGGGTCGGCGTGCTGGTCGAGGCCGGCCCGAAGGCGCTGGTCGAGGCGTTGCGCCGGCTGGACGCCGAGGACATCGAGGTGCACGACGTCGGCCTGCACCGGCCCACCTTGGACGACGTGTTCCTGTCGCTGACCGGGCATATGGCCGAGGAACCACCGGCCGAGGGCAAGAAGGCGGGCCGCCGGGGCCGGCGCGCCAGAAAGGGAGCCGCGGCATGAACGCCCTGGCCAGAGCCGCCCGGGACGGCTACGTCGTCACCTGGCGCAATCTCGTCAGCCTGCGCCGCATGCCGGACGCGCTGACCGCCGCGACCGTCCAACCGATCATGTTCGTACTGCTGTTCGCGTACGTGTTCGGCGCCAGCCTGGGCGGCGCCAGCTATCGCGAGTTCATGATCCCCGGGATCTTCGCCCAGACGGTGGCGTTCAACTGCATGTTCACCACCATCGGCCTGACCAGCGATCTGCAGAAGGGCATCATCGACCGGTTCCGGTCGCTGCCGATGTCCCGGCTCGCGGTCATCCTCGGCCGGACCAGTTCGGATCTGGCGATCAACGCCGTCGGCCTGCTGATCATGTCGATCTGCGGGTTGCTGGTGGGATGGCGGATTCGCGGCTCGGTCACCGACGCGGTGTTCGCCTATCTGTTGTTGCTGCTGTTCGCGTTCGCGATGTCGTGGATCGGCGCCTTCGTCGGGCTGTTGATCAGTACCGTCGAGGCGGCCCAGAGCGCCGGCATGATCTGGTTGTTCCCGCTCACGTTCATCTCGTCGGCGTTCATCTCGGCGCAGAACCTGCCGGCACCGCTACGGGCGTTCGCGAGTTGGAACCCGATCACGACGGTGGCCGATGCCTGCCGGAAGCTGTTCGGCACCCCGTTCCCGGCCAATCTGCCGCCAACCACGGGCTGGGCGGCCGACCATTCGGCGCTGTACACGGTGATCTGCGCGCTGGCGATCATCGCGGTGTTCATGCCGCTGGCGGTGGCACGCTACCGCCGTGTCGCCAGCCGCTGATCCGGCGTCCCAGCTGGCGCGGGCCGGCGTTCTCAGGACGCTCGCGCACCATAAGTGCGCGTCGCGTCCTTCGGCCTTGGCCCGCATCCACCTGGAACACCGGAACAGTATGGGGGTTCAGGGCGCGTGGGTTCCGCGTAGCTTCAGTACGCTAGGCGGCCGGCGGCTGTGTGCCGCATCAATCTGGGCTCAGCGGAGCCTTGATCGACGCTTGCGGGCGATGCCCGCGAGCATGCGTGACCGCGCTGGTTCGATGTCGCCGCGGGCCGGCTCGACTTCGACCCCGTCGGTCCATTCCGGCGTCCAGACGAGGCCGGGCGGCATCAGCTCCCAGTCGCCGAACAGGCTCAGGATCTCCTCCCGGGTGCGGCCCAGCAGCGGATTGGTGGCCTTGGCATCGTAGTTCTTCTGGACCTTGGCCAGTTGCGCCTTCTCACCGGTGTCCAGCCCGTCGGTGGTGCCATGCGAGAGCGCCAGGAATGACCCCGGTTTGAGCACGTCGCGGTAGTAGGACACGGCCCGCCCTGGCCGCGCCGAATCCGGGATGAGGTGCACCACGGCGACCAGGAGCAGGCCCACGGGCTCGTTCGGATCGATCGCGCCGGTGTCCAGAACTCCCCGCCACAGCCGCTTGGCGTCCAGCAGATCCGCGAGCAGGGTGTGATGCCGGAGGGGATCGCCGGTGCGCTCCAGCAGCAGCGAGGAATGGGCGTGCGCCACCGGATCGTGGTCGATGTAAACGACCCGCGCCTCACCGGGAGCCACCTGCTCGGCGATCTCGTGCACGTTGCCCTCGGTGGGCAGGCCGGAGCCGATGTCCACGAACTGCCGGATGCCCTGCCGCAGCAGGTATCGGACCGCTCGACCCAGGAACTTGCGGTTCTGCCGGATCAACCAGGGGGTATCCGGCCACTGTCTGATCTGTTCCTGGGCGAATGCCCGGTCGATCGCCCAGTTGGAGTTACCACCCAGGTAGTAGTCGTACACCCGACCGGCGGACGGCTTGGTGAGGCTTTCGTTGAGCAGCGCCTCCAACTTCGCCGGCGGAATCGGGCCCGATGGGGACCGACCGGCCGCGCCGTCCGCGACGGACATAGGGACTCCTTCCACCCGTGCCCTTACGGGAACCCAGTATGGCTGGTCGCCCTCACGGCGTGCGTAGGTGTCAAGACGTTACTCGACTGCCAGGGTTGTTATCCATGTGTGAGGTCTTGACGACATCTCGTGGCCAGCATGGCACGCAACCCCGGATGCGATGGGCACGTCTTTGAGGTAGACAGTCCGATTGTTCGGGGATGTCTGGAGGCAATCATGAAGACTCGACAGGCGGCCACCCGCCTTGGCCTGCTGGCGATGGGAGCCACGGCGATCCTGCTGACCGCGGCTTGCGGCAACCTGCAGGGTGGCTCCCCGGCGCCAACCACCAGCGGCAGCGGAGCCAGCACGTCCTCGACGGCGACGAGCAGCGGGACCAGCCCGTCCGGATCGACATCCGGTACGACCGGTCAGGCGGGCGCCACCGGCGGAACCGGCGCCACACCGGAGTGCCACGCGGCCGACCTCAAACTGACCCTCGGCCAGAGCGAGGGCACCGCCGGGACGATCTACGTCCCGCTGATCTTCACCAACAAGAGCAACAAGTCCTGCGTGATGGTCGGATTCCCGGGCGTGTCCTACGTGGCTCCGGGCAACGGCAAGCAGGTCGGCGCGGCCGCGCAGCGCGACGGTGCCGCCGGGGCACAGGTCACGCTCAAGCCGGGCGCCTCGGCGTCGGCGGCCGTCGGCATGACCGACTACAACGTCTTCGACGCCAGCGTCTGCCAGCCCACGCCGGTGTCCGGATTCCGCGTCTACCCACCGGACGAGACCGCGTCGATGTATGTCGCGCTACCCAACGGTGGCACCGGTTGCGCCGGCAACACCCCGTCGCCGCAACTGCGGGTGCAGACCATCAAGGCGGGCACCGGCCAGTCCTGAGTAAGCGGATCTAGATCCGTTGGGGGATTCGACACTCACCTGACCGTGTTTCCGGTCTGACCGTGTTTCCGGCTGGTCTGGTCTCGAGGGCAAACTCGGACCAGATCAGCCGGGCACGACATCGATTTTTGACTCATTAACACTCGCGCACCGCGAGCTGGCCATATCGACCGGATCGCGGGGTATTCGTGCGCCCTTTTCCACCGACAAGGGCACGTTCTGAGCAAAAGACCAAACCTGCCCGGGCAAGCAACCCGAATACGCCCAGCACGTCCTTGAGGTAAAGCGACCCGACCGTTCGGGGAAACTGGAGGGAAGAAAATCATGAATACTCGACAGATGGTCATTCGCGGCGGTCTGCTGGCAATGGGGACGACGGCCATTCTGCTGACCGCGGCATGCGGCGGCGGCCAGGCGGCCACTCCCGCGCCGGGCGGCGCCGCGGGCGCCACCGACACGACCGGGAGCACGGCAACCACCTATGTCACGCCCTCGGCCGGCGCGTCCACCACGACCATCGCACCCCCGGCCGGAACGTCGACCGCCCTGGCCAATGCCTCCGCCACCGTGGCCGGTGGCCCGACCGCGACCAAGACGCGGGAATGCAGGTCGGCCGACCTGAGGCTGGCGCTGGGCGGCAGCGACGGGACCGCCGGAACGACCTACGTCGCGCTGAACTTCACCAACAAGAGTTCCACGCCCTGCGTGATGGTCGCCTTCCCGGGCGTGTCCTACGTGGCTCCGGGCAACGGCAAGCAGGTCGGGGCCGCCGCACAGCGCGACGGATCGGTCGGGCCGCAGGTCACCCTCAAGCCGGGTGGCGTGGCGTCCGCGATCGTGGGCATGACCGACCACGGCGTGTTCGACGCGAAGGTGTGCCGGCCGACGCCGGTGGCGGGCTTCCGCGTCTACCCGCCGGACGAGACCGCGTCGATGTACCTGGCGCTGCCCAACGGTGGCACCGGCTGCGCCGGCGAAACACCCTCTCCGCAGCTTCGGGTCACCGCCATCAAGGCGGGCCCTGGCCAGCCCTGAGTCATCCTCAGTAACATCCACGTTCAACGGTGTTCATTCTTCGACATTCAATTTTCGCCAAACAGAGCAGTCAATGAGCCGGTCTGGCCGGGAATCAACATTCCCGGCCAGACCGGCTCGGCATCGGTTGAACACGGCCGCGTTCATTTCGATTCCAGCACATTCGCGGAGTCTGGACGAGCAACCAAACCACCCAGAGAACGTCCTTGAGAGTAGGAAGACCGACCAATTCGGTAATTCCATCCGGAAATGTTTGGAGACAAAGGAACCATGAACACTCGACGGACGATGGCTCGCCTCGGCATGGTGACGGCCGGCACCGCGGCGCTCCTGCTGACCGCGACGGGAGTCGCGATGGCCGCCCCGGCCACCACCACCGGACATGCCGCCTCGCCGGCGACACGTGCCTGCACCTCCGCTGATCTCCAGGCGAGCTTCGGCCCGGGCGAAGGCGCCGCCGGCACCACCTACTACCCGCTGAACCTGCTCAACACGAGTGACACGGCCTGCGTCATCTCCGGCTTCCCGGGCATTGCCTACGCCGACCCCGCCTACAACCTCGTTGGCGATCCCGCGCAGGGCGACGGAGAAGACCACGGCCCGGTCGTCCTGCTGCCCAACGGCAGCGCCAACGCCATCATTGGCCAGGTCGACTACACCGCCTTCGACTCGACGGTGTGCCAGCCCACCCCGGTGTCCTATTTCTTCATCTCCACCCCGGACGAGTCGGCGGGCCAGGGTCAGGGCCAGTACGTCGAACTCCCCGGCGGCGACAGCTTCGGCTGCACCGGCCACACGCCCTCCCCGCAGCTGACGGTGACCGCTGTCGCGCCCGGCGTCTTCGAGGGCTGAGTCGGCGGGCGCCGCGCCAACCGGCGCTGAACGGGACACCGGCGCTGAACGGACCGGCGGTCGCGGGTCACCGGGCGGAGAACCCGCCGCACCCGCGACCGCCAGTCGGCCGTATGGGACGGTAACGGACCTGTCAGACGCCGAACGTGGCCGCGATCTCGGCGCAGTCGGCCTGTCCCGCAAAGGCTCCGCCGCTGGACGCGGAGGGTGTCTCGGCCGCCAGTGCGGCGCCGGTCCACCGGTTGGCCGCCGCGAACCAGTCCGGTGCGTTGAGTTCGAGGTTGATGTCGTGACCGGCGTTGGGCAGCACGTAGGCGGACAGGCAGGCCTGCGGCGAGAAGGCCGGCGCCTCCCGGTCGCGCACCATGGTGGCGTTCGTGCAGGGCGTGAGCGCACCACAGAAGATGAAGTCGTACTGCCCGGTCGCGAGCAGAACCGGGACCTTGATGTTCTGGGTCACGGAGGGAATCAACGTCGGCGCGACGATGGTCAGTTCCTCGCCCGGCGTGCCGGTCTGCCTGGTCGCCTCGTCCTGGGCGATCACCTTCGGGTCGGTGTCGGAGGAGTTGTAGAACATGCCACGCAGCCCGGCCAGCGTGGTCAGGTAGCCGAGCGGCCGGTCGGCCAGCCGGGGCACCAGCTGCGCCGGCTCGATCGTGCCCGCGATGATGCCCGCCGTGCCAACCCAGTACGGGCTGTTCAGCCAGTCGCTGATGATCACCGCGTCCTCGTCGTGGTAGGTCGACGCCTCGACCTGCGAGACGGTGCCGCCAAGGGAGTGACCGACGAGCACGACCCTGGAGAAGGCGGTGCCGAACTGCCCGGACCGCAGGCCCGAGATGACCTGGTGGACTGTCCATGCCTCGGTGCCGATGGTCAGCGCGAGGGCCGCCGGCTTGCTGCTGTCGCCGGTGCCCAGCCGGTCCACCATGAAGACGGCGTAGCCGGCCCTGGTGGCGCTACGGAGATACGAGTACGTGTCCGGCTGGTACTGGAAGTTCCAGTAGTCGTGGTCGTAGGTGAATCCGGGAACCAGCAGCTGGACCGCCTTGCCGCGCAACGAGCCGTAGCCGCACAGCCATCCGGCCATGGTCTGGTTGGCGGCGGTCCCCTCGGCCAGGCTCACCGGGATCGAGTAGCTGGTGCATGGCGGGGCACCGGCTCCGGCATCAGCGCTGGCGCTGCTGCCGGCCGCAGCGGCGGAGCTGGGAAACGCGATGGCGATGAGAGTCATTGCCGCGGTGACGGTGGCGGCGATCAGTGCTGTTGTTCTGCGCATCTTTTCCCGTGCCTTCTCGCGGAGTACGGAGTGCGGATGTCAGTGCGGGTATCGCGGTCAATCAGCCTTCGGCCGGTGATCTTACCTCCGCCGCGGCGCGGCGCGAAAACGGTTGGCGTGTCAGGAAAAACGCCGATCTGACGTGGTCAGAGCCGGTCGCGCAGTTCGCGCCTGAGCACCTTGCCGATCGCATTGTGCGGCAGCGACTCGACGAACTCGAATCGCTCCGGCAGTTTGTACGACGCGATGTGCCGGGCGCGTAGATGCGCCAACAACTCGTCCGGCGTGGTCTGGCTACCGGGCCTGGTCACGATGACCGCGCAGGACTTCTCGCCGAGCACCTCGTCGGGATAGCCGACCAGGGCGGCCTCGGCGACCGCCGGGTGTTCCAGCAACAGGTCCTCCACCTCGGCCGGCGCGATCTTCATGCCGCCCCGGTTGATCAGGTCGCCGGCGCGGTCGACGAACTTCAGGTACTGACCGTGGTCGCCGGCCAGCTCGAACACGTCGCCGCTGCGCAGAAAACCGCGCTCGTCAAAGGGATCGTCGCCGGTGCCGTCCAGATACCCGGCGAAGATGGTCGGGCCGGCGATGCGCATCTCGCCGCGCTGGCCGGGTCGCGTGATCTCCTCGCCGGTCGTGGTGTCCACCAGCCGGATGGCGACCTGATCCATCGCGCGGCAGGACCAGTTCACGCCGGGGGCGCCGTAGCGCGGGAAGTAGGCCGCCCGCTGTTCGGGATCGGGGAAGTCGATCGCGGTCGACAGCAGGCAGACACCCTCGTTCGAGCCGAACATGTTGAGCACGTTGATACCGAGCCGGTCCTGCCAGCCGGCCACCATCGAGGCCGGCAGTGGCGCCGAGCCGGAACCGATGGAACGCAACGAACTCAGGTCGCTGTGGCGCAGGAGTTCCTCCTGTCGCAACAACATCGTCAGCAGGGCGGGCGGCGCGACCGTGTACGTGACGCGCTCCTCGGCGATCTGTCGCAGGAAGGTGGGCAGGGTGAACGGGTGGTGCAGCACGTACCGCGCGCCCAGTTTCAACCATGGCAGCAGGGTTCCGCCCACCGAAGCCATGTTGACCAGCGGAAAGGGGTTGAGGATGACGTCGTCCTCGCCGAGGTTCGGCGCGTCCAGGCTCACCGTGGCGATGGCCAGCCAGTCGTAGTGGCAGCGTGGCACGCCCTTGGGTTCGCCCTCGGTGCCGGACGTCCAGCAGATCGTCACGCAGTGGTTCGGATCCGCGTGGTAGCCGTCCAGATGCGACCGGACGAGTTCGCGGTCCTCCGGGGTCGCCGGCCCGAACTCCACCGGAATGACGTCGTCGGGCAGATCCGCCGGGTCCGCGTGGAAGGCGAACACCGACCGCACCGAGTCGACGTCCGCCAGCGCCTCGGCCGCGTTCGCGGCGGTGCTCCGGCCGCCGATCCGGGACGCGGTGAGAAACGCGTCGAACGACGCCAGCCGGGCGGTCGTGGCCAGCTCATGCTGGCGGTACTGGGCCGCCAGCGGCGAGATGATCGCTCCAATGCGGACGATCGCCAGATAGCTGATCACCAGCTCGACGATGTTCGGCAGTTGCACGCCGACCACCTCGCCGACCCGGATTCCCCGCCGCAGCAGGGCCGCCGCCAGGTGATCAACGGCACTGTCCAGTTCGGACCACGTCAGCCGGTGAGCCGGGAGACCGGTCAGGTCGGTCTTGTCCGGTGGGTCGATCACGGCCACCGTGTCGGGATGCCGGCCCAGCGCGGCGCGCAGCAGGCCGTCGATGGTCTCGTCGGTCCACCAGCCCAGTTCGCGGTAGCGGGCGACCTTCTCGGCGGGGTGTAGCGGGGACGGAGTGCCGGGCCGTCGGGTCAGGACTGCCATCTGAAGCTCCCCAGTGATCACAACCACCGCGGCCCGATGTCGTGGTGGCGGAAGATGAGCTAACCGGATAGAACGATAGTGAACGAGGCCAGCGGACTCCCGACGGAGGGGCGTACATGGCTGCGATCAACCCGCCCTTCCCGAGTCCGTTGCGGCTACCCGTGGTGGCCGCACCGATGTTCCTGGTTTCCGGTCCCGACTTGGTGATCGCTGCCAGCACCGCCGGCGTTATCGGTTCGTTCCCGGCGCCGAACTGCCGGACGCTCGACGATCTCGACCGGTGGCTGGGCGCCATCGGTGACGCGCTGCGCGGCCGCTCCACCGCGGCGCCCTGGGCGTTGAACCTGGTGACGCACAGCAGCAATCCACGGCTCGCCGACGATCTCCGGTTGGTCGCCGAGCACCGGCCGCCCATCGTGATCACCGCGCTGGGCTCGCCCCGGCCGGTCGTGGATGTCGTGCACGGCTACGGCGGCCTGGTGATCGCCGACGTGGTCAACGTCCGGTTGGCGCGCAAGGCCGCCGCCGCCGACGTCGACGGTCTCGCCTGCGTGGCCAGCGGCGCCGGCGGCCACACCGGAGCGCTCTCGCCGTTCGCGTTCGTCGCCGCGGTCCGCGAGTTCTTCTCGGGCCTGATCGTCGTCGGCGGTGGCATCAGCGATGGCTTCGGCATCGCCGGCGCGATCGCCTGCGGCGCCGACCTCGTCTACCTGGGCACCCGGTTCCTGGCGACGCGGGAGAGCATGGCACCCGAGGCGTACAAGCGGATGATCGTCGAGCACGGCATCGACGATCTGATCGTGAGCGCGGGGATCACCGGTACCCCGGCTTCCTGGCTGCGGCCCAGCCTGCTGGCCAACGGGCTGGACCCGGACAATCTGGCGGCCAACGGCCATCGCGAGTACGACCCGGCCACGGCGGCGCGGCGGTGGAAGGACCTGTGGGCGGCCGGACAGGGGCTGGAAACCATCCATTCCGTCGAGCCGGTCGCTGTCGTGGTCGACGAGCTCGAACGCGGCTACCGCGCGGCGCTGGACCGGCTCGCCGCGCGAACCGGGAGTGTGTGACCGGCCACGGGCTTGGCTAGCGGCCGGACGCCGACTTACCGTGAGCGCCGTGACCGGCCAACTCGACACCAACGCCAGCTCCGCGGCGACTCCGGCCAGCGGTGAGGTCGCTCCGACGCTGGCCGGCCCGACGCCCAAGACACTGAGTTTCGTCGACCAGGCCGCGTTCTGGGCCAATCTCGGCGTCACCCTGCTCGGCTTCTCCGCCGCCGGGTATGTGTTGGCACCGGCCAACGCGCCGAGGCTGTCCATCGTGGCCGCGATCGTGGCGACGATCGTGGGAACCGTGCTGGGCAGCGTCATGGTGGGGCTGGCCGCCGTACCCGGCGCGCAGACCGACGCGCCCGCGATGGTCGTGCTGCGTGGCCTGTTCGGCGGCCGGCTGTCCGCGCTACCAACCGTGGTCAACATCCTGCAGCTGATCGGCTGGGGGACATTCGAGCTGCTGGTGATCGCGCAGGCCGCGCAGGCGTTGTTCCATGGCGGCCCGCACTGGCTCTATGTGGTGATCACCGGTGTGATCACCACCGCGATGACCATCTGGCCGCTCGGCGCGGTCCGGGTACTGCGCCGTTACGTCACGGTGGCGATGATCATCGCGATGATCTACCTGTCCGTTCAGGTGTTCCGGCATCCGGTGGCGGATCTGACGACCGGCTCCTGGCGCGGGTTCTGGGCCGGTTCGGATGTGGCGCTGGCGGTCGCGGTGTCCTGGATCCCCGTCGCCTCGGACTACTCCCGGCATTCCCGGCGGGTCGGCACCGCGTTCGGCGCCGCGACCTTGGGCTACTCGGTCACCCAGATCGTCACCTACGTACTCGGGTTGCTCGCGCTCGCCGGGTCCACCGAGGCTCCGTTCCAGCCGTTCCTGGCACTGCCGGCGGGCGCGCTGTTCTTCGGCGTGCTGGTGCTGCGCGAGATGGACCAGTCGTTCGCCGACGTCTACTCCACCGGCGTGTCCGTGCAGAACCTGTTGCCGCGGGCCGACCGCCGGCTGCTGACCGGGATCATCGGCGCGGTCACCGTCGTCCTCGCGCTGGTCCTGAACATGAACCAGTACCAGGGCTTCCTGACCCTGCTCGGCTCGGTGTTCGTGCCGATGTTCGGCGTACTGGTGGCCGACTACTTCCTGCGCGGCAGGCGACACCGATGGGATCTGTCCGATCACGCACCGTCCCGGTGGAGCATGCTCGTCGCCTGGATTCTGGGCCTGGCCACCTACCAGTTGATCAATCCGGGCTCGGTCGGCGCGTGGTCGAATCTCTGGACCCGGATCGCCACCGTGCTGCACTTCACACCGCAGAGCTGGATGAGCGCTTCACTGTTCTCGTTCCTGGTCGCTGGCCTGGTCGCGGCGGTCATTCCGGGACGAACCGCAGGTCGCGAGGCAACGGAGTGAATATGTGATCGGTCGCGGCCGGCTAACACTTGAGCGTCCGCAGAGATATTGTCTTGCGCCCAACGTATCGTCAAACTCACCGTGAACTGGAAGAGACGGGAGCGTGCCGGTGACCACATCCGGGTCCACCTCGGCGCTGATGAACCTGACCGCAGACGATTTCATGCTCCTGGCCAACCCGTACCGGCGTGAGTTGTTGGCGCACTGCTACCGGATGCTCGGCTCCGTGCACGACGCCGAGGATCTGGTCCTGGAGACCTATCGGCGGGCCTGGCGCGCGTATGCCCGTTTCGATGGCCACTCGTCGCTGCGCACCTGGTTGCACGCGATCGCCACCACCGCCTGTCTGAGCGCGTTGGACGATCGCGATCACCGCTCGATGCCCACCGCTCTCGGCGGACCTGCCGACGACCCGACGGCCGATCTGGTCGCCCGGCCGGAGTTGCCCTGGCTGGAGCCGCTGCCGGACACGCTGGCCGGACTGGACGAGACCGATCCGACCGTGGTGGTCGCTCCCCGGGAGAGTGTTCAGCTCGAACTGGTCGCCGCGCTACAGCAGCTTCCGGCCCGCCAGCGCGCGGTACTGATTCTGCGGGACGTGCTGCACTGGCCCGTCGCCGACGTGGCCGACGCCTTGGACATGACCGCCGCGGCGGTAAACAGCGCGGCGCAGCGGGCCCGCGGCCAGCTTGACCGGGTGGCGCCCAGGCCCGATGTGACGGTCGAACCGGCGCGGGACGACCAGGACGCGCTGCTCGCCCGCTGGGCGGACATGTTCCGGGATGGTGACTTCGACCGGGTCGCCGGCCTGGTCACCGACGACGTGGTCTGCGAGCTGCCGCCGTTCGCGCAGTGGGTCGTCGGCCCGGACGCGGTCCGGCGCCTGATCAACGCCCAGTTCCCCGCGCGCCGGCCCGGTGACCTGCTGCTCCGCCGGACCAGAGCGAACGGCACACCCGCGTTCGCCACCTACCTTCGGGACGAGGCGACCGGCGGGTACCGCGCGTACCACGTCCAGGTGCTCACCCTCGCCCCGGCCGGCGTGCGGCATCTGGCGATCTTCTTCGACACCTCGCTGTTCGCGGCCTTCGGCCTCCCGACGACCGCGGGCAGGCCCGACGACCTGTCGAGCCTGCCCGGGGATGGGTCCTACTGAGTCTTGAGCTCCTCGGTGATCTCGTTCACCGACGCCTTGGCGTCGCCGAACAGCATCGCGGTCTTCGGGTTGTAGTACAGCTCGTTCTCGATACCGGCGAAGCCGGAGCGCATCGAGCGCTTCAGCACGATGATCGACTTGGCCTCGTCGACGTTGAGGATGGGCATCCCGTAGATCGGTGATCCTGGGTTCGTCCGGGCGGCCGGGTTGGTCACGTCGTTCGCGCCGATCACCAGGGCGACATCGGCGCGCGAGAACTCGCTGTTGATGTCGTCCATCTCCTTCAACTGCTCATACGGCACATCGGCCTCGGCCAGCAGCACGTTCATGTGTCCGGGCATCCGGCCGGCGACCGGGTGGATGGCGTACTTGACGTCGACACCCTTGGCCTCCAGCAGCTTGGTCATCTCCCGAACCGCGTGCTGCGCCTGGGACACCGCCATGCCGTAACCGGGGACGATGATCACCTCGTTGGCGTAGGCCAACTGGATGGCCGCGTCCGCGGCGCTGGTCTGACGGACGGACTTCTCGCCGCCGGCACCGCCGAGCGCGGCGGTCGTGGTGACCCCGCCGAACCCGCCGGCCACGATCGCCGGGATGGACCGGTTCATGGCCTTGGCCATCAGGTTGGTCAGGATGGAACCGGACGCACCGACGATCATGCCGGCCACGATCATCGCGGTGTTGTTCAACGCGAGACCGGTGGCCGCGGCGGACAACCCGGTGCAGGCGTTGAGCAGGGAGATCACGACTGGCATGTCCGCGCCGCCGATCGGCAGCACCACCAGCAACCCGAGGATGGCGGCGAACACCAACACGCCGGCGATCAGCCAGCCCGAGTTGACACCGATCCCGGCGAACACCGCGCAAACGATTGCGCCGACCAGCAGCAGCAGGTTCAGCACCTGCTGGATGCGCCGGGGCAGCGTGATCGGCCGACCGGGCAGGTTGCCGTTGAGCTTGCCGAACGCGACCAGCGAGCCCCAGAACGACACCGAACCGATGATCCCGGCGAACAGCGAGGTGACCGGCACGTAGGCGGGCAGCCCCTGGTAGTCGTTCGAGGAGTTGAACTCCACCCAGGCGATCAGCGCCACCGCGCCACCGCCGACGCCGTTGAAGATGGCCACCATCTGCGGCATCGCGGTCATCTTCACCTGCCGTGCGGCCGGCACGCCGATCAGCGAGCCGAGCACGATGCCCAGCACGATGAGCAGCCAGTTGCTCATGTGCGGGAGAAGCAGGGTCGCGATGATCGCGATCACCATGCCGACCGCGGCGATCCAGTTGCCGCGCACCGCGGTCTTGGGCCCGGTCAGGCCCATCAGGCCGTAGATGAACAGGGCGAACGCGATGATGTAGAGAATGTCGATCAAGCTACTCATCGTGGCCCGTGCCCTTCGCTTCCGGCTTCTTCTTGAACATGCTCAACATGCGGTCGGTCACCAGGAAGCCGCCGACGACGTTGATCGTGCCGAAGGTGATGGCGATGACGAGCAGGACCTTCTCCAGCGGTCCCGTGGCGAGGGTCGCGAAGGCGACCAGGCCGCCGAGCAGCACGATGCCGTGAATGGCGTTGGTACCGGACATCAGCGGCGTGTGCAGCGTGTTCGGCACCTTGGAGATCACCGTGAATCCGACGAATCCGGCCAGAACCAGAATCGCCAGGTTGGCCAGAAACATCAGGCCTCCTTGTCCCTTGTCACGCAGGACCGAGCCAGCACCTCATCGGAGAAGTCGGGCGCGATCTTGCCGTCGACCAGCATCAGTTCCAGCAGGGCCTGCACATTGCGGGCGTACAGCTCGCTGGCGTGTTCGGGCATGCTCGCCGGCAGGTTCAGCGGCGACGCGATCGTCACGTCGTCCCGAACCACGATCTCGCCGGGAACGGTCAACTCGCAGTTGCCGCCGGTCTCGCCCGCCAGGTCCACGATCACGCTGCCGGGCCGCATCCGCTCCACGGCGGAGGCGGTGACCAGCTTCGGTGCCGGACGGCCCGGCACCAGCGCGGTGGTGATCACCACGTCGAACTGCGGGATCGCCTCGGTCAACCGGCGCTGCTGCTCGGCCTGCTCCTCGGGAGTCAGGGCACGGGCGTAGCCGCCCTCACCGGCGGCCGACACGCCCAGGTCCAGCCACTGCGCGCCGATCGACCGGACCTGCTCGGCGACCTCGGGCCGGACGTCGAAGCCGGTCGTCCGGGCACCCAGGCGGCGGGCGGTCGCCAGCGCCTGGAGCCCGGCCACACCGACGCCGAGTACCAACACGGTGGCCGGTTTCACCGTGCCGGCGGCCGTGGTGAGCATCGGGAAGAACCGAGTGGACTGCTCAGCGGCGAGGATGACCGCCTTGTATCCGGACACGTTGGCCTGGGAGGACAGCGCGTCCATGGTCTGCGCGCGGGAAATCCTCGGTACGGACTCCATGGCGAACGCGGTTACCCCGGCGGACTTCAGCGCACCGGCTATCTCCGGATTGGTCAGTGGGGCCAGGAAGCCGATCAGCGTGCCGCCGGATCGGAGCCTGCCGATCTCCTCGGTGGTCGGAGGGTTCACCTTGACCACCACATCGACGGACCAGGGATCACCGATGGTCGCGCCCGCCTGGACATAGGAGTCGTCGGGTATCAGCGCACCGAGTCCGGCGCCGGACTCCACGACGACGCCCAGACCGGCGGCACGCAACCGCTCGACGACCTTGGGGACTATGGCAACCCGCCGCTCACCAGCGGCGGTCTCCCGGGGTACGCCCACAATGGTGGTCGCCCCTGTGATGTTCGCTGCACTGTCGGCTGTCACCGGGGCAGAATGCCTGTCCGCTTCCGAAGAGTCCAGTGTCGGAGGGTAGTTAGTTACTGGCGAGTCGTGCTCTTGATTGCGGGCTTCGCCAGATGAAGACTCGTCCACGACACCATCGTTGCCCCGTTTGGGCGTAAACGCGCGCCGGTCAGGTGTGATCTACGAGCACCTTGACTGTGATCCACAAGCAGCCTCGAGACGTGACCAGGCGCACCAGGTGACGTTGGCCGCATGGTCTTCATTTCATCCAGCGTTCATGCGCCAGGGCCCGCGCCACGCCGCCCCCGTGGTCAACGATCGACGTCACACGATCGGCGTCAACGATCCACACTGGATCGCTGAATGGGGTGATCAGATGACCGCCGGGTTAGCCGCGATCGAGCACATCGTGGTGCTGATGCTGGAGAACCGGTCCCTCGACCACATGCTCGGGTTCCTTTACACCGACGCGGGAAACCGGTCGCCGTCCGGTCAGCCGTTCGAGGGGCTCACCGGCACCGAGTCCAATCCGGACGCCGACGGCAAGCCGGTCACGGTGTTCAGGATCGAGCCGACCACACCGCACGCCTACTTCATGCCCGGCGCCGACCCCGGCGAGGGCTACCTGGCGACCAACGCCCAACTGTTCGGCAGCACCACCGCACCCACCCCGCCGAACGCCACCAACGACGGCTTCGTCACCAACTACGCCGACACGCTCGTCTGGCAGAAGCGCGAGCACTGGTCGATCGAGCCGGGCACCACGGCGAACGACATCATGGGCTGCTTCACTCCGGAGGCCCTGCCGGTGCTGTCCGGTCTGGCAAAGGGTTACGCCGTCTGCGATCACTGGTTCGCGTCGCTGCCCACCGAGACGCTGCCCAACCGGGCGTTCCTGCTGGCCGGCACCAGCCAGGGCCACATGGACGACAAGACCCACACGTTCACCAGCCCGTCCATCTTCGGCACGCTCACCAGCAAGAACATCGGTTGGGTGGTCTACGGGTACGACGCCACCCCGCTGACGAAGGCCGACTTCCCGGACGTCAGCAAGGCGTCCGCCGACCATTTCGGACGATTCAAGGACTTCCAGGCGGCCGCCAAGAGCGGCACCCTGCCGGCGTTCGCGTTCCTGGAACCGAGTTGGGGATCATCGGGCAACAGCCAGCACCCCAACTACGACGTGGCACTCGGCGAGCAGTTCATCCACGACGTCTACTACGCGCTGCGCAACGGTCCGGCCTGGAACGAGACCCTGCTGATCGTCACCTACGACGAGCACGGCGGTTGCTACGACCACGTGGCGCCACCCACCAACGCGACCCCGCCGGACAACTCCGCCGGCGAGTTCGGCTTCGACTTCCGGCGTTTCGGTGTCCGGGTGCCCACCGTGCTGGTGTCGCCGTTGATCGCGGCAGGCACGGTGTTCCGGGTGCCCGACGGCGCGACCCCGTTGGACCACACATCCATCCTCAGGACCCTGGAGAAGCGCTGGGATCTCCCCACGCTGACCGCCCGGGACGCCGCCGCGGAGGATGTCGGCGCGGTGCTCACGCTGAGCAAACCGCGCACCGACGACCCGCTGGCCGGGGTCACCGTGCCGAAGTCCAGCGGAGTCAACCCGTCCGCCGGCCGGCCCTCCCACCTGCAGGAAGTGCTCGCCGAGCTGCTGTCTCGGCAGGATCCGGCGGGCGTGGAGCAGCCGGCACTGAACACCGAGGACGAGTACAACGCCTACCTCCGGGCGCACACCCCGCCGACCCCGACGCAGCAGCACCGACGCCGCCGGGACCGGCGGGACTGAAGGTGAGCCGCTCGCCACGCCGTAGGGCACGGGCGATCGGCCCCGCTACGATTGTCGGGCGGGCCGCTAGCTCAATTGGCAGAGCTGTGGACTTTTAATCCATAGGTTCCGGGTTCGAGTCCCGGGCGGCCCACAAGGGATTGAGGCGAGAGGAGCGCGAGCTCGCTCGCGCTCCCGAGCCGATTGACCTTGTTGACTGGTTGGCCAGGGCAACGCCCGGGCCAACCAGGATCACAGCCTCTGGCTGACCCTGCTCGGCGCTATCGCGCCTCGCCGGGTCGGCCGTCATGCCAATTGGGGGTGCAACCCCCAAACCCCGCCCGGCGGGCTCCGCCCCCGGACCCCCACGAGTGGTCGCCCTATGGACTTCGGCCGCCGGCCCCAGCCGATTGAGTCTGTTGAACTGCTGGGACAGGGCAAAGCTCCGACACAGCAGGATCACGGCCTGTGAAGTCCGGATTTCGGCCGGTCGTCACGCTGTGGTAGCCGGCACCCCGCCCGTCTCGGGCACACGCGTACACCGAGGTGTCACGCCACTGGTGAAGTCCGTGGGCGCATTGCCGTGGCCTGGTCGAGCGGTGGGCATACTCCAACATCCGAGATGCCGGGTATCAATGTTGGCATTTACTCACAAAAGCAGTGCGGACCCGCGGCACTACCCCGCGCAGCGGCGACGGCTCGTCAACTCGGACGTTTGCGGCCCACGAGATGGAAGACGCGGCTGAGTTGGCGGTAGGGGTCGCGACGGCTGGCTTCGAGTTCGACGGCGGCCGTCGCCGCCACCTGCTGTTGGTCCTTGGGGTCCAGCTCGACGCCACTGAATCCGAGCCAGTCGACGAACAGCCACACGCCGTACCAGCGCACCGGCTCGACACCCTGGCCCCGGATGAGTTCGCTGAGTTCCTCCACCGTGTCGGCTCGGCCGGGCACGCCCAGCACGCCGACCTCACGGCGGGAGTCGAACGCCGCCAGCGCGTCGTCCCAGCGCCGTTCCAGGGCCGGACGCACCGCCCCGGCCCTGGCGTTGCCGGTCATGATCGAGACGATGCCGCCGTCGGCGGCGCATCGGCACAACTGGTTGACCAGCGGCCGCGGGTCGTCGAGGTATCCGAGGACGCCATGGCATAGCACGGCGTCGAAACGCCGGCCGTCCAAGGCCTCGTCGGCGTGCTCACCGTCGGCCCGCAGGAACGTCACCCGTCGCTGGACCTCATTCGGCAACCGTTCGAGTCGCTGTCGCGCCCTGTCCAACATCGTCGGTGACGAGTCCAGCAACGTCACGTCGTAACCGGACTGGGCCAGTGGAAAGGACTGATGGCCGGCGCCACCGCCCACGTCGAGCACCGCTGCTGGCGCTGGCGGTAGATGCTCCAACAGCTGATGATGCATCACGTAGGTACGTACGAAGCCCTTCACCGAGGCGTAGGCCCCGTCGACGAACTGATCGGCCAGACCTGCCCAGACGTCCTCGCTCACCGCCGCAACGTATCAGTTGGTAGTTAGTAAGTAGTAATGTCATCGCCCACGTACCGGAGGCACCGGATGCCACGGTTCCCGATCCTGATGCACACCGCTCTGGATGCCACCGACTGCCGAAGGCTCGCGGAGTTCTACCGCGAGTTCCTGGGACTGCGATATCGACCCGGCGACGAGCCGTCCGAGAACGAAACACCCGACGACGTCGACTGGCTGGTGCTGGTTGACGATGCCGGCGACCGGGTCCTCGGGATCAACCGGGTCGGCTCCCTCGCCAGGCCGACCTGGCCAACCGACGACGTGCCCAAGCAGATGCATCAGGACTTCCGCGTTCCGAACGTCGCGGACCTGGAGGTGCAGCGTCGACGCGCACTGGCGTTGGGGGCGGAGTTGCTCTACGACCGATCGGGCGACGAGGACGAACCGTTGTACGTGCTCGCCGATCCCGCGGGGCACCCGTTCTGCATCCTGGTGTCCGCCGGATAGGCCACAACCGGCAACCGCGACCCGTGCCGGACAGCCGGGGCGGATCGCCGACGTCGACGAGACGGGCACGGGACCGATGGCCCTACTGCCGGCGCGGCCGGAGGGATGTGCTCACCGCGTGACGGGTTTCCGCCGTAATGGCCGGTTCGCGCCTCGGGATGAGTCATGACATGGTCCGCCGCGTGGGGCCGCTGGATCGGCACGGTGCTCCGTTCCCGCGTCACGGTTTTCTTCCTGCTCGCCTACGCCATCAGTTGGGCGTGGCTGGTGCCGTGGGTGATCGCTGGGCAGAGCGTGCGGCAGGGCAGCGGGTGGCCGACGCATGTGCCGGCCCTGCTGGGCCCGCTGCTCGCGGCGTTGATCATGACTGCCGCTACGACGGGCCGGTCCGGGCTGCGGGAACTGGCGGGCCGGCTGGTGCGCTGGCGGATCGGCTGGCGATGGTGGCTCGCCGCGCTCGGTCCTCTGGTGTTTCTCCTGGCCACACTCGCCGTGCTGGCCGCCGGCGGAGCCGGACTGCCCGCCCCGGCGGACTTCGCCGAGTTCAGCGGGCTTCCCGCCGCGTGGGGACCGGTCGGCGTCGCCGTCGCCCTGCTTCTCGTCGACGGGCTCGGAGAGGAGGGCGGCTGGCGCGGCTACGCCCTGCCGCGGCTGTCGGGGCGTCTCGGTCCGGTCGCCGCGAGCCTGATCATCGCGGTGCTCTGGGCTGGTTGGCACCTGCCCCAGTTCCTGCTGCTGGACAGCTACCGCGGTCTCTCGCCGGCGATGGTTCCGGTGTTCCTCGTCGGCCTCGCGGCCGGGTCGATCGTGCTGACCTGGCTGTACAACCGGACCGGCAGCGTGGCGGCCTGCGCGGTGTGGCACACCGGCTACAACCTCGCCAGCGGCACCGCGGCGGCCGGCGCGGGCGGTGGCATGATCGCCGTGGCGGTGTGGGGCTTCGTCGTGGTCAGTGCGGTGGTCCTGCTCGTCATGGAATGGCGCGCACGCCGTGCCGGGCGCCCGGCAGTGCTCGGCAGGCCGTCGACAGTGACAGTGTGAACCGCGGCAGGGTGAACGGCGACAGTGTGAGGGTGCGTGCCATGGATGGCGCCTGCGCGATCGACCTGTACTGGATTCCGCTCGGTGCGGGAGGGTACGTCGTGCGGCACAGCGGCCGCGTCTACGAGGCCATCCTCGCCCGCCGTGACCATCGCAGACCCGAGGACCTCTACCACGCCGCACTCGTCGTCCTTGATCACGGCCAGCGCTACGTCATCGAGATGGCACCCATCTGGAACACCAAGTCCCCCGAGCGTGGCGTCGTGCGGATGGGACCGGTGGGCCTGCGCGTGCTCGGCCGGTTCCGTGCCTTCCGATACGAGGTGCGTTGCTGGCTCGGCGGGCAGATCCCCGACCTCGGGTACGCCGTCGACAGCCCTCGCCGGGTCAGTGATCGCCCCACCGTGATCGCGAACCTGCTCAGCACGATCCGGGATGTCCCGGCGCTGACCTGGGGTCGCGACGAACTCCACGCTGGCGAGATGTGGAACTCCAACTCGCTGGTCGCGTGGTTGCTCGCCCGGGTCTGCGGCGGCTGCGACGTCATTCGCCCGCCGGCCGGCGGGCGCGCTCCGGGCTGGAACGCGGGCCTCCTCCTCGCCGCGCGACAGGCCTCGGCCTGATCAATGCCGCCCGGAGCGAGAGGCGTTCGGCCCGGTCGGACGAGGGCTACGGGCTCTTGGGGCGGCGCGGGGCGGCCGGCAGAGTGTGCGACGCAGAGCGGTTTCCGCTTCGAAGGCCAGGTGAGCGTCATCGACAGCGAGGGCAGTGAGCTTGAACCGCGGTCGCACGGCGTCGGCAGACGCGGGTTCCTTCGGTCCACCGGTATGGGCGTGCTCACGGTCGTCGTGGCCGGGACTGGGGTGATCTCCTACCGCGCGTACGACAACCGCGTCCTTGATCCGGACCGGGGAACCGCGTTCGATGCCTGGCGGAACTGGCGCGACGACCCGGGGCCGCGAGGAGTCATCGCGGCCGCGATCCTCGCGGCCAGCCCGCACAACATCCAGCCGTGGCTGTTCCAGCTGAATGGCAACCGCGTCGACGTGCACGCCGACACCGCCCGACGGATGGTGAGCGTGGACCCGTACTCGCGGGAGCGCAACGTCGGCCTCGGCTGCGCTGTCGAGAACATGATGCTCGCGGCGCGGGCGCGAGGAATGGCACCGACATGCACGCTGCGACCGGACGCGGCGCAGCCGGCCCTCGTCGCGCGGGTCGATCTTGGCGCCGGCTCGCCCCAGCCGTCGGAGCTGCACGACGCGATCGGGAACCGGCACTCGAACCGCGGTCCGTACACCGCCGACGCGGTTGACCAGGGCACGCTCAGCCAACTGGGTGCGGTCGCGGACCCGACCGCCGACGCACCCGCGACGGTCGCCTGGGTCACCGGCGACGCCCGGAACACTCTCGGCCAGCTCATGATCGACGCCGCCAAGGCGGTCACCGCGGACCAGGACCAGTCACGCGATGGCTTCGTCTGGTTCCGGTCCAGCGCGTCCGACATAGAGCGGTACAAGGACGGACTGACACTGGACGGCCAGGGCCTGTCCGCGGCGCTGACCTCCGCGGCGAAAATGCTCCCCGCCTCTTCGCGCCAGGAGGGCGACCAGTTCTGGGTCGACCAGACCCGCACCGTACATACCGCGACGGCCGCCGCGTACGGCTTCGTGCTGGTCCCCGACCCGCATGACCCGGTCCAGCAACTGACCGGTGGCCGCCTCCTGCAACGCATCCACCTCGCGATCACCGCCCACGGGCTCGGCATGCAGCACATGAACCAGATCACCGAACGCATCGACCGGGACCAGAGCCTGAACCGGAGCTCGCCGTTCGCCGCGCCGCTCGCCGCGCTCGTCAGCCGCCCTGGGTCGCAGGTGCTGGCCACCTTCCGCCTGGGCCACCCACAACGTGACCCACGGCTGTCCCCTCGCCGACCGGTCTCGGAGGTGCTGCGATGACCACCACGAACACCTCTGCCACCAACACCGGTGCGACGACGGTCTGGCGGCGCTGGTCAGCCATTCTGACCAGCGTGCTGGGCGCGTTCGTCATTCTCGTCGCCGCACCGGCCGGCCCCGCGACACTCGCCTTCGGTGTCGTGAGCGGGCTGCTCATCGCGGTGGCTCCGTGGATTCGCGGTGGGCCTCGCATCCTCGGCCCGCTGTTGCTTCTGCTCGGCACCATCCCATTCGCCGCGTACACGTGGTGGTCGATCGTCACGCCGCTGATCGCCGTGCTGGCGCTGATCGCCGGGTTCGTCGCGCTTCAGAGGTAGCCGGGACTCGCCAGCGGGCCGCGGTTGGCACACTGTGATCAAACCCCCAGGCGCATGCGATCTATTGATTATCGATAGATACCGAGTGATACTCGATGCATGAACCGCTTGGTCATCCGCGTACTGCGCGCCTTGATCGTCATCACCGCACTGATCGCCCTCTACGGGCAGGTCATCGTCATCCCGACGTCCGCTTCGGACATGGCCGAGGAGTATCCCGACCTCGCTTATCTCGCGGTCCCGTACGCGATCCTCGCGATCATCGGCGTCGCCTGCGTCGAGGCCGCGCTGGTCGCCGTGTGGAAGCTGTTGTCCATGGCGCGCAAGGACGCGATCTTCGGCGAGCGCGCGTTCCTGTGGGTGGACGTCATCATCGGCGCGGCGAGCGTGGCGACCCTGATCGCCGCGGGCGTGGCCGTCCACCTCTGGGTGATCCCGACCATCTCGATCACGGCCATGGTGATGTTCGGCCTGGTCATGCAGGCATCCGCCGCCGCGTTCGCCGGTTTCGCCTTCGTGCTGCTCATGCTCGTCATGCGTGGCCTGCTACGAAAGGCCACGCGGCTGAGGAGCGAGCTCGCGGAGGTGATCTGATGGCGATCATCGTTGATCTCGACGTCGAACTGGCGAAACGCAAGATGTCGGTCGGTGATTTCTCGGACGCCGTCGGCATCAGCCCCGCGAACATCGCGGTGCTCAAGAACGGCCGCGCCAAGGCGATTCGCTTCACCACTCTCGACGCGATCTGCCGGGTGCTCGGCTGTCAACCCGGTGACCTGCTGCGTTGGGTGCCCGACGAGGCTGATCCGCAGCCCGCCGATCCGTGACCGGGCCGGTCACCGGCTGCCAGTCCCGACGGGTCAGGCGAACAACTCGCGAATATCGTCCGCGCCCATGGCGGAGCCGAACATGTTGCCATCGTCCATGACGTTGGCGAACAGTTCGGCCTTCCGCTTCTTGAGCGCCATGACCCGTTCCTCGATGGTGTCCCTGGCGATCAGCCGGTACACCATGACATTGCGCGTCTGGCCGATCCGGTGGGTGCGGTCCACGGCCTGCGCCTCGGTCGCCGGGTTCCACCACGGATCGAGCAGGAAGCAGTAGTCGGCCTCGGTGAGGTTCAGCCCGAATCCACCGGCCTTCAGACTGATCAGGAACACTGGAACCGAACCGCTCTTGAACCTGCGCAGCACGGTGGGGCGGTCGCGGGTGGTGCCGTCCAGGTAGCAGTACTCGATCCCGTCGGCGTTCAGCCGCTCGCGAACGAGCCGCAGGAAACCGGTGAACTGGCTGAACACCAGTGCCCGGTGCCCTCCGTCGATCACGTCGCGCAACTGCTCGGCGAGCACGTCGATCTTGCCGCAGGGCAGATCGGCGTGGGCCTCGTCAACGAGCCCGGCGTGCAGGCTCAACTGCCGCAACAGGGTCAGCGAGCGCAGGATCGTGAACCGGTTCTTGTCCATGTCGTCGATCAGGCCGAGGATCTTCTGTCGCTCCCGCTGCAGGTGCGTCTCGTAGAGCCGGCGGTGCCGGGGATGCAGTTCGACCTCCAGCACCTGCTCCTGCTTGGCCGGCAGATCGGCCGCGACCTGATCCTTGGTGCGCCGCTTGATCAGCGGTTTCATCCGGCGCCGCAGCCTGCCCAGCAGTTCGGTGTTGCCCTGTTTCTCGATCGGCTGCGCGTAGTACTCGCGGAACCGGGTCGGATTCGGGAACAACCCCGGCGCGGTGATCGACAGCAGCGACCACAGCTCCATCAGGTTGTTCTCCATCGGGGTGCCGGTGATCGCCAGCTTGAACGGCGCGGGTAGCCGGCGCGCGCACTGGTAGATCTTCGACTGGTGGTTCTTCACCTGCTGCGCCTCGTCGAGGATCATGGCCGACCAGGGCAGTTCGGCGTAGGCGTCATAGTCGAGCCGGAACAGCGTGTACGAGGTCACCACGATGTCGGCGCCGGAGACGCTGTCGGACAGCGGCTGACCACGGCGGCGCACGGTGTCGGACAGCGGCACGACGGACAGCCCGGGCGCGAACCGGTCGGCCTCCGCCGCCCAGTTCGACACGACGCTGGTGGGCGCCACGATCAGGAACGGCGCGACCGCCGGATCGTTCCGCTTGGCATGGCAGATCATGGCCAGCGTCTGCAGCGTCTTCCCCAGGCCCATGTCGTCCGCGAGGATGCCGCCCAGCCGCGCCCGCCACAGGAACACCAGCCACCGGAATCCATCCACCTGGTACGGACGTAGTCGCGCATCCAGCGTGTCGGGCACCGGCGGCTGGGGCAGCGACTCCAACGACAGCAGGCCCGCCACCTGCTCTCGCCACGCCTGAGCCTGGTGGTTCACGACACCAAGGTCGGTCAGCTCGTCCCACAGGCCGGCCTGGAACCGGCTGATCCGCAGCGATCCGGCGGGTGCGTCCCGCAGCGCCCTGGCCTCGTCGATGAGGTCGCGCAGGGCGCGGAGTTCGGGCTTCTCCAGGGAGAAGTACGCGCCGCCGGGGAGCAGCATGTGGGACTGGCCGTCGGCCAGCGCGACGAACACGTCGGTGAACGGAACCTCGTGCCCGTCGACGGTGATGGTCACGCCAAGGTCGAACCAGTCGTGGTCGTCGGGTACCTCGTCAGTCGACACGCCGATGGTCAGCGTGTCGCTGGCCTCGTGGTAGTCGGCGGGATCACCGCTGATCTCGATCTCCACGCCGGCCCGTTGTGCCAGCCGCGGCAGGGTTTCGGTGCTGAACCGCATGGTGTCGATGCCCCGGTACTCGGCGCGCGGCCGCGACATGCCGAGATCGGCGAGGATGCGCCGTTCCGCGTCCGGGTCCCGGTAGCCGTCCCCAGCGCCGGCGGCGGTGTCGGCGGCGGTGTCGGCGGCGGCGGTGTCGGGAGAGCCCAGCGGCAGGTGCCGACGGGTGCTGCCCACCTGGTAGACCCACTCCCAGGCGGTGTCCAGCTCGTGATCGTCGCCGTAGTGGGCGTGCAACAGCAGGGTGGGATCCGAGATCACCGGGGGTGTGAAGGACTCGTCCGTCGAGACGAGCGTGGCCGTGCGCCGAAGGCGCGGGTAGTACTCGTCCCGGAAACGATCGTGCTCCGCGGCGGGAATCACCAGGTGCCGGCCGTCCAGCGCCATGGCGCGCAACCCGCCCGGCACCGGCCTGGCCAGCTTCGCCAGGTGGATATGCCACCGGGTGTGATCGGGAAGCTCCCGCGCCTCGGCGCGATCGACGTAGACCACGCCGTGCCCATCCGGGCCGACGAACGCGACCGGCGCCGCGTCGATCGAACTCTCGGCCACCCTGATCAGCGGGCTGACCAGGAGTTCTCCGGAGGATTCCGACCGGGTGACATCGAGGCAGAACTCGGCCTGGCCGTGGTGTTCCACCGGCCCTGACTTCTTGCGGCCGTGCACGAACTCAACCCCGGCCGCGGCCGCCTCATCCAATATGGACCAGAGCTGATGTGATTCGAAGCTGGTCAGGTCGATGGACTTCTCGTCCACATAGGAGCCGTAGTAGCCGTAGTAACGGGATCGCTGGGCGGATTCCATGTCGCGGGACTGATAGACCGCGTACAACTCTCGCAGCACGCGCAGCTGCTGGGTTCGATACTCGGTCAGTTGGTTCGCGGCGGCCAGTTTGTCCCAACGCAGGTTGCCGCCGATCCAGCCGCTGCGGCCGGGCGTGACCAACCGCGCCATCAGGCGCATGGCCGCGCCGCCCGAACCGCGTTGGTGCCTGGCACCCTCGTCCTCGACCAGTGTGAGTTCGACCGCGATCGGGGCCGCACTCGTGTCGGTTCGCTTTCCCGCCGGCTCCGCCGAGATCAACGAGTCGAGAGACTCCTGCCAGGTCAGCGGGCGCGGCGCGGTCTTGGCCGGGGAAGGTTTCGGCGTGCCACGCGGTCCCTCGGAGGCCGCGAGCACCAGGGCGACCACATGCTTGCAGTTGAACCCGACCGGACAGGTGCACTCTCCCTGGGTGAACCGGAGCGACCCGTCGGCACGACGGAGGAAGTACGCGATCGTCTGGTAGAGACCGCCCTTGCCCACCACGGCGCCGTCGAGCGAGTCGTTCAGGTCGTCCCAGACCATCCGAAGCACCTGGCCCCGCCGGGCATAAGGCACACCCCGCGTGTAGAAGGCGGCGCCCACGGTCCTCTCCAGACCGGCGAGGTCCACGGAACCGGGCAGGACAAGGGGCATGAGGCCACGCTATAGGCGGCCACCGACGGTCATTGAGCCGACATGCCGACGATCCACCCGCCGCGGGGAGATCCCTAGCGGCGGCCGGTGATCCAGGCGGAGACCTGGCTGCGAGACTTGAAACACAGCTTGGTCAGGATATGCGCCAGATGGGTATCGACGGTTCGCTGCGCGATGAACAGCCTGGCCGCGATCTCCCGGTTGGTCAGACCCTCGGCGACGAGCGCCGCGATCTCGGTTTCCCGTCTGGTGAGCGGATTGTCCGGCCGCGTGGCGCAGCCGCGCCCGGCCCGGTCGTAGGACCTGTCCAGGACGTACCGGGTGACATCCTGACCAGACAGCGAACGGCCGATGCCGAAGTGCTTCTTGTACGCCTGTTCGCCGAGCTGCGTGAAGGCCCGCGCGCCGTACTCGGCGAACCGGGCGGTGAACATGCCAAACCGGAATGGGCTGGCACCGAGGGCTCGCCACATCGTCGCGGCGATACCGAACAGGGTGGCCGCCCGCTCCCACTGTTCGCGGCGCACCGCGATACCACCGAGCACATGCACGGCGAATGCCTCGGCCGCGCGGTTGTGCAGCACGTCCTGCAGCCGGAACGCGTCCAGCTCGGCGCGTTCGGCGGCCGCCACATCGCCGTAGAACAGCTCGATCATGCCCAGCGCCCACAGTGCCCAAGACCGCCAGAACACCTCGCCGACCGCCTCGCCGGCGGCGACCCGCTCGGCGATCAGCGCCCGGCCGCGGGTGAAGTCCCCACACACCGCGGTGGCCAGGCCGTACAGGAATCCCGCGGAGCCCTCGCCGTCCGGCACGCCATGCGCCCGGAACACCGCGAGGGCGTCCGCGAACTCCTCGCGGGCCAGCCGTTCCCGCTCGGTGAACAGATGCGCCATGCCCCAGCCAACCGAGACGTACGCGGCCGTGACCTCGTCGTCGGTCCGCCTGACCAGTTCGTCGCTGTCGGCCAGCGCGGCCACGCCTGCCTCGGTGTCGCCCTGCAGCAGCGCGCACCAGCCCAGCACCCGCTGGGCGAACACTCGCTCCGGCGCGTCCGGCGGGGCGGCGACCAACATCCTGGCCACCCAGATCCGCGCTTCCTTGAGGAATCCCCGTACTGTCCAGTACAGATCAAGTTGGCTGACCATCCGCAACCCGGTGACGCCCTCACCGGGTTGCGCGGTGCAGAAGTCCAGCGCCACCCGAATGTTCGCGTGGTCGG
>DASVLX010000184.1:0-29288 GCA_036384655.1 Pseudonocardiaceae bacterium
GGCGCCGGCGGCGGCTCGGTGGCCTGGCAGGAGGCCGGTGGCCTGCGGGTCGGGCCACGGTCGGCGGGCGCGCGTCCGGGCCCGGCCTGCTACGGCCGCGGCGGCACCGAGCCGACCGTCACGGACGCCAACCTGGTGCTGGGCCGCATCGACCCACAGGGTTTCGCGGGCGGCCAGATGACCCTGGACCCGGGGCTGGCCGAGGCGGCCGTCGCGGAGCTCGGGGCCAGGTTCGACCTGAGCCCGGTGGCGATGGCCGAGGGCATCTGCGATGTCGCGAACTCCAAGATGGCCCAGGCGATCCGCACGATCACCGTGTCGCGGGGCATCGAGCCGCGCGGCTCGTCCCTGGTCGCGTTCGGTGGCGCGGGCCCGATGCACGCGGTGTTCCTGGCTCAGGAACTCGGCATCGCCGAGACGATCGTGCCGCGTTTCCCGGGCGCGTTCTCCGCGTGGGGAATGCTGCAGACCAGGATTCGGCAGGACTACACCGAGCCGTACTTCTTCCTGGACGCGGACCTGGACGGCGAGGACATGTCCGCCGCGCTGACCCGGATGGAACGCGAGGGCCTGGCAGCGCTGCAGCACGAGGGGGTCGACGAGCAACGCCGGTCCGCTGGGCACGCGGTCGACGTCCGGTACGCCGAACAGGAGTACACGCTGACCGTGCCGCTGCTCGACGCCGCCGAGCCGACCACGCCGGGATTCCTGGAGGCGGTCGCGAAACGGTTCGCGCAGTTGCACGAGGCCCGCTACGGGCACGCCAACCTGGGCGCGCCGATCGAGTTCGTGACGCTGCGGACCACCGCCTTCGGTGATCTGGGCAAGCCGACACCGCAGAAGTGGCCGGCCGCGACCACCCCGGAGTTCCCGTTCGAGACCCGGCAGGTGGTCTTCGACGGCGAGGCCCGCGACACGATCCTGGCCCACCGCGACGACCTGCTCGCCGGGCACCGCGTGAGCGGTCCGGCGGTGATCATCGAGGACACCGCGACCACGGTCGTGCCGCCGGGCTATCTGCTGACCGTCGACGACATCGGTTCGCTGATCATCCGAGGAGAGGAGCAGGAGTGACCATCACCGTCGGCATCGACCCCGTCACCGTCGAGATCATCCGCAACGCGCTGAACTCGGCGGCCGACGACATGAACGCGACACTGATCCGCTCCGCGTACACGCCGGTCATCTACGAATGCGGCGACTGTGTGGTGGCGCTGCTGGACGCGGACCACCGGGTGCTGGGGCAGTCGGCCGGCCTGCCGATCTTCCTCGGCAACCTGGAAACCTGCACCAGGGCCACCGAGGAGATGTACGGCCGCGAGGTGTGGCGGCCCGGGGATGTCTGGATTCTCAACGACAGTTACCTGGACGGCACGCACCTCAACGACGTCACGATGTTCGGGCCGGTCTTCGTCGGGGACACGCTGGTCGGGTTCACGGCGTCCCGGGCGCACTGGATGGACGTGGGGTCCAAGGACCCGGGCGGCTCGATGGACTCGGTGAACATCTTCCAGGAGGGTCTGCGGATGGGGCCGCAGCGGCTGGTCATCGACGGTGTGGAACAGCCGTCGGTCACCAGCATCATCGGCACCAACGTCCGCTTCCCTTACCCCACCAACGGCGACATGCACGCGATGATCGCCTGCATCACGATGGGTGCGAAGCGGCTGCAGGAGATCGTCGACCGGTTCGGTCTGGACACGCTGGAACTGGCCCGGGACGAGATCTTCCGGCAGACCGAGATCCTGGAGCGCGAGGTCATCGCGGCGATCCCGGACGGCGTCTACGCGGCGGAGGGTGTGCTGGACAACGACGGCGTGGACCTGGACACGCCGGTCCCGATCCGGCTGAAGATCACCGTCTCGGGCGAGGACATCGACTTCGACGTGACCGAGTCGGCCGACCAGACGGTGGGTCCGGTGAACTGTGGTGTCGCGCAGGCGATCTCCGCGCTCCGGGTCGGCTACAAGCTGCTGATCAGCCCGGATCTGCCGGGTAACGGCGGCTCGTTCCGGAGCATGACCACCCAGGTGCGGGAGGGATCGGTGCTCGGCGCGGTCGCGCCGGCCGCCTGTCAGTGGTACTTCTCTCACCTCGGCCTGTTGATCGACATGGTCGCGCGGGCGTTGGCGCCGGTGCTGCCGGACCGGGTCGCGGGCGCCAGCGCCGGCGACTCCATGCTCATCCTGACCGCCGGGCGTGATCCGAGGGTCAACCGGGACTTCGTGACGCTGGAGGCCACCGTGGGTGGCTGGGGTGCCTGGGAGGGTTCGGACGGCGAGAGCGCGCTGATCAACAACGTGAACGGGTCGCTGAAGGACATCCCGATCGAGGTGTTCGAGACCCGCTTCCCGTGGCGGATCAGCGAATACCGGATCCGGCCTGACTCCGGCGGTTCGGGCCGGTGGCGCGGTGGCAACGGTGTGGTGCGCACGTACGAGGCACTGACCAACATGACGGTGTCGCTGTGGTTCGAGCGGTCCCGGCAGCCCGCGTGGGGACTGTTCGGTGGT
Organism: Pseudonocardiaceae bacterium; assembly: GCA_036384655.1. Lineage (GTDB taxonomy): Bacteria > Actinomycetota > Actinomycetes > Mycobacteriales > Pseudonocardiaceae > DASVLX01. The sequence continues at coordinate 2,514 of DASVLX010000184.1, forward strand.
GAGGACGCCGTCGGCCCCGCGGTCGTGATCAACCCGGGGCGCCCGGACGAGCGGCACATCCTCAAGATCAACGGTATGCCGGTCCACACCGGCGACGTGGTCCGCTGCGCCACCGGGGGTGGCGGCGGCTACGGCGACGCGGTGCGGCGCTCGGCCCAGGACGTCCAGGCCGACATCGTCGACCGGAACGTCACGCCGGAGGCGGCCCGGACCCACTACGGCATCGTCGCCGAGCCCGTAGTTCCACCAGCGGCGGTTCACCCAGCCCTGGTTCAACCGACCGCCTGCGGACTGTCCTCCGATGTGGCCGCCCCGTTGATCTCCGGGGTGGCCACATCGGTCTGGGAGGCCAGCGCGTAACACAGCACGTGCAGGGCCAGCCGCTGGCCTGGTTCCTCGAACGCCATGCCGACCTGACGGGCCCGGGCCAGCCGGGCCAGCACGGTGTTGCGGTGCACGCCCAGCCGCTGCGACGCCTGGGACAGCGAGCCACCGCAGTCGAGGACGGCCAGCACGGTCTCCACCAGGGCCGCCTGATCCTTGGCGCCGATCAGGTCGCCGAGACACAGATGCGCGACCTCGGTGAGTTCGGCGACCGGCAGCCAGGCCAGCGCGGCCGACGGGCCGACCTCGTCGAACCACTGCACGGCGGCCGGGCCCTGCTCACCGGCGACATGCGCGGCCAGCCGGGCCTCGGTGACCGACCGCATCAGCCCGCCGACACCGGAATGTGCCCGGCCGACACCCAGCGCCAGCCGGTGCGCGGTGGCGGTCTCCCGGAAGGCGACGATGGCGCGGCGCAGCGGCCCGGTGTCGTCCGGATCGCCGCCGCTGTGCCAGGAGATCCAGCCGTCGCCGTCGGCCACCAGCGGCCAGGTCGGCCGGCCGCGCTGCCAGGCGACCCGCACCAGGTGACCGAGTTCGTCGGGCGGCTGTCCGTTGGTGTGGATCGGCGCGATCCACACCGCGCGGTTGTAGCCGTTGACCTGCCAGCCGAGTTCGCTGATCCACGCGGCGTCCACCGGATGCTCCACAGTGGACGATTCGGTGGGTTCCGTGGGTGCCTCGCTGGCCTGTCGGCGGAGCAGTTCGAAGGCGGCCTGCTCGTGCGCGGCGTGCAGGGACACGTTCAGCCGGGTCTGCGCCCAGGCCGCCGCCAGCGCCGGGCGCGCCAGCCCCAGCAGCGCCTCCACCTGCCCGATCATCGCGCCCTGCGCGGCCGGTACGGCGGCCACCAGCGTCCCCCAGGCCCGCTCCGATCCGCTGACCTCCACGCACACCGGGGTGGCGTCGCCGCGCGGGTTGACCGCGGCCGCCCGGCCCGCGACCACGGCCTCCCCGACCTGCAGCGCGACCGGGATGCCGTCGAGTTCGTTGTTGAGCAGGGTCAGCACGCCGCGCAGGCTGGTCTCGGAGGCCAGCCGTTCGGCGCACTGCACCTGGCGCAGCGCCCGCGCCGACCGTGGTGCGCTGACCTGGCCGGCGAGTTGCAGTGCCACGTCGACGGGATCCTCGGCGATCGCGAACAGGTTCACGCTCAGCCGCCGCGCGAGTTCCGCGCCGGCCGGGCTGACGACCGACTCGGCGACGACGACCGCGGCGGCGTTGCGTTCCCAGGCCAGGTGCAGGGCGGCCGCCAGCGACCAGCCGCCGGTGGCGGCCTCCGCGTGCAGCACGATCAACGCGTGCGGGGTGCTGCGGCGTAGCCGGTCGAACGTCTCGGCGAGGATGACCTGCTCGACCCGCCGCGCCGAGTTGGCGAGTTCGTGGCTGCTGGCCCTGGCCAGCGGCGCGATCCGGGCGAGTTCGGCCAGTGTGATGGGCAGGGTGCCGGTGTGGCGGTGTGCGGTCATCTGTGTCTCAGCATTCTCGGTACCCCTTCTCAGTCAGCCCCGACTGGTCCCGGATCGTTCCGGTTCGTCCCGTTGATCGGGTCACCGTCGGCGTGGCAGTTCCAGCGGAATGCCGTGCGACTCAAGGCCGACCATCGCCATGCCCTCCGGCGCGTACCACATGGCATCCGCCGGGGTGACCAGAACGTCGACAAGGTCGCCCGGTTCCAGACTGTCCAAGGTGGCCAGTTCGGAACGCGAGACGTCCAGCAGGCACAACAGGTCCGGTGCGGCGGCGACGAGCGCGCCGTCCGCGAACACCGCGACGATCTCGCTGCGCAGTTCGATGCGCAACTGCCGGTGCTGGCCGTGGGTCTCGTCCACGACCAGACTGGACGGGTGGGCCGGAATGGTCACGTCGGTGGGGCGGCTGAGGTGTTCCACCTCGACGATGCGTCCCCGACCGAGGCGGCGGCAGCCGGTCAACGCCCCCAGCCGCCGCACCAGCGACTCGGGGTCGGCGCGTTCCAGCATCAGCCGGCCGATGCTGATCAGCCGGGACACCGTGCCATGCAGCGCGGCCGACCCGAGTGCCCCGGTGGTCGTCGGATAGGAGGCCAGCGCGGCCCAGCCGCCGAGGACGTCGACATTGCCGCGCAGCAGCCGGTCGGCGCGCGCGCCGGCCGGTGCGTCGATCAGCACGCTCTCGCCGGTCGGGCCCTGCGCGACCAGTGGTGTCGGGGACAGCCCGGCCAGGAACATCGCGGTGTGGTGGATCAGCGCGTAGGTGCGGCCCATGCCGTCCACGTCCAGCAGCGGCACCCCGAGCTGGGACGCCGCCACGACCGGTACCAGCGCGCTGACGGTGGCCGCCGCCAGCGGATACACCGCGCCGAATGTCACCTGCTGGATCCGCTCGATGCGCCGTACCGCCTCGACGAACTCGTCGCCCGACGGCGGCAGGTCGGCGAGCGCCGAGCCGGAGCCGAGGACACACAACGAGACGCACGGGGTCCGGGGTGGCATCGACTGCGGCCGGCGCAGCGGCACCGGGCCGTTGCGGTCGAGCAGACCCTCCAACCAGGACGTCAGCGAGGACTTGTTCGCGTCCCCGACCGCGGGCGAGTAGAACTTGGCGCCCTCGAACAGCGCCGGCACGTCGGCGGCGGAGATCGATCCGGGAGCACCCACGTAGCTGTGGCCACCGTTGTTGGTGCCGCCGGTGTTGGTGCCACCGTTACCGTTGGGCGTGCTCATGGCCGCTTCTCCGGTGCCGAACAGCCCGCGCCGGATCCGAGCGCGGGGCCGGCCGGCTCGGCCGGCTGTGCGCTGGGGTCGTCCGCGCCGACCACCCGGACCCTGATCCGCACCGTGCCCGATGGGCTGTATGGAACGGCCACAGTGGACAGTTCGGTGAGGTGCGCGGTGCCGGGCGCGGCACCGTTGGCCATCACGATGCCGGTGGCGCGTTCCTCGGCGTCGCGCCGGATCCGGTCGAGTTGGGCGGCGGACTCGATGAACGCCACCTCGTCCAGCCAGGCCATCGGGCGTGCGATGGCTGCGCCCACGCTGGCCAGTTCCGGCAGGCTCCGGGTGGGGATGGCCACCGGCACATCCGCGGACGGCCAGCGATGTCTCGGTTGACCGGGGCCGGGTTCCGGTGCCAGCGCGGCGGTCGGCACGACCAGTTCGGTGCCGATGCCGGGCAGTTCGCCGGGCCGCACCACCGGCAGTCCATTGCGGACGTCCCCGGCGACCTGAACAGAGCTGCGCACGTTGAGGCCGCCCGCCGCGCCGCTCTCCGCGCAGGGCAGCAGCACGCGGCAGTCGTGCAGCCCGGCCAGATGCGCGGCGCCGGACAGCGCGAGCGCGTCGGTCGCGCCGAGCACCACGGACGGGAAGGTGCGGATGCGCGAGGGCATGCTGTATCCGCCGTCGCCCCGGGCGACCCGCAGCAGCGCGCTGGACCGCCGCCCGGCGAGCGCCGACTCCCAACGGCCGAGTTCATGGTCGGCTAGCGCGCCGAGCGCGCAGTCGAACACCACGGTGGCCTCCCGGGCGACCAGTCCCTGTCCGCCGAAGTCGCCGGCCGCGGAGATCCTGGCGCCGGGGAGGGCGGCCTGGATGGCGTCGGCGACGGCCCGCTCATGTTCCGGGCGGGCCTGCGAGCCGGCCGCGACGATCGCGACATGCCGCACGTCCTCGCGGACCAGTTCGGCGCAGACCGCGGCGATCGCGGCGTCGTCGATCGGGCACAGCTCGTGACCGAGCAGGTCGTGGCCGCCGGGCACGGTGAACCGCCGCCGGATCAGCCGTTCCACCTCGTCGGCCGGCGAGCGGGCCAACGCGGGGTCGGTGGCCGGTCGCGGCACGATCCGCACCACCGCCACCTGGGGCACCTCGGGTGCCGCCCGCACCACCCCGTCGAGCAGCACGTCGGAGATGTCGACGACCACCAGATCCGGGAAACGTGTTGTGGCGGCGCCGATGGCGGTGAGCACGGCGGTGGGCTCGGGTGGCATGGGCCGTGACACGGCGACCGGCCGGTCACCGTCGATCACCGCCGCGTGCGCGCCCGACGGCCCCACACTGATGCCCGCTCTCGTGAACCGGCCGGTCTGCGTCATCACGACACTCTAGTCACAAAACCGCTGGTCACTGGGTGCGTTTGCGCAGCCACCGGTCGACGGTGACCGCGAACAGGATCAGGCAGCCCTGTACGACCTGTTGATACGTGGTGTTCCAGCCGAGCAGGTTGAACCCGTTGCCGATCAGGGTCAGCAGCAGCGCGCCGACCACACCACGCCAGATCGCGCCCTCCCCGCCGAGAATGCTGGTGCCGCCGACCACGGCCGCGGTGATGGCGGTGAACTCGTCGCCGGTGGCCATGCTCGACTGGGCCGATCCGGCACGGGAGGCCAGCACCAGCCCGGCCAGCGCGGCGCAGATCCCGCTGATCACATAGGCCGAGATGTGGATGGAGCCGACCCGGATGCCGGACAGCCGGGCGGCCTCGGCGTTGCCGCCGACCGCGTAGAGACGACGGCCGAAGGTGGTCCACGCGACGATCACCCCGATCACCACGACCACCAGGATGAACACCACGGTCGCCGAGGTCAGCCCGAACACCGACGGCCAGGTCAGCATCCCGAAGTCCTCGCTCTGCGAGGTCAGCGGATAGATGATGGTCGCCGAGGTGACGATCACGGCCAGGCCCCGGTAGACGATGCTGGTGGCGAGCGTGGCGATGAAGGAGTTGACGCCGCTGCGCACCACGACATTGCCGGTGATGAAGCCCAGCACGGCGCCGGCGGCGATGGCCGCGGTGAACCCGGTGAGCACGTTGGTGGCCCGCACGACCTCGACGCCGATGATCGCGCTCAGCGCCAGGGTCGCGCTGGCGGTCAGGTCGAAGACGCCGGACAGGATGCACACCGTCGCGCCGGCGGCCAGCAGCCCCACCTCGGCGCACTGGTCGAGCAGGTTGACCAGGTTCGACGTGGTGAGGAACGTCGACGTGCTCACCGACAGCGCGATCACGATCGCGACGAACGCCAGCAGGATGCCGTAGTCGCGCAGTTGGAAGGCCAGGCGTGACGTCGAGCGCGGCTGCGCCGCGGTGGCCGCCGGAGTCGGGGTCGGGGAAGCTTCGACGCTCACGCTGTTTCTCCTTCGTCTCCGAACGCCGCCGCGATGACGGCTTCGCGGGGCGCGCCACGCCCGAACTCGCCGACGATGCGGCCGTGTCGCAGCACCAGCACGCGATGCGACAGGGCGAGCAGTTCCTCCAGGTCGGAGGACACGCACAGGACCGCCATGCCCTCGGCGGCGAGGTCGGTGATCAGATGGTGGATCTGGCTCTTGGCGGCGACGTCGACACCTCGGGTGGGCTCGTCGATGAGCAGGATCTCCGGGCGGCGCAGCAACCACTTGGCGAACAGCGCCTTCTGCTGGTTGCCGCCGGACAGGGTCTGGACGGCCGCCTCCCGCCGCGCGGCCCGGATGTCGACCAGAGTGGACACCGCGTCGACGGCCGAGCGTTCCGCCCGGTGCCGCACGAACGGCCCGAACCGCCGTTCGGCCACCGAGGCCAGCGCGATGTTCTCGCGGACCGACCGCATCATCACCAGTCCCTGTTCCTTGCGGGACTCGGGGACCATCGCCATGCCGGCCGCCATGGTGTGCCGTGGCGTGCGGCGGCGCAGTTGTTTCCCGTCGATCTCCACGACGCCGTGCGCCGCCCTGTCGGCGCCGAACAGCAGCCGCAGTGTTTCGGTACGCCCGCTGCCGACCAGCCCGGCGATGCCGAGAATCTCGCCGGCCCGCACCGACAGGCTGACGTCCCGCACCGGTCCCCGGCCGGGGGCGTGGCCCAGGTCCCGAGCGGCCAGCCGGACGGGCGCGTTCTTCGGCACCGGCTTGGGCTCCGGGAACAGCACGTCGATCTCGCGGCCGACCATGTGACGCACCAGGGTGGTGGATGTCTGGTTGGCGGCCTCGTCGGTGACGACCAGTTCGCCGTCGCGCAGCACGGTGACCCGGTCGGCGACCGCGAGGACCTCGTCGAGGAAGTGCGACACCAGGATCACGGTGATGCCGGCGGCGGCGAGCTTGCGGATCAGCGCGAGCAGGTTCGCCTTCTCATGCTCGGTGAGCACGGCGGTCGGCTCGTCCATCGCGAGCACCCGCGCGCCGCGGGCCAGCGACCGTAGGATCTCGACCTGCTGCTGGGTGCCGATCGGCAGCTGGTCGACCCGTGCGGACGGGTCGATGTCGAACCCGGTGAACTCGATCAGCCGCTCGAACATCCGCCGGTCGGCCCGGGACTGGTGGAATCCGGCCCGCTGCGACCACCGCGCCAGGAACACGTTCTCCAGCACCGAACGCGCCGGAACCAGCGCGCCCTCCTGGGAGATCAGGCTGACGCCGTGCGCGATCGCGTCGCGCGGCGTGGCGATCGTGACATGCTCGCCGTCGAAGCGCAGTGTGCCCTCGTCGGCGCGTACCGCCCCACCGAGGATGTTCAGCAGCGTGGACTTGCCGGCGCCGTTCTCCCCCACCAGGCTGTGCACCTCGCCGGGGGCGATGTCCAGGTCGACGCCGCGTAGCACGCTGACCCCGCTGTAGAGCTTGCCGACACCACGGATCTCGATATGGGGCGCGTGGCCCATGGCCAGATCACCCGCCAGATCACCAGTCATATCCGCCGCGGTGCCGGTCGCAGTGCCGCTTGTCATGCCGCTCTTCCGTTTCGTGCGGGGTTTGCCGCGCTCCCGTTCTGTGATGAGCATGTCGTGCTCCCGTCCTGCGATGAGCGTCCAGGGAATCAGATCGGGTAGACAGACCGTGTAAACAGATCAGACAAACAGACCAGGAATGTAACTCGGAATGAAAAGATCAGGTAAAAAGTTCGGGCATAACAGAACGGGGTCCGGGAGGATCCGGTCTCCCGGACCCCGTTCTCGGCTGTTAGATCAGTCAGATCGGCCGGATCAGCCGGATCAGCCGGATCAGGCTGATCAGTCGGAGTAGTCGGCGGTCAGGCCGGCCAGGCTGGTCTTGGTGCCGAGGCAACTGAACGTCGTCAACACCTCACAGGCCACCTGCGAGTTCGCCACCTTCTGGCCGCGCGCCGCGTCGAGGCCGAGTTCCGCGGCCTTCGCACCCTCGGACTTCTCCGGCACGTCGTAGACGCCGTACCAGGTGCCGTTGTTGACGTAGTTGAACGCCTGGGTGGAGCCGCCGTTACCGATGAAGGCGATCTTCTTGCCGGCGGCCAGCGGCGTCGCGCCCTCCAGGGCCTGCGACGAGCCGATCACGACGTTGACGTCCGGGTGGGCCTGCAGCAGGTTCTGCATGGCCGCGCGCCCGGCGTCGGCCGTGTAACCGCCGACCAGGTTGGAGATCACGGTGGCCCCGCCGGCCTGCAGCGCGTCGACGGCGGCGTTGGTGCGGGCGGTGTCCAACGGGTAGTTCGCGAAGCCCTGCAGGTAGGCGACCGTGCACTTGCCGCTGGTCACGGTCTTGCAGGCGTCCAGGCCCAGCTTCGCCAGGCCGACGCCGTTGACCGTCGGCGGGTCGATGATGTTGATGGTGCCGGGCACCTGCGGGTCGGCGGTGTCGTACTTGCCGCCGACCGGGGTGAACTCGATGACCACGGTGATGCCGGCGGCGACCGCCTGCTTGACCGGGTTGACCAGCGCGGTGCCGTCATTGGCCTGCACGATCGCCACGTTGTAGCGCTTCGAGGTGATCGCGTCCTGCAGCTGGCTGACCTGCGTGGTTCCGCTGAAGTTCCCGTCGAGGAAGGTGGCGCTGGCGTTGTGGGCCGAGGCGTACTGCTGCACGCCCGCCCAGGTGGCCTGCGCGAACGAGTTCGCCTTGGCGAAGCCGAAGAAACCGATGCTCAGGTGCGCGTTGGGCGCGGCCGCGCCGGTGGTGCTGGTTGCGCTGCTCGAAGGCTTGCTACAGGCCCCGATCGACAGCGCGAGGGTGGCGGCCAAACCGACCGCCAGAACGGCTCGTCTCACTGGTGCTCCTCTGCCGGAAAACGTTCTCCTGGTGGGGAAGGGGGATATGGATCACCGATCGCCGACCGGCTCGAACAATCCGCCAACCATGGGCCGGTCCGGATCGGTGTCCAACAGCGCGACGAGCTGCCGGGACATGGCGGCACGCCACGGATCCTGGACCCACCGCTGGTAGTCCTCGGCCGTGTCCCAGTCAGCGATGACCAGATGCGTGGCGAGGCCGCCGTCGGTGGCTCTCAGAAGAATCGCGTCTCGGCAACCGCGAAACTCGCGGGCTCGCGCCAGGATCGCGTTCGTGCGGTAGAACTCTTCGACCGCCTCGGCGTTTCCGCCGGCCGATCGAAGTGTCAACACACTGCGGATCATGTGGCTTCCTCCGAAAGTTTCGGTGACCGAGTGCGGAAATGCTGACTGCCCCGACATGGGCGCGGTTGTGCGCCGAGCACAATCGGCTCCGCCTGGACTGTGCATCGGCCGCCGGATCCGACATGGCGGCGTGATCGGGGTGCGCACCCGATCACCCCCGCCGAGTTGACATCCCGCGCGCGGCTGTGCCAACGTGAAATCACTTCGTCGCGGCCAACCCGACGGAGATCCCGGCCGGTACACCCGTCGGGGCGTCGGAAACGCCCCCGGGACAGCGGGTTTCGGCCAGCTCATCACCGCTGATGTCGGCGCCTCCGGGCGTCGCTGCGCGTATGCGCGATCTCCGCAACGAAAGGCCGCGCCATGTCCCGCTCCAGCCGTGTCGCCATCGACGTTGGCGGCACGTTCACAGACGTCGTCGAACTCGTGCCGGCCACCGGCGAACTCCGTTTCGACAAGGTGCCCACGACCCCCGCCGAACCCACGGCCGGCGTCATGAACGCCTTCGCCGCCGCCTCCGCACGGCTGGCGGAGATCACGATGTTCACCCACGGCACCACGCTCGGCCTGAACGCGCTGCTCACCCGCACCGGCGCCCGCGTCGCCGTGATCGGCACCCAGGGTTTCCGCGACGTGTACCTACTGGGCCGCACCGACCGGCGCACCAACTACGACATCACCTACCGGCCACCGACCCCGCTGCTGGAGCGCTACGACACCTTCGAGGTTCCGGAGCGCAGCCTGTTCGACGGTTCGGTGCACCGGCCGCTGGACGAGGAGGCGGCCCGCGCGGTCGCGGCCACCATCGCCGAGCGCGGCTACGACGCGGTCGCCGTGGCGTTCCTGCACTCCTACGCGAACCCCACGCACGAGCTGAGGATGCGCGAGATCCTCGCCGAGCTGGCCCCCGACGTGGCCGTGACGCTGTCGCATGAACTGTCCCGCGAGTACCGCGAGTACGAGCGGACCAGCACCGCCGTGCTGGACGCCTACGTGAAGCCGATCGTGCGCCGCTACCTGAGCGCCCTGGAGGACGAGCTCACCGCCGGCGGGTTCACCGGCCGGTTCCTGATGACCCGCTCCGGTGGCGGCGCGATGACCGCCCGGTCGGCGCGCGAGCAGCCGGTCAGCCTGATCCTGTCCGGCCCGGCCGGCGGCGTCATCGGCGCTGCCGCGTTCGCCGAGCTCATCGACCAACCCAACCTGATCACCATCGACATGGGCGGCACCAGCCTGGACGCCTCACTGATCGTGGACGGCCAGCCGGTGCTGCACCAGGGTGCCGAGTTCGAGCATCTGCCGATCAACACGCCGTCCCTGTACATCCACACCATCGGCGCCGGCGGCGGCTCGATCGCCTGGCTCGACGAGGCAGGGGCGCTGCAGGTCGGGCCGCAGAGCGCGGGCGCCGACCCCGGCCCGGCCTCCTACGGCAAGGGCGGCACCGACCCGACGTTCACCGACGCGGCGCTGTCCATCGGCTATCTCGGCTCCGGCACCCCGCTGGGCGGCCGGCTCACCCTCGACGACGCGCTCGCCGCCAAGGCGCTGCGGCCACTGGCAACCAGGCTGGGGCTGTCCCCGGTGGAGTTGGCGCGCGGCATCGTGCGGATCTCCACCACGAAGATCATGGGCGCGGTCCGGGCGATCACCGTCGAGGTCGGCCGGGACCCGAAGGACTTCGCGCTGCTGGCCTTCGGCGGTGGCGGTGGACTGGTCGCCGTCGACGTCGCCCACGAGCTGGGCATCCCGACCGTGATCGTGCCGCCCGGCCAGGGCGCCTTCTCCGCGTTCGGCATGCTCATGGCCGACGTGCAGCACGACTTCGCGCGCACCGCCGTCGGACCACTGTCCGAACTGGACGCGGAGGGGCTGGCCGAGGGCTACCCGCCAATGATCACCGAGGCGCGCGCGGCGCTGGCCGATGAGGGATTCGCCGACGACCAACAGGTTCTGCAGCGCAGCGTGGACGTCCGCTACTCCGGCCAGGAACACACCGTCACGGTTCCGGTGCCCGACGACACCACCGACCCGGTCGGGGTGATCGCGAAGGAGTTCACCGAACTGCACGAGCGGCAGTACGGCCATGTCATGGACGACCCGATCGAGGTGACCACGCTGCGCCTGCGGGCCAGTGGCGTCGTCGACAAACCGGCCCTGCCGAGTCTTCCCCGCCGCGACGGCCCACTGTCCGAATCGGACTGTCACCGCGCCGTTTTCCTGTCGCGGGACGAACAAGCCGTGCCGTACGCCCTGTACACCCGCGAGGACCTGTTGGCCGGCGACGTCATCCACGGCCCGGCCGTGATCGCCGAGCACACCGCCACCACCGTCATTCACGCCGACGACGTCCTCGCCGTCGGCGACCACGGCGAACTGGTCATCACCGTGGGCACGAAGGAGCAGCGAGCATGACAAGCACCGAAACCGTCACCACCGACTCGATCACCACCGAAATCATCCGGCACGGCCTGCTGGCCGGCGCCGAGGAGATGGCCCGCAACCTGTGCCGCACCGCCTACAACACCGTCGTCTACGAGATCCACGACTACGGCATCGGCCTGCACGACGCCCACGGTGACGTGGTCGCCGACGCCCCCGGCATCGCGGTGTTCACCCGCGGCAACGACCACGGGATCAAGGAGGCGATCCGGTTCCTGGGCGCCGACGCGATGGCCCCCGGTGACGTGTTCCTGCTGAACTACCCGTACTGGTCGTCCGCGCACACCCTGGACACCCTGGTGTTCGCGCCCATCCACGCCGACGGCGAGCTGATCGGCTTCGCATCCTGCCGCATCCACGTGCTCGACCTGAAGCAGAAGGACCCCGGCTACGTGCTGGATTCCACCGACATGTCCCAGGAGGGGATGTTCTTCCCGGCCAGCCGCCTCTACCGGCGCGGCGAACCGAATGACGACATCTTCAACGTGATCCGGTTCAACAGCCGCCTGCCCGAACGCACCATCGGCGACCTGCAGGCCCAGGTGTCCGCCTGCTTCACCGGGGTCCGCCGCACCCAGGAACTCGCCGCCAAGTACGGGAAACAGACGCTCCTCGCGGCCATGCGCGCGATCAACGACCACGGCGAACGACTCGCCCGGCTGGCGCTGGCGAAACTGCCGAAGGGCACCTGGACCGCGTACGACTTCGTCGACTCCGACGGCGTCGACCTGGACCGGCTGATCAAGCTCAACGTCACCGTGACCGTCACCGACGACGAGATGGTGATGGACTGGACCGGCAGCGACCGTGACGTGCGGGGACCGATCAACATCCCGCTCGGCCAGACCGAGGCGTTCTGCGCCCTGATCTTCAAGGCCATGACCACACCGGACACCTCCGTGGTGGCCGGCAACTTCCGTCCACTGCGGATCATCACCGAACCGGGCTCGGTCATGCACGCGGTGCCGCCGATGCCGACCTTCACGCTGTGGACCGCGCTGATCGCCGGGGAGGTGGTGCTCAAGGCCCTCGCCCAGGGCATGCCCGATCGCGTTCCAGCCTGCTCCGGCGGTGATGTCTGCTCGATGATGGGACTGGGCGTGAACCCGCGCAACGGTGAGCACTGGCTGGAGGCCACCAACGAGGCGGTCGGCTTCGGCGGCCACGCCGGCGGCGACGGCGCCGACGGGATCATGCATCTGTCCGAGCCCGGCTGCCGCAACAACCCGGTCGAGGTGCTCGAAACCAAGTCCCCGATGTTCATCGAGTCCTACGGCTACCGGCCCGACACCGGCGGCGCCGGCCGCCACCGGGGTGGCGTCGGCGTCGGCCGCGCCTACCGGTTCACCGCGCCCTCCACCGGAATCTGCCTGGTCTACAAGACAAAAACCAAGCCGTGGAGCATCGACGGCGGGCACGAGGGCGACAACAACCACATCGTGCTCAACCCCGGCACCGACCACGAGGTCGTGACCGGCGGCAGCTACAACCACCTGGACACCGGCGAGGTCCTGGTCAACAACACCGGCGGCGGCGGCGGCTACGGCGATCCCTTCCAGCGCGAACCCGAGCGGGTCGCGCACGACGTGCGGAACGGGTTCGTGTCGGTTGGGGCCGCCGCCCGCGAGTACGGCGTGGTCGTCGACCCTGTCACGTTCGCCGTGGACGAGACCGCGACGGCCCGGCTGCGCGGAGCGGCCGCATGAGCACCCTGTCGATCGTCAACGGCCTCGTGTTCGACGGGGAGTCCGACACGCTGTCCGAGGCCACCGTGCATGTGGTCGACGGCCGCATCGCGGCGGTCGACCCGGACGCGCCGAAGAAGGCCGACCGGGTCATCGACGCCCGCGGCCGCACCGTCCTACCCGGACTGATCGACGCGCACTGCCACGCCTACGGGTTCGAGCTGGACATGATGGCCGGCGAGTCCCGGCCGCTCAGCTATGTCGCGTTGGCGGCGGCACGACGGCTGGAGGGCGCGCTGGCCCGGGGCTTCACCACGGTCCGCGACCCGGCCGGCGGTGACGCGGGCCTGGCCCGCGCGATCGCCGAGGGCCTGCTGGCCGCGCCGCGCTACCTGTGGCTGGGTCCGGCGTTGAGCCAGACCGGCGGTCACGGCGACCCGCGCTCCGCCGACGGCGACATCTGCGCCTACCACCACCACTCCACCGAGGTCGTGGACGGCGTGGACAACCTGCGGGTGGCCGTGCGGGACCGGCTGCGCCGGGGCGCGCACGCCATCAAGATCATGACCTCCGGTGGGGTCATCTCGCTGACCGACCCGATCCGCGTGCCGCAGTACTCGGCCGAGGAGATCCGCGCGGTCACCGAGGAGGCCACCCGGCGCGGCAGTTATGTCGCCGCGCACTCCTACTCCCCCGAGTCGGTCCGGCACTCGGTCGAGAACGGTGTGCGCAGCATCGAACACGGCAACCTGCTCGACGCGCCGACCGCGCGGATCATGGCCGACGCCGGCGCCTTCCTGGTGCCGACCCTGGCCGCCTACGACGCCATGGCGCGGCGCGGCGCCGAGATCGGAATGGCGGCGGTGTCCCGGCAGAAGAACGATGAGGTCCTGGAGGCCGGGCGCAAGGCGATCGAACTGGCCCGGGCCGCCGGCGTGCGGGTCGGGTTCGGCACCGACCTGATGGGCATCCTGGAGGAGGAACAGCTGGTGGGCCTGCGACTACAGACCGAGGTGGACGGTCCGTTGCTGACGCTGCGCTCGGCGACGTCCGTGAACGCCGATCTGATCGGGCGTCCCGATCTGGGCCGGGTTCGCGAGGGCGGCGCCGCGGACCTGCTGATCATCGACGGTAACCCGTTGGAGGACCCGTCCCCGCTGTGGGCCGGTCCGCGGACCGTCGTGCTCGCCGGCGCCGTGCTGCCCGGCGACGGGCTGCCGCTGCGGGAGGTGGCGTGATGACGATGATGCTGAGCACCGCGCTGCTGTCGGCGTCCCGCAATCGCGGTCTGCGCCGGCTGGTCGTAGCCGCGCCGGTCACCCGGCGGGTCGTCGAACGCTTCGTCGCGGGCGAGGACCTGACCGCGGCGCTGGCGGCCGTGCGGAAACTCCTGAACGGCGGGCTGTTCGTCACCCTCGACCATCTCGGCGAGGACATCAGCAGCGTCGCCGACACCCACGCCACCCGGGACGCCTACCTGAATGCCGTGGAGGCGCTCGCCGCCGGCAACCTGGCCGAAGGCGTGGAGCTGTCGATCAAGCTGTCGGCGTTCGGCCTTGGCCTGCCCGGCGGCCACGACCTCGCCGTCGCCAACGCGGAGGCGGTCGCCGCCGCCGCGGCCGACGCCGGCACCACCGTCACCCTCGACATGGAGGACTCCGGCACCGTCGATGCCACGCTGGCCGTGCTCACCGAACTGCGCGACCGGTTTCCGGGCACCGGCGCCGTCTTGCAGGCCTACCTGCTCCGCACCCCCGACGACGCGGCCCGGCTGGCCTATCCTGGTTCGCGGGTCCGGCTGGTCAAGGGCGCCTACCGCGAGCCACCGAGCGTCGCTCACCAGGACCGGGCGGCCGTGGATCACGGCTACGAGCAGTGCCTGGAACTGCTGATGGCCGGCGGCGGCTACCCGATGATCGGCAGCCACGACCCGCGCATGATCGCCACCGCCCGCCGGCTCGCCGAGAAGTACGGCCGGGACCGCGACTCGTACGAGTTCCAGATGCTCTACGGCGTCCGGCCCGAGGAACAGCAGCGGCTCGCCGATGCCGGCCACCGGATGCGCACCTACGTGCCCTACGGCACCGACTGGTACGGCTACTTCATGCGGCGGCTGGCCGAGCGGCCCGCCAATCTGCGGTTCTTCCTCCGCTCCCTGACCTCCCGATCCTGACTCCCCCGATCCCTTCCCGACTTGTCCCATTTCCGATGAACCGAGGTTTGATGGGCATGGATGCCGTCACCACCGTCCCCGTCCCGCGCAACGAGCCCGTGCACGACTACGCGCCCGGCAGCGCCGAGCGCGCGTCGATCCAGGCCGAACTACAAGAATTGACCAAGTCCACCGAGGCCGCGCCGGTCGAGCTGACCATGACCATCGGCGGGCAGCACAGGCTCGGCGCCGGCGAGCCGATCCCAGTCCGCATGCCGCACCACCACGCGCATGTGCTGGGTGTACTGGGCAACGCCACTACCTCCGACGCCCGCGCCGCCATCGACGCCGCGCTGGCCGGCGCCCCCGCCTGGCAGCGGCTCGACTTCGACGACCGCGCGGCGATCTTCCTGCGCGCCGCCGACCTGCTCACCGGCCCCTGGCGGGACCGGCTCAACGCGGCCACCATGCTGGGGCAGAGCAAGACCGTCCAGCAGGCCGAGATCGACTCGGCCTGCGAACTGGCCGACTTCCTCCGCTACAACGTGCACTTCGCACGACAAATCCTCGCCGAGCAGCCACTGTCCAGCCCCGGCGTGTGGAACCGGCTCGACCACCGGCCGCTGGAAGGATTCGTCTACGCGATCACGCCGTTCAACTTCACCGCGATCGCCGGCAACCTGCCCACCGCGCCGGCGATCATGGGTAACACCGTGCTGTGGAAGCCGTCCCCGACACAACAGTTCGCCGCGCACTACTGGATGGAACTGTTGACCGAGGCCGGCCTGCCGGACGGCGTGATCAACATGGTGACCGGCGACGGGCTGGCCGTCTCGGAGGTCGCCCTGGCCGACGAGAACCTGGCCGGCATCCACTTCACCGGCTCGACGGCCGTGTTCCAGCATCTGTTCAGCACGGTCGGCACGAACATCGCGCGGTATCGCGGCTACCCGCGGATCGTCGGTGAGACCGGCGGCAAGGACTTCGTCCTGGCCCACCCGTCGGCGGACCTCGGCGTGCTGCGCACCGCGCTGATCCGTGGCGCATTCGAGTACCAGGGCCAGAAATGCTCGGCCGCCTCCCGCGCGTACATCCCGAGCAGCATCTGGCGGCGGCTGCGCGACAATTTCCTCGCCGAGGTCGACTCGCTGACCATGGGCGATGTCAGCGACTTCGGCAACTTCCTCGGCGCGGTGATCGACGACCGGTCCTTCCGCCGCCTTCGTGAGGTCCTCGACAGGGCGCATGCCGACGACAGCGTCGAGGTACTCGCCGGCGGAACCGCCGACGGCAGCGAGGGCTATTTCGTCCGGCCCACCGTGCTGGCCTCGGCCGACCCGGAGCACGACCTGTTCCGCACCGAGTTCTTCGGTCCGCTGCTGTCCGTCTACGTTTACGACGACGGCGACTACGACACCGTGGTCACCCAGTTGGAGAAGGTCGCCCGCTACGCCCTGACCGGTTCGGTGATTGCCCGCGACCGCGCCGCCATCGCCGCCGCCAGTCAGGCACTGCGGTTCGCCGCCGGCAACTTCTACATCAACGACAAGCCCACCGGTGCCGTCGTCGGCCAGCAACCCTTCGGTGGCGGCCGTGCCTCCGGCACCAACGACAAGGCCGGCGCCGCCCAGAACCTCCTGCGCTGGACCAGCACCCGCGCCATCAAGGAAACCCTCGCTCCCCCAACGAGTTACAGGTATCCCTACATGGCCTGAGATCCGGCCAAGCGGGTCTGGGCCAGCCGCCCCCACTGGTGTGCGGCCGGCCCAGACCGGGCAGCTTCACCTACACGATCCATTCCGGCGGGCCTCAGCCCGGCACATCGGTCCAGAAACGACAGTCCTACAGTCCCCTTGCGCGGCCGAGCGCATCCCGGCACGATATGGCCGGGTGGGTGCGCGAGGAAGGAAGGCCGCGAATGGCCATGGAGAGCCCACAGGTGTCCGAGGAGCCGACGCCTTATGAGCCGCCCACGCTGGATGAGTTGGGGGATGTTGTGGAGCTGACGAATGGGTCGGCGACGGACAACATCCGGGATGCCAAGGCCTGGTACTTTTAAATCGTGCGCGGCAGTCTCGTCCATCCGGATGAGACTGCCGCTGAAGACCTTGCGCACCCTGTCGTTGCCTGGCAAGATGATCGTTGGGTTTGGGTGGGTGCGCGAGGAAGGTGCCTGTATGGCTGCCAGCGCATTCCCGAGTAGTTCGGAGTCTGAGGTTCAGTACGAGTCGCCGATTCTCGACGAGTTGGGCGATGTGGTCGAGCTGACCATGGGTACGGCTGCGGACGACACGGCTGACATGAAGACCGCGAAGTACTGGTGACCACCGCCGATGATGTGGTGGTTGGCCAGCGCGGTCGACCGTAGAACACCACACACGCCGAGGATGGGCGTCGGTCCGGACTGTGCCGTTGTCACGACCGACAGGCTTCGGTTGTGGCACGGCCAGTCCGGACCTGTTGTGCGACTGCGCCAGGTGGACGTACCTGGCTGCCGGCTGCTCATCGCTGGCTGTTGCACGACGCCGGAGCCGGAGCTGTACGCCGTTGCGGACCGGCTGGCTGCCCACGACGCGACGGCGGTGGGTGCGGTCGACGGTAGCCGTGTGGTGATCGCGGTGCGATCAGATGATGTTGTGGTGGCCGGCGATCTCGCTGGCCAGTGCCCGGTGTTCTTCACGCGCATCCACGGCACCGTTGTTGTTGGCTCGCACGCCGGGCAGCTCGGCGAGCTCGTCGGCAGCTCGCTGGATCGGGCGTGGTTGGCGACCCGCCTGCTCGTGCCTTCGGCCTCGGACGTGTGGTGGACGGGTACACCCTGGCAGGCCGTCCACACTGTTCGGCCGGGGTGGCTGCTACGCATCGATTCCGCTGGTCAGGCGACAACAACGCGTTGGCTTGATCTCGGTGCGCCGACGGCGGCCTTGACGGATGGTGGCCGCGCTCTCGGGGTGGCATTGCGGCGAGCCGTCGCGGGTCGGGTGGCGGCAGCCGACCAACCGACGCTGGACCTCAGCGGCGGTCTGGACTCCTCCACGGTGGCCGTGTTGGCGGCCGCGGTGGCGGACAAGCCCCTTCGGGCACTCACGCTGACTGTCGATGGTGTGGATGACGCCGCGGCCGCGGTGCGGGTGGCGGACGCCGTGGATGGGCTGATCCATGAGCAGCGGGACATCCCGGGGTCCGTGCTGCCGTATTCCGATCTCGATCAGGTACCGAGGGTCGACGAGCCGGGTGATTTTCTGGTCGCCGGGGCCTGGCTGCGGTGGTGGCGCGAGCGGCTCGCCGAGTACGGCTCGGATGTGCACCTCGGTGGTGACGGCGGCGATGGCGTTCTGTTGGCGCTGCCGTCGTACCTGGCCGACCTCGCTGGTCCTCGTACCGCGCGAGCCCTCTGGCGGCATGCGAATGGTTGGGCACAGCTGCGGCACCAGTCGCCGTACAGGCTCGTCCGCGCC
Source organism: Pseudonocardiaceae bacterium (assembly GCA_036384655.1). GTDB lineage: Bacteria > Actinomycetota > Actinomycetes > Mycobacteriales > Pseudonocardiaceae > DASVLX01. Next base: position 20,979 of record DASVLX010000184.1, read on the forward strand.
GCGTCGGCCCTACGGCGAATGCCTTACCGCGTCGCGTTGGCCCGGGCGGCCGACAACCTGATCAGCGGTGGCGGCCCGCCGAGGGGGTGGGCGCGGCTGGTTTCCTGGTTCGATCTCAGTGGCGCCAGCGTGTGGGCGACACCCGAGGCCCGCCGTCTGGTCGGGCAACGGCTGCGCCAGCACGCCGAGGAGCACGCGGTGCCGGTCGTGCCGGGCAGGTTCGGTATCGGTGACGCCACCGCGTGGTTGTCCCTCAACGCGTTCTCGCGTGGCCTGCGCTCCGATGTGGAACTCGCCGCGTCGTGTGGCGTCACCGTGCAGTCGCCGTATCTGGATGACGGGGCGGTCCGTGCCTGTTGGTCCGTTCCCGCGTCCGTGCGGACGACACCCGATGAGCCCAAGCCGCTGCTGCGGCACGCGGTCGGCGGGCTGGTGCCCAAGGGCATCGTCGATCGCCGCACCAAGGGCGACTACACCGCCCTGTCGTATCGCGGCCTGCGACGCAACACCGACCAACTCGATCACCTGCTGGCGGGCTCCCGACTGGGCGCGCTCGGATTGATCGACATCCCAGCGGTGCGTGACGAACAACGGCGGGGCGCGGCCGGGATACCGATCCGACTCGGCGCGTTCGACACGGTGATCAGCATGGAGCTGTGGCTACGGTCCACAGAGGACAAGATGGCAACGATGTCTGCCACCGTGGGAGGTAGCGGTGCGTTTCCGACCTGAACCGAGCATCATCACGACACCGATGGACGACGGCGGCCTGGTGCTGCTGGCACAGCGGTCGGGCACGCTGTTCCGTTGCAACGCCACGGCGGCGGCCATGTGGACGGCCCTGTGCCAGCACGACGGACAGCTCGACGCCGTCGCGGGTTCGCTCGCCGAGCGGTACCCGGCCCATGCTGCCCGGGTCCGCGCCGACCTCGACCTGCTGGTCGAGGCGTTGCGGCGGGCCGGACTGGTGAGGGCCGACATGTGAGCGAGCCCGCGAGCGAACCATCCAACACAGCAGCCGTGCGAGGGGTTCCGACGAGCACCAGCGAGGAGGAGACGTGAGCACACCGATGGCCACCACGCGCCTGCCCCTACCGGGGATCGCCACGACCGCGACCGCCGCGTGTGTGGCGCTGCTGGTCCGTCTCGCGGTGCGCACCGCGCGGTTTGATCGCGTCATCGCCGCCGTCGGCTGGCTGGCCGGCACGACCCGCCGGGAAGCGACCACTGACGAGGTCTCGCGTGCGCTGGGCGCTGTCGACGCCGCAGCCGCCTGGGTTCCGGCCCGCATCGCCTGCCTGGAACGATCCTTGACCGCGACGGTCCTGCTGGCCGCGCGCCGTCGTGGCGTCACCTGGCGGATGGGGGTACGCACACCACCCTTGGCCGCACACGCCTGGTTGGCCGACCTCCATGGCGAGCCGATCGGCGAACCCATGACTACGGCGGACTACCGGCCGCTGATCACCATTTCCGCACCGACCTTTCCGAACCGGAGTACACCGTGACAGACCTCGTTTCAGCCGTCGCCGCCACGATCGACTACGACGACTGGACCACCACCGACGACGGCGACCTAGTCCCGCAGATCACCACCGACACCACCATCCACGACATGCTGCGCCTGCTGGACATCCAGCCGGGGATGACGGTGATGGAGATCGGCACCGGGTCCGGTTACTCCGGGTCGCTGCTGTCCGGCATCGCCGGCGCGGACGGGCATGTCGTGTCCGTCGACATCGATCCCAGCCTCGTGGAGCGCGCTCGCACCCGGCACAAACGGGCCGGACACACCAACATCGAACTGCACGCCGCGGACGGCTTCCACGGCTGGGCGGCGTCGGCCCCGTTCGACCGAATCGTCGGGTGGGTCACCCCGCACGTCCTGCCCACGGCATGGGTCGAGCAAGCCAAGACCGGCGCGGTCATCGTCGCGCCGGTGAAGATCGCCGACATCGCGGGCACCAACGCCATCCTCCGGTGCGTCGTCGACGGCGGTACCGTCCGGGACGGCGAACTCCACCCTGGCAGCTTTATCGAGATGGCCCCTGAGATCATCACCGAACTCGGCCTGCCGATCCGCTACGTCGACGCGGTCCACCGCACGACGGCTGGACCAGCCTGGTGGATCAGCGCACACCAGCTCCACCAGCAGCCGAGCACCGTCGCCGACCAACTGCTCAGCGACGTTGCCCACGCCGAGCCCGAGCCCGAGTTCTTCGACCGCCACGCCGACGACTGGAGCGGGTTCACCACCTTCCTACTCGCGTCGAGCACCAACCCGGCCAGCGTCGGCGGCACCCACGGCTGGGGCATCGGAACGGCCACGCCGAACAGTGTCGCCATCAGCCTCAGCAACGGCGCCCTTCTCAGAGCGGGCACCGACGAGGCACACGACGAAATCACGACCGTCCTGAACGAATGGCGCAGGGCCGATAGGCCCGGTCTCGCGGATCTCTCGCCATCCTTGACCGCTGACGTGGATGGATGGTCGGTACGCCCTCATATCCACTGAAACACTCAAACGGAACGCGCCAACGATGAAGTGGCGGGCCGAAAACAGACCTGTTCTCGACCCGCCACTCTTTTACACACCAGATGATGGTTTCTTGGGTTGGGTGGGCGCGCACTCGGGTGTGCGACCAACCATCATCTGGCCGCTATCGGCCGGAAACTTCTCCAGCCACATCCCTCGGTCAACGTCACGCTGTCGCAATCCGGGTGGCGTGTTCGTGGTCTCTCGGTCGCGCGGCGTTGGTGCGAAGTATCTGGCGTGTTGGCGTCGTGGGAACCCGGCTGCTCGACCCGGGTCGGGGTTCGGGTTGAGCAGCCGGGGGCTTGGGCTGGGCGCCATCATCGAGCCGCAGCCAAGATCGTGACCGGCGGCCTCGGTGTTGCCGAAGAGCGCGGCGGCGACCTCATGGCTGATCACGTTACGAGAGAGCGACCAGACGGAGCCAGAAGTTTGCTAGAGTTTGCTCGGATCGCATGCTCACTGCTTGCTGTGGTTGACGGTCCACGCTGGTGCAGCCACGATCGAGGTCGTGCAGCAAACTGCCGCACACCTGATGTGAAGGGGGCCGTCATGCGGCTAACGTTCCTCGGCAAAGAGACCCAGGCGGGGGGTTCACCGACCTTGTTCGCCACCGACCGGGGCAGCTATGTCGTGCAGGGCTGGAAGGTTGCTGGTCAACCGGTCAGCGTCGAAATCCCGCAACGGCTCGTCGGCTATCTCCTGCCCGACACCCGGCTGGGCGCGGTCTTGTCCGACACGGGCCGCGGCAGCTTCGTGCTCACCGGTGCGCCGGTGACGGACGCCGAGGCGCTGTCGCAGATGAGCATTCCCGGCTACGAGACCTGTGTCGAAGTCGGTCGAGAGCCCGCCGTCACGGAAGGACGAGGACCAGGTGCAGCTACTACAGGGTGAGGCATTTGACGACCTGTTTCGGCAGTTCCGCGAAACGGCGTTCCATCTCGAAGTGCAGGACAGCTACCACACCCCGGACGAAGCCGGCCCGTTCGAGCTGTTCCTGGCCGGTCAGCCCGACGACTTCGCCTGGCTCCAGCCGTGGCTCGATCTGGTACGCACCACCACGGCCGCCGGGAAACGCATCACTCGGGCGCGGGTGGTCACGGTGCCCCACGTCGACTACACGCGGTGGGGCCTGGCCGTCGCTCGGCACAACATCGAAGCCGGAGAAGACATCCGCTACCTCCCCCGGCACGTGGTTGACCCTGCCGAACTGACGACCGATGACTGGTGGTTGTTCGATGACGAGCGTGTCGTTTTCACGGTCTTCGAGCCCACCGGCCGGTTTGCCGGTGGGGCGAGTACGACCGACCCCGCCATCGTGGCACGGTGCCGAGCCGTTCACGAACAAGTCTGGAACACAGCCATCCCCCATGCCGAGTACCTCACCAGTGAGTACGTCACTGTCTGAACAAGCACGTCATGTCAGATACCGTCTTTCAGGCACGGCAGGCTCTCGGCCAACGGCTACGAGATATCCGCAACGAGGCGGGTCTCACCGGCCGTGACCTGGCCGGCCTAGCCGGGTGGCACAGCTCCAAGATTTCCAAAATAGAATACGGAAAACAAGCACCGACCGAGGACGATATCCGCGTTTGGTGCGAACATACAGGTGCACAACAGCAGATACCCGACTTGCTGGCGACCGTCCGCCATCTGGAAGCGATGTACATCGAGTGGCGACGCATGCTGGCCGCCGGCACCCGACATCGCCAACGAATCTCGGTCAAGCTCGAAGCGGCGACCACCCTGATGCGCTGGTACGAACCACACCTGGTACCGGGCCTGCTGCATACGCCCGACTACGCCACCGCCATCCTGCGCAAGGTCATTGCTTTCTACAACATTCCCGATGACCTGGAGGCCGGCGTCGCCACCCGCATGGAACGACAACAGATTCTCTACCGGGGTGACCACCGTTTCCACTTCATCTTGGCACAGCAAGCGCTGTCAACACTCGTGGGTGACCGGGGCACCATGATCGGGCAACTGGACCGCCTGCTCACGGTCATGACCTTGCCCCGCGTGCGTCTCGGCATTGTCCCAACGTGGACGAGCTACGAGGTGCCGGTGAACCAGTTCATCATGTTCGACAACCGCCTGGTCCAGATCGAGACCATCTCGGCCGAGCTGAGCATCACCCAACCGGCCGAGATCGCCCTCTACAACAAAGCATTCACGATGCTTGAGCAACAAGCGGTATACGGCAAGCCTGCCAGGCAGCTCATCGACACGGCACTGGAAGTACTGCAAGAGGAACAACGCGGCTCCGAAGGGGACGCCTGACGTCTGCCAGGGCAGGGATGTCGGCCGACGCCGGCATCACCGTGGAGATTGCGGCCTATACACCCCTACCTGGCCTGACGCCCGTCGGTCCGGGCGGCCGTAACAGGGCTGTGGCCGCCCAGACCGGGGCCTGGTTATGCGGCGAGGTCACGGCGAAGCAAATCGTCCTCGGTCTCCCGGCGCACCAGCAGCGTCGTACGACCGTCGCGAACACCGACGACGGGTGGCCTGCCGACCATGTTGTAGTTCGAGGCCATCGCGTAGTGGTAGGCGCCGGTCACCGGCACGGCGATCAGGTCGCCGGCATGGATGTCGGCCGGGAGCGGGACATCATCGGCGATGACATCACCCGCCTCGCAGTGCCTGCCGACCACGGTGCAGACGCGGCGGGGTGCGTTGGAGTGCCGGGCGATCAGGCGCACGGTGTACCGCGCGCCATACAGCGCCGGGCGCGGGTTGTCGCTCATTCCGCCGTCCACGGCGACGAAGGTTCGCCGCGTGCCCCGCTTGACCGCGGCGACGCGATACAGGGTCACACCCGCCGTGGCCGCGATCGCGCGTCCTGGCTCGATGATCAACCGCGGTACCGGCACGCGGCCGGTGGCGCACTCGAAGTTCAACGCGCCTCGCAGCCGCATGGCCAGGCCGTCGACGTCAAAGGAGTCCTCGCCCGCGAGGTACGGCACGGCGAAGCCGCCGCCGAGATCGAGTGTGCCGATCGTGACGCCATAGCGGGCGTGAACGTCCACGATCAGCCGGACCATCCGCCGGGCCGCCTCCTCATAGGGCGCGACACCACGAATCTGGGAGCCGATATGACAGTGCAGGCCGACCAGGCGCAGGCTCGGCTGGGCGAGCACCCGGCCGATCGCCTCCATGGCCGCCCCGGAGGCGAGCGACAGGCCGAACTTCTGGTCCTCCACGCCGGTCGCGATGGCCTGGTGGGTGTGCGGGTCAACCCCGGGCGTGACACGGATCATCACGGCCTGTCCCGCCGTGACCAGGGCCGCCAGATGATCGATCTCGTCCAGGGAGTCGATCACGATCCGCCCGACGCGGTAGGCGAGCGCCGCCTTCAGGTCCTCGGCGGTCTTGACGTTGCCGTGGAACAGAATGCGCTCGGCGGGAAATCCCACCGACCGCGCGATGGCGAGCTCGCCCGCGGAGCTGACATCGACCGACAGACCTTCCTCCGCCATCCAGCGGACCACGGACCGGCATGGCAGGGCCTTGCTCGCGAACGCCACCTCGGTTTCGGGCAGCACGCGTCGGAACATCCGTGCCTGACGACGCAGGTGTGTCTCGTCGAGCACCTGGCATGGAGTGCCGAAGGTGGCGGCGATCCGGGAGAGCCCGACGCCGCCGACGATGACGTCAGCGCCTTCGCCGATGCTGGTCTCATCCGGCCACAGCTGCCCGTCCAGCTTCGGTTCGGCCGAAAGGCCGACGCTGGGTAGCAACTCAGACAGTGTCACGATCTCCTCCTGGGACTCTGATCGACACTTCGATCAGAGTCCCGGAGAAGGCATTCGGCGCGGACAATGATTCGTTCTTAACGACCCTCGGGGAATACTGCCAAAACATTGACCCCGGCCGGACGCGGTGGTCCAACGCGGTGCCGTTCGCCGGAAACCAGCGCCGGCACCGCGCCCGGACGGCGTTTCAAGTGTGGGGGTCAGGCGGCGGGGACCAGGTCTGCGGCGAGGTCGAGGCCCAGGGCCTCGGCGACACCACGGTTGGTGACGCGTCCGCTGTGGACGTTGACACCCCGGGCGAGCGCGGGATCCTGCGCGACCGCCGTCGGCCAGCCGTTATCGGCGATGCTGAGGATGTACGGGAGTGTCGCGTTGGTCAGCGCGCGGGTGGACGTCTCCGGCACCGCGCCCGGCATGTTCGCGACGCAGTAGTACAGCGAGTTGTGCACCGGGAATGTCGGGGCGTCGTGGGTCGTCGGGTGTGAACCCTCGAAGCAGCCGCCCTGGTCGATCGCGATGTCCACCAGCACCGAGCCGTCGCGCATCCGGGACACCATCTCGTCGGTCACGAGCTTGGGCGCCGCCGCGCCCGGGATCAGCACCGAGCCGATGACGAGATCGGCCTCGGCCAGCTGGTTCGCGATCTCCAGACGGGACGAGTGCCGGGTCTGGATCGCGCCGCCGAACATTTCCTCCAGCGCGCGCAGCCGGGGCAGGGACAGGTCGATGACCGTGACATCCGCGCCAAGCCCGAGAGCATTGCGGGTGGCGTGCTCGCCGGCGGTACCGCCGCCGATGACGACGACCTTCGCCTTGCGGGTGCCGGGGACGCCGCCGAGCAGGGTGCCGCGCCCGCCCACCGGACCAAGCAGGTGATAGGCGCCGACCGCGATCGACAGGCGTCCGGCCACCTCACTCATCGGTGCCAGCAGCGGCAGCGAGCCATCGTCAAGCTGGACGGTCTCGTAGGCGATCGCGGTGATGCCGGAACGCACCAACGCGTCCGTCTGCGGTCGGTCGGCGGCTAGGTGCAGGTAGGTGAACAGCACCTGATCGGCGCGCATCCGCCCATATTCGGGCTCGATGGGCTCCTTGACCTTCAGCAGCAGGTCGCCCTTCTCCCAGACGTCGTCGGCGTCGGCGGCGAGCCGGGCACCGGCGGCGACGAAGGCGTCATCGGAGATGCGGGATCCCAGTCCCGCGCCCGGCTCGACCCATACCTCGTGCCCATGGCTGACCAGGGCGTCGACCCCGGTCGGGGTGATCGCGACGCGGTTCTCGTTGTTCTTGATTTCGGTGGGGACGCCGATTCGCATGGCGAGGCTCCTTCGTCGTGGTGCGCATAGCCTGGCAGGAAACTCGCCAGAATGGGACATATGTCGAAACCTTGCTTGCCGAACGGCGCAGACCGATGGAAAGATTCGACGGCAAGGTCGTCCACGGCAGCGAGGGCCGCGAATGCTTCAGGACACGGACACGCTGGACGATGTCGATATCGCCCTTCTCGACATCCTCCGGACGGACGCGCGGGCGACCAACCGCCAGCTCGCGCGGGCCGTTGGGCTCGCCGAATCCACCGCCCACGCGCGCATCCGGCGGTTGGAGGAGCGCGGCATCATCGCCGGCTACGAGGCCGTTGTCCGTCAGAGTGAGCTGGGCCGTGGGATACAGGCACTGGTCGGCGTGACCCTCCGGCCCGGCGCGCGTCAGACAAGCATCAGCGCGTTCTCCGAAAGGGTGCGGTCACTCCCCTGGGTCAATCAGGTCTTCTTCATTGGCGGCACGGACGACTTCGTCATCCACATCGCGGTCGAGAACTCATCGGCACTGCGCAGCTTCGTCGTTGACCACCTGTCCGCGGACCCGACCGTGGCCTCCACGCGCACCAGCATCGTGTTCGAGTACCACCGGAACGTTTCGGCGGCCTCCTTCGAGTAGGAGTAGGCCCCTTTCAACGTGAGGGAGGCCAACCGCAAGAGCAAGGCGGCCACCGCCCTCGTGGTGAACTGGGCGGACAGG
>DASVLX010000185.1:0-15050 GCA_036384655.1 Pseudonocardiaceae bacterium
GCGCGGGTCGAGCGGGGTGTAGGCGGCGCCGGCGCCGAGGATGCCGAGGAACGCGGTCGGCACCAGCACACCCCGGTGCGCGAACACCGCGGCGATCGCGCCGGGCGCGGCATCGTCGTCGACCAGCAGCTCGGACAGCGCGGCCGCCCTGCGCGCCAGCCGCAGGTAGGTCACGGACTCGCGGTCGTCCACCAGCGCGACGGTGTCCGGGGTGCGGCGGGCGTGCTCGCGAACCTGCTCGACCACCCCGTCGATCTCCAGCGGGCGGTGTGTGGTGTTGAAGTCCACCAACAGTTTGCGGCGCTCGTCGGGCGTGAGGATGTCCATCGTGCCGATGTGCTCGTCGGGGTCGGCGACGATCTCGCGCAACACCCGGACGAACCGGTCGAGCAGGTCACGAGCGGTGCCGGCGTCGAACAGCTCGGCGCTGTAGTCCAGCCGGCCCGCGATGCCGGCCTCCATGCCGGCTTCCAGCCGCTCGGTGAGGTCGATGGACAGGTCGAACTGGGCGGCGTGCACGCCGGCCGGTTCGACGGTGACCTCGACGTCCGGCAGCGCCAGCGTGGTGGTGGCGTTGTTCTGCAACACCAGCAGCACCTGGAACAGCGGGTTGCGGCCGGCCACCCGGACCGGCTTGAGCAGTTCCACCAGCCGGTCGAAGGGCAGGTCCTGGTTGGCGTAAGCGGCGAGCACGGTGTCCCGCACCCGGCGCAACAGTTCGACGAAGGTCGGGTCGCCGGAGGTGTCGGTGCGCAGCACCAGGGTGTTGACGAAGAACCCGACCAGCTCGTCCAGGGCGTCGTCGGTACGGCCGGCGATCGGCGAGCCGACCGGGATGTCGGTGCCGGCGCCGACCCGGGTGAGCAGGGTGGCCAGCGCCGCCTGGCACACCATGAACAGGCTGGCGCTGTTGTTCTTGGCCAGCGCGGCCAGTGCCGCGTGCAGCTCCGGGTCGAGGTCGAACATCAGCGTGCCGCCGTCGTAGGTCGGCTGGGCCGGGCGCGGCCGGTCGGTCGGCAGGTCCAGTTCCTCCGGCAGCTCCGCGAGGGTGCGGCGCCAAAACTCGGCCTGCGCGGCGATCGGGCTGTTCTCGGTGTCCTCGCTGCCCAGCACGTCTCGCTGCCAGAGGCTGTAGTCGGCGTACTGCACCGGCAGCTCGGTCCACTGTGGAGCCTCACCGCACAGCCGCGCGACGTAGGCCTGGCTGAAGTCGCGGGCCATCGGCGCCATGGACCAGCCGTCGGCGGCGATGTGGTGCAGCACCAACAGCAGCAGGTACTCGCGGTCCGCGAGCTGGAACAGGGTGGCGCGCACCGGCGGGTCGACCGCCAGGTCGAAGCCGGCGGCCACCTCCGCGTGCACCGCCTCCCGCAGTTCGTCCTCGCCGGTCCGGACCTGCCGGATCGCCGGGGTGGCCAGGTCGGCGTCCAACACGCGCTGCACAGGTTCGCCGTTGACCTCCGGGTAGATGGTGCGCAGCGCCTCATGCCGGTCGAGCAGGTCCCGCAGTGCCGCGCGCAGCGCCTCGGTGTTCAGCTCGCCGCGCAGCCGCAGCCCGATCGGGATCTTGTACGGCGAGGCGTCGCCCTCCAGTTTGTTCAGGAACCACAACCGGCGCTGGCCGTAGGAGGCCGGCACCAGTTCCGGCCGCTCGTAGCGGACCAGCGCGGCGCGGGCGGCCTTGGCCGAGTCGAGCTTGGCGGCCAGACCGGCGACCGTGGGCGCCTCGAACAGCGCGCGGATCGGCAGTTCCACGCCCAGCGCGGTGCGGATCTTGCTGACCAGCCGGGTGGCCAGCAGGGAATGACCGCCGAGCGCGAAGAATCCGTCGTCGATGCCGACCTCGGGCAGCCCGAGCACCTCCGCGAACAGTCCACAGAGGATTTCCTCGCGCGGGTCGCGGGCCCGGCGGGAGGTGCCGCCGGCGCCGTGCTCGGGGGCCGGCAGGGCCTTGCGGTCCAGCTTGCCGTTGGCGGTCAGCGGCAGGGTGTCCAGCACGACGAACGCGGTGGGCACCATGTATTCGGGCAGTGCCTCGGCGCAGTGTTCGCGCAGCGCGTCGGTGTCCGGCTCGCCGACCAGGTAGGCGACCAGTCGCTTGTCGCCGGGCCGGTCCTCGCGGACGATCACCGCGACCTGGCCGACGCCGGGCTGGCCGGCGATGGCGGCCTCGATCTCGCCCAGTTCGATGCGGAAGCCGCGGATCTTGACCTGTTCGTCGGCACGGCCGACGAACTCCAGCACCGCCGGCTCGTTGGGCTGTTTCTGGACCCAGCGCACCAGGTCACCGGTCCGGTACATGCGGGCTCCGGCCGGGCCGAACGGGTCGGCGACGAACCGTTCGGCGGTCAGCTCCGGCCGGCCGAGGTAGCCACGCGACACGCCGGCGCCGGCGATGTACAGCTCACCGGTGACCCCGGGTGGTGTCAGCATCACCCGGTCGTCCAGCACATACAGCCGCATGTTGTCCAGCGGCCGTCCAATGGGGATAGTCGTGCCGATCTCGGCTTCCGCGTTCATCCGGTGGTAGGTGGCGAACGTGGTGGTCTCGGTGGGGCCGTAGCCGTCGCCGACGACCAGGTGCGGGTTGACGTCCAGCACCCTGCGGACCAGCGCGGCGGGCACCACGTCACCGCCGGACCACACCTCGCGGACCCCGGCGAAGCATTCCGGCGAGTCCTCGGCGAGCAGCCGGAACAGGCCGGCGGTCAGCCACAGCCCGGTGATCCCGCCGCCGGCGATCTCGCCGGCCAGTTCGGTCATGTCCAGCTCGCCGGCCGGCGCGACGACCAACTGGCGGCCGGTCAGCAGCGGCACCCACAGTTCGTAGGTGGAGGCGTCGAAGGCGTGCGGCGAGTGCAGCAGCACCCGGTCCTGGTTGTCGCCGTCCCAGGCGCTGTCGAAGGCCAGGGACAGCACGTCGTGGTGGGTGACGGAGACGCCCTTGGGCTCGCCGGTCGAGCCGGACGTGTACATGACGTACGCCAAGTTGGCCGGTGAGGCGGGCACCTCGGGGTCGGTGTCCGGCTGTTCCGCGATGCTTGGGTCGTCGTCCACCACCAGGACGGTGGCGTCGTGCGCGAGCTGTCGGTCGACGCTGGCCCGGTCGGCGAGCAGCACCGCGGCCGAGGTCTGGGCCAGCACATGTTCCAGGCGGGAGTCGGGGCTGCGGCCGTCCAGCGGCACATACGCGGCGCCGGCCTTGAGCACCGCCAGCGTGGACACGACCAGGTTGACGGAACGCTGTTGCAGGATGGCGATCTTGTCCTCAGGCTCGACGCCCAGCGCGATCAGTTTGTGCGCGAGTCGGTTGGCGCGCCGGTCCAGTTCCCGGTAGGTGACCGTGCTGTCCCCGGCGACCAGCGCGACCGCGTCCGGTGTCGCGGCGACCTGCCGGGCGAACCGGCCGTGCACCGATCCGTGCGTGTCCGGGATGTCCCGCACCGCGCCGTTCCAGGTGGACAGCAGCAGCTCGCGCTCGCCGGGCAGCAGCGCGTCGACCCGGCCGACCGGCAGCTCCGGCTGGTTGACCAGGATGGTCAGCAGCGTGAGCAGCCGCTGGCCGATCCGGTCGACCGTTTCGGCGTCGAACACGTCCGGCCGGTAGGTCAGGGTCAGTTCGAGTTCGTCGCCGGGCAGCGCGACCAGGGTCAGCGGGTAGTGGGTGGCGTCGTCGACCTCTGCGGCGGCGATCCGCAGGCCGGTGCCGGGCAGCGCCAGCTTCTCCGGGTCCAGCGGGTAGTTCTCGAACACGGTGAGCGTGTCGAACAGCTCGCCGGTGCCGACCAGCGTCTGGATGTCGGTCAGCCCGAGGTACTGGTGCTCGGTGACCTCCAACCGCTGCCGCTGCAACCTGTTGAGCAGCCCGGCGACCGGCTCGGCCGGGTCGATCCGCACCCGGACCGGCAGGGTGTTGATGAACAGGCCGATCATGGCTTCCACGCCGGCCAGCTCGGGCGGGCGGCCGGCGGTGGTGGCACCGAACACCACGTCACCGCGGCCGGTGCACTGCGCGATCACCAGACCCCAGGCGGCCTGCACGACGGTGTTGACGGTGACGCCCTGGCCACGCGCGGCGGTGTTGAGCGCGCGGGTGAGAGCCTCACCCACCCGCACGGCGTGCTTTGCCGGCGGCGCCGGCAGGGCCGGCACGTCACCGCCGGCCAGCAGGGTCGGCTCGGTGACGCCGTCCAGCACGGTCCGCCAGGTGCGTTCGGCGGCGGCGCGATCCCGGCCGGCCGCCCACACCAGGTAGTCCTTGTACGGGCTGACCGGCGGCAGCTCGGCACCGGCGTACTCGGCGAACAGCGTCCGCGCCAGCAGCGGCATCGACCAGCCGTCCAGCAGGATGTGGTGGTGAGTCAACAGCAGAGTGCGCCTGTTGGGGCCGTGCGTGACCAGCACGAACCGCAGCAGCGGCGGGGCTGACAGGTCGAAGCGGCGAGCCTTCTCGTCGGCCCGCACCTCGGCGAGCGCGGTCTCCGGGTCGGGGCTGCCGGTCAGGTCCACCTCGCGCCAGGGCAGCGGCACGGCCGGCGGCACGAACGCCACCGGGGTGGTCAGGCCCTCCGACCAGAAGCCGGTGCGCAGGCCGTCCTCGCGGGCCAGCATCGCGCGGGCGGCGGCCGCGAACCTCGCGACGTCCAGGTCACCGTCCAGTTCGATGGCCAGTTGCACGGTGTAGACGTCGGGCGCGGCGGTGTCGTACTCGGCGTGGAACAGCAGGCCGGCCTGCAGCGGTGACAGCGGCAGCAGTTCGCTTCGTGCCGGCACGCCGGCCATCACGGTGTCCACTTCGGACTGTGTGAGGTGGACCAGCGGGAAGTCCGACGGCGTGTACCCGCCGCCGGCCGCCGGCCGGGCGGCGTGCTCGACCAGCGCGCGCAGCGCGGCGAACCAGCCCTCGGCCAGGTCCCGGATGTCGTTCTCGTCAAACAGCTCCCCCGGCCAGGCCCAGGTCGCGGAGAGTGTCGATCCGGCGGTCGAGCCGGCGCCGCCGGCCCGGGTCAGCGCGGTGATCTCCAGGGCGTGCGGCACGGCGGTCTCGGCGGCCATCCCACCGCCCAACGGCGGCGCCTCGGGGGCCGGGCCGAAGTCGGCGGTGCCGTCGGAGCCGGCGAACCGGCCCAGGTAGTTGAAGCCGATCTGCGGGTTGGCGGTGGCGGTCAGGCCGGCCAGCAGCGGCCCGGTCTGCGGGTGCAGGTGACGCAGCAGGCCGTAGCCGATGCCGTGGTCGGGCAGCGCCCGCAGGGCTTCCTTGACCAGCTTGAGCGCGGTGCCGGCGGCCGCTCCGCCGGCCAGCGCCTCGGTCACGTCCAGGCCGGCGAGGTCGAGCCGGACCGGGTAAAGGCTGGTGAACCAGCCGACCGTGCGGGACAGGTCCAGATCGGCACCGAGGTCGTGACGGCCGTGGCTTTCCAGGTGCAGCAGGGTGGTGTGGTCGGTGTGGCCGCGGTCGACGCGCCACCGGGCGACCGCGATGGCCAGCCCGGCGAGCAGCACGTCGTTGATCTCACCGTGGTAGGCGGCCGGCACGCTGGTCAGCAGCGGCTCGGTGATCTCGGCCGGCAGTTCCAGGGTGAGATCGCGGACCGACGCGACCGTGTCGCGGGCCGGGTCGAGCGGGCGCGGCGCGATCGGCTCGGCCGGCCGCAGGATGTCCGACCACAACTGGATTTCCGCGATCCGGGCCGGGTCCTGGGCGAGCAGGCCGAGCTTCTCTGCGAACGCCTTGAGCGGCGTGCCGATCGGGGGCAGCTCGGGGGTGGCGCTCCGGGCGACCGCGCTCCAGGCGGCGGCCAGGTCGGGCAGCAGGATCCGCCAGGACACCCCGTCCACCGCGAGGTGGTGCACGGCGAGCAGCAACCGGCCGGGCTGGTCACCGGCGTCGAACCAGACCGCGGCCAGCACCTGGCCGGCCTCTGGGTCGAGCCGGTCCCCGGCGGCGGCCGCGTGCGTGGCGACGAGTTCCTTCAGCGCGTCACCAGCGACGCCCCGAACATCCACAGTAGACAGCACGGCGGCACCGTTGACGCTGCCGCGCGGCCGCACCGCGAGGCTCCACACCGGACCGGTGCGGGTCAGCTTGAGGCGCAGCGCGTCATGCCGGTCGGCCAGCGCGGTGAGCACCTTCGCCACGCCGGTGGCGTCCAGCCCGGCTGGCGTGCGGACCAGCATGGACTGATGGAAGGCGGCGATCGGGCCGCCATGCTCGCGCAGCCAGTGCATGATCGGGGTGAGCGGCACCGGCCCGACGCCGGCGTCCGGGTCGTCGGGCTGGGCGGCGGCGGCCGCACCGACAACCTGGTCGGGGGCGGCGAGGGCGGCCAGGGCCGCCGGCGTGCGCAGCCCGAACACGTCCTTGGGGGTGATGGTCAGGCCGGCCTTGCGGGCCCGGCTGACCAACTGGATCGAGATGATCGAGTCGCCGCCGAGGTCGAAGAAGCTGTCCTCGGGGCCGACCTCCGCGACGCCCAGCACCTCGGCGAACAGCTCGACCATGATCCGCTCGGCCTCGGTGGCCGGGGCGCGGCCGCCGCTGGGCGCGAGTTCGGGGGCGGGCAGTGCCTTGCGGTCCAGCTTGCTGCCGTTCGCGGTCAGCGGCAGCGCGTCCATCGTGACGTAGGCGCTGGGGCACATGTAGTCGGGCAGCGCGGCGGCGACCCGCTCGCGCAGCTCGGCGTGGTCAGCGATACCAACGACATAGGCGACCAGCAGCTTGGTGCCGGGCCGGTCCTCGCGGACGACCACCGCGACCTGCTGGACGTCCGGATGCGCCAGCAGCACCGACTCGATCTCGCCGAGTTCGATGCGGAAGCCGCGGATCTTGACCTGGGCATCGGCGCGGCCGAGGAAGTCCAGCTCACCGTTCGCGTTCCACGCGACCAGGTCGCCGGTGCGGTACATCCGCTCCCCCGGCTGGCCGAACGGGTTGGCCACGAACCGCTCGGCGGTCAGGCCGGGCCGGTTCAGGTAGCCGCGGGCCAGGCTCACGCCGGCCAGGTACAGCTCGCCCGGCCGGCCGGGCGGCACCGGCCGCAGCGCCGCGTCCAGCACGTACACCCGGTCGCCGGCCAGCGGGCTGCCGATCGGCGGGGTGCCGCCCTCCGGGTCGAGCGGCTGGCTGGTGGTGGCGACGACGGTGAACTCGGTGGGGCCGTAGGCGTTGACCATCCGCCGGCCGACCGCCCAGCGGGCGACCAGTTCGGCGGAGCTGGCGTCACCGCCGACGATCAGCGAGCGGAACTCGGGCAGCTCCACCGGCGGCAGGCTGGCCAGCGCGGCCGGCGGGATCAGCGCGTGGCTGATCCGCTGGTCGGTGAGCACCTCGGCGAGAACCTCGCCGGCCAGTGGGGTGCGGTCCGGCACGACCAGCGCCGAGCCGGACCGGAACGTCAGGCACAGTTCCAGCACGAACGCGTCGAAGCTGGGCGAGGAGTACTGCAACACCCGGCCGTCGGCGGTGCCGGCGAACCTGTCCAGTTCGGACTCGGCGAACGGTGCGATGCCGGCGTGCGTGACGACGACGCCCTTGGGCACGCCGGTCGAGCCGGATGTGTAGATGACATAGGCGGGATGCCGGAGGTCCAGCGGGGCGATCCGGTCGGCGTCGGTCAGGTTGGAGCCATCACCGTCCTGACTCAGCTCGGCGGTGAGGGCGTCCAGGTTGTCCAGCACCAGCGCGGGTTTCGCGTCGGCCAGGGTGAACGCGATCCGGTCGGCCGGGTAGGAGGGGTCGATGGGCAGGTAGGCGCCGCCGGCCTTGGTCACCGCCAGCGCGGCGATCACCAGTTCCGGCGAGCGCGGCAGCACCAGCGCGACCAGCCGTTCCGGCCAGACTCCGCGGGTGACCAGCCGGCGGGCGAACCGGTTGGCGCGCTCGTTGACCTCGGCGTAGCTCAGCGTCAGGCCGCCGTGCACCAGGCAGGGCGCGTCCGGGGTGGCCTTCGCGGTGGCCTCGAACATCGCCGGGAACGTGGTGGCGGCGGTGGGACCACCGTTCCAGCGAATGAGGACGTTGGCGCGCTCGTCCTCGGTCAGCAGGTCGACGGCGGCGAGCCTGGCGTCCGGAGTGGACACGATGGCGCCGAGCGCGAGGACCATCCGGTCCAGCAGCGCGCTGGCGACCGGCTCGGCGATCAGGTCGTCGCGGTAGTCGAGCCGGAGGGTCAGTTCGTCGCCGGGCAGCACCACCAGGGTCAGCGGGTAGTGGGTGGCGTCCCGGCCGACGATGTTGCTGACCGACAGCCCGGTGCCGGGCAGCTTGAGGGCGGCCGGGTCGAGCGGGTAGTTCTCGAACACGGTCAGCGTGTCGAACAGCTCGCCGCCGGCAGCCCCGGCATCGGCCCTGGCCCAGGACGTGACATCGGACAGTCGGGAGTACTGGTGGTCCAGCGTCCGGGCCTGGTCCTGGCCGACCCGCGCGAGGGTGTCGGCGATCGTGGCGGCCGGGTCGCGGTGCACCCGCACCGGCACGGTGTTGATGAACAGGCCGACCATGGACTCGACGCCGGGCAGCTCCGGCGGGCGGCCGGACACGGTGGCGCCGAACACCACGTCGTCACGGCCGGTCTGCTGCGCGATCACCAGTCCCCAGGCGGCCTGCACCAGGGTGGCCAGGGTCAGCTTGTGAACGCGGGCGGCCTCGGTGAGGCCGGCGGTGAGTTCCGGGTCGAGCGCGGTGGTGATGGTCTTCGGGGAGGCCGGCGACCGGGACGGGTCGGCCGGCGCGACCAGGGTCGGTTCGTCCACACCGGACATCGCCTCGCGCCAGGCCGCCTCGCTGGCCGCACTGTCCTGATGGGACAGCCAGGCCAGATAGTCCTTGTACGGGGTGACTCGCGGCAGGCTGGCCGGGTCGCCGTCGTGGGCGTAGAGCGTGAACAGCTCACGCACCAGCACCGGCAGCGACCAGCCGTCCAGCAGGATGTGGTGGTTGGACACGACCAGCCGGTGGTTCTCGGTTGCGAAGCGCACCAGGGAGAACCGCAGCAGCGGCGGCTTGCCCAGGTCGAACCGCCGGGTCCGGTCCTGCTCGGCGGCCTTCGCCGCGGCCGTCTCGGGGTCGTCCTCACCGGTCACGTCGACGACCCGCAGCGGGGTGGGGACCGCGCTGGCGATCACCTGGACGGTCTCGCCGGACTTCTTCTGCCGGAACGCCGCGCGCAGGTTCGCGTGCCGGGCCAGCAGCGCCGCCACAGACGTCTTCAGGACCTTCTCGTCCAGCGGGCCGACCAGGTCGAAGGCGAACTGAACGGTGTAGACGTCCGCATCCTGCTCGTCGAACAGGGCGTGGAACAGCAGGCCCTCCTGCAGCGGGGACAGCGGCAGGACGTCCGCCACTCTCGCCTTCGGCTTGCTCCCGGGTGTACTCACTACGACAGCTCCCACTCCGAGGTCAGCTCGTCCTCAAAGGACTCGATGTCCTCCTGGTCGAGCTCAACCAGATTCAGGTCGGACGGGGTGAACCCGCCGGCGTCCGGGCGTCGGGCATGATCGGCCAGCGCGGCCAGCGCCGCGAGCCAACGATCGGCCAGCGCGCGCATCCGCTGCTCGGTGAGCACGCCGGTCGGGTAGAGCAGGGTGGCGGACAGCCGTGGGCCGTCCGGGCCGTCCTGGGTGACGGCGTTGATCTCGATGGTGTGTGGCAGGCGCATGCCGGGCGAGGCGCCGCCGCCGATGCCGGGTCCCTCGGGCGCCGGCGCCCAGTCCGCCGGCTGTCCGGGGGCGGCGAGCCTGCCCAGGTAGTTGAAGCCGATCTCCGGGCGGGGCCGGGCGGCCAGCGCCGGCGCGGTGTCCGGGTTGAGGTAGCGCAGCAGGCCGAAGCCCAGTCCGTTGTCGGGCAGGGCGCGCAGGGCCTCCTTGACCCGCTTGATCGCGGCGCCGGTGGCCGGGCCGCCGTCCCAGACGTTCGCCGGGTCGGTATCGTCCGCGACCGGGTCGAGCCGGACCGGGTAGCTGGTGGTGAACCAGCCGAGGGTGCGGGAGGTGTCGGTGCCGGGCAGGTCGGCGCGGCCGTGGCCCTCGACGTCGACCACGACCGGCGCGTCCGGCTCGCCGCGCCAGTCCGCGACCGCCAGGCCGAGCGCGGTGAGCAGCACGTCCTGCGGGTTGGCGTGGTAGGCGGTGGGCAGGTCGGACAGCAGCGCCTCGGTGTGCTCGGCGGGCACCTCGATGGTGAGGGTCCTGGCGGTGCCGGCGGTGTCGACGGCCGGGTCCAGCGGGCGGGCGCCCAGCGGCCTTCCGTTGTGGCCCAACTGTTCGGCCCACAGTTCGGCCTCGCCGGCGCGCTGGCTCGCCTGCTCGACCAGGAGCGTTCCCCAGGTCCGGTAGGAGGTGCCGACCGGCTGTGGGTCGGCTCCCTGCCACAGCCGGGCCAGGTCGTCGGTGAGCACCCGCCAGGAGACCCCGTCCACCACCAGGTGGTGGGCCACCAGCAGCAGCCGGCCGGGCCGGTCCGGGCCGGCGTCGAACCACACCGCGCGCAGCACCGCGCCGGCCCACGGATCGAGTTCCGCCCTGGCCGCGTCGGCCTCCTGGGCCAGCGTCTTCGTCAGCGCCTCCGCGTCCACAGTGGAGATATCCACCCGGCTCAGCAGGCCCGGTGCCGGCTCGGTGCCGCGTGGCGCGACCGTCACCGTCCAGCTGCCGGGGCCGGTCTCGCCGCACACCGACAGCCGCAGCGTGTCGTGGTGGTCGATCAGGGTGCGCAGCGCGGTGTCGAGCCAGTCGGCGGTCAGCCCGGCCGGGGTGGCCAGCAGCATCGACTGGTTGAAGGTGGTGATGTCGCCGCCCTCGTCCAGCAGCCAGTGCGCGATCGGGGTCGGGACCAGCTCGCCGGTCCCGGCGTCCGGGGCCTCGGTGGTCACCGCCGCCAGGCCGCCGCCCAGGTCCGTGGCTACGGCGGCGAGGTCGGCGACCGTGCGCTTCTCGAAGACCTGGCGTGGGGTCAGGCCGAGGCCGGCCTGCCGGGCCCGGCTGACCAGTTGAATCGAGATGATCGAGTCGCCGCCGAGGTCGAAGAAACTGTCCTCGGCGCTGACCTCGGCGACCCCGAGGACGTCGGCGAACAGTCCGGCGAGCACCCTCTCGGCCGGGGTGGCCGGGGCGCGGCCACCGGTGCGGGAGCCGAAGTCGGGCTTGGGCAGTGCCTTGCGGTCGAGCTTGCCGTTCGGGGTCAGCGGCAGTGCGGGCATCGCGACGATGGCGGCCGGCACCATCGGCTCGGGCAGGGTGTCGGCGGCGAACGCGCGCAGCGCGTCCGGCTCCACCTCGCCCACCACGTACGCGACCAGCCGCTTGGTGCCGGGCGTGTCCTCCCGGGCGACCACCGCGATCTGGGTGACGTCGGGGTGACCGGCGAGCACGGTCTCGATCTCGCCGAGCTCGATGCGCTGGCCGCGGATCTTGACCTGGTCGTCGGCCCGGCCCAGGTACTCCAGCGCGCCGTCGGCCCGCCAGCGCGCGATGTCACCGGTCCGGTACATCCGGGCGCCGGCCCGGCCGTAGGGGTTGGCGACGAACCGTTGCGCGGTCAGGGCCGGTCGGCCGAGATAGCCGAGCGCGAGCTGGTCGCCGGCCAGGTACAGCTCACCGGCCACCCCGATCGGCGCCGGGTTCAGCGCACCGTCCAGCACATAGGTCTGGGTGTTCCACACCGGGCGTCCAATGGGGACACTGGTCTCGCCCGGCCGGCAGGTCCAGGCGGTGACATCGACGGATGCCTCGGTCGGCCCATACAGGTTGTGCAGCTCGGTGCCGGTGGGACCGAGCGTGGCCAGCAGCTTCTCGGTCAGTTCGACCGGCAGGGCCTCGCCGGAGCAGATCACCCGGCGCAGTCCGCGTGCCGCGCCGGCCGGCAGCGCCTCCATGAAGGCGTGCAGCATGGACGGGACAAAGTGGATGGTGGTGATCCGCTCCCGATCGATCAGCTCGGCCAGGTAGAGCGGGTCCTTGTGGCCCTCCGGCCGGGCCACCACCAGGGTCGCGCCGATCTGCAGCGGCCAGAAGAACTCCCACACCGACACGTCGAACCCGGACGGGGTTTTCTGCACCACCCGGTCGGTGTCGTCCAGCGGATAGGCGTGCTGCATCCAGCGCAGCCGGTTGACGATCCCCCGGTGCGGCACCAGCACGCCCTTCGGCCGGCCGGTGGAACCCGAGGTGTAGATGACATAGGCGGGGTGGTCGGGGGTCAGCGGGGTGAGCCGGTCGGCGTCGGTGACCGGCGCGGCGGAGTAGCCGGCCAGGTCCCCGGCGGGCAACGGCAGGACCAGGGTGGGCGTGTCGCCCGGCTCGATGTTCACGGCGGGCGTGGTGATCAGCACCGCCGGGTCGGCGTCGCCGAGCATGAACTCGATGCGGTCGGCCGGGTAGTCCGGGTCGATCGGCAGGTAGGCGGCGCCGGCCTTGTGCACCGCGTACATCGCGACCAGCAGTTCCAGCGAGCGCGGCACGGCCAGCGCGACCAGCCGGCCCGGGCCGACGCCCCTGTCGATGAGCAGCCGGGCGAGTCGGTTGGCGGCCGCGTCCAGTTCCGCGTAGCTCAGCGCGCTGTCCTCGAACACGACGGCCGCGTGGTCGGGGGTGCGCGCGGCCTGCTCGGCGAAGATCGCCGGCAGGGTGGTCGCGGTGACCGGGTGGGCGGTGTCGTTGAAGCCGTGCAGCACCTGGTCGCGTTCGGCCGGCGAGAGCACGTCGATCGCGCCGACCGGCACGGCCGGATCGGCGACGAACGCGGCCAGCACCCGGCGCAGCCGGCGCAGGATCAGCTCGGCATCGGAGGCGCTGATCACCTCCGGCTGGTAGTCCAGCCGCAGTTTCAGGGTCTCGCCGGCGGTGATGATCAGTGTGACCGGGTAGTGGGTGGCGTCCGTGCCGCCGACGTTCGTGACCGCCAGGCCGGTGCCGTCCAGCCTGAGCGCGTCGGGGTCCAGCGGGTAGTTCTCGAACACGGTCAGCGTGTCGAACAGCTCGTCCAGACCGGCGGCCCGCTGGATGTCGGCCAGGCCGAGATGCTGGTGCGCGAGCAGCCCGGTCTGCGCGTCCTGCAACCGGGCCAGCACCACCCAGGCGGGATCGGTCTGGTCCTCGTCGACACGGACCCGGACCGGGACGGTGTTGATGAACAGGCCCACCATGGTTTCCACGCCGGGAAGTTCGGCCGGGCGGCCGGACACGGTGGCGCCGAAGGTGACATCGGCGCGGCCGGTGAGCTTGCCGAGCAGCACACCCCAGGCGCCCTGCACGACCGTGTTGAGGGTCAGCCCGGCGTGCCGGGCCATGTCGGTGAGCGCGACCAGTTCGGCGGCGGGCAGTTCCTCCACGACCCGCGCCGGCGCGACCGCGCGGCGGCCCTTGCCGGCGGGAATGAGCAGCGTCGGCTCGTCCACTCCGGACAGCTCGGTGGTCCAGACGTGTTCGGCCTCCGCCCGGTCCCGGCCGGCCAGCCAGCGCAGATGCTCGGCGAACGGGGTCGCGGCCGGCAGGTCGCGCCGTCCGGCGTACAGGGCGAAGAGTTCCTGGGCGAGCACCGGCATGGACCAGCCGTCGAGCAGGATGTGGTGGTTGGTGACCGCCAGCACCGAACGCCGCCCGCCCAGGTTGATCAGGGTCATCCGCAGCAGCGGCGGCCGGGCCAGGTCGAACCGGGCGGCACGATCGGCGGCCAGCGCCCGGTCCAGCGCGGCGGACTCATCGTCCTCATCGTCCACTGGGGACAGATCAAGCTCGGTGAACGGGATGTCCGGCACGGTCGGGCCGGCCGGCAGCACCTGCACCTCGGCGTCGGCCGGAAAGGCCGCCGCCAGGTTCGGATGCCGGCGGACCAGCTCACGCCCGGCGGCGCGCAGCCGAGCCGTGTCGACCGGGCCGGACAGGTCGAAGGTGAACTGCACGGTGTAGACGTCGGCGCCGGTCTCGTCCAGCAGGGCGTGGAACCGCAGGCCGCGTTGCAGCGCGGTGAGCGGCAGCACGTCGATCTGGCTGCCGAAGTCGCCTCGGTACTCGGCCCGCAGCGCGTCGATGGCCTGCTGGTTCAGCGTGACCAGCGGGAAGTCCGACGGGGTGTACCCGCCGCCGCCGGCCGCCGTGTGCTCGGCCAGTTCGGTCAGCCCGGCCAGCCAATCCTCCAGCAGTTCGGTCAGGTCGTCCTCGGACAGCAGTTGGCCGGCAGCGGTCACGGTGGCCATGACCTGCTCAGAGCCGGTTGAGTACGCGTTGATCTCCAGGGCGTGCGCGAGCCGGGTGGCCGGGTCGCCGGCCGGTGCGGCGAGCGGCTCGGCGAGGGCGAAGTCCGCCGTGTCGTCGCCGCCGAGTTGGCCGAGGTAGTTGAAGCCGATCTGCGGCGGCCGGCGGTTCGCCAGTTCGGCGCCCTGCTCGTTGAGGTAGCGCAGAATCCCGTAGCCGGCGCCGTGGTCGGGCAGCCCGCGCAGGGTTTCCTTGACCAGCCGCAGCACCGCGCCGGAATCCGGCGCGGCGTCCTTTTCTTCGGCAAGGTCGAGCCCCAGCGGGAACAGGCTGGTGAACCAGCCGACCGTGCGGGAGATGTCCGCGCCCGGCACCAGGTCCTCGCGGCCGTGGCCCTCGACATCCACCAGCAGCCGATCCGCCGGGCCGCCGCGCCGGGTTCGCCAGCGGTGCACCGCCAGGGCCAGCCCGGCCAGCAACACCTCCTGGACGCCGGTGTGGAAGGCGGTCGGGATGGTGCGCAGCACGGCCTCGGACAGCGACTCCGGCAGGGTCAGGGTGCGCGTGTCGGCGGTGCCGATCGTGTCGACGGCCGGCTGGAACGACCGGGCACCCAGGTCGGGGTCGGGGGTGTCCAACTGGGCGGACCACAGCTCCAGCTCGGCCGAGCGATCCACAGTGGACAACGTGGTGGCCCATTCGCGCAGCGAGGTGCCGACCGGCGGCAGCGGCTCGCCGCGCCAGGCGCGGGCCAGATCCTCCAGCAGGATCCGCCAGGACAGCCCGTCGACGAGCAGGTGGTGCGCCACCAGCAGCAGCCGGCCGGGCCGGTCCGGGCCGGCGTCGAACCACACCGCGCGCAG
>DASVLX010000186.1:0-8668 GCA_036384655.1 Pseudonocardiaceae bacterium
CTCCCCCGGCCTTGCGGCGGCGCGAGGACCGGCCGCCACCGGTCTCCGGCGCGTCGTTTCCGATCAGTGCCGAGCGGAGCAGCGCGGCCAGGAACTCCAGCACCAGGATCAGGATCGTGATCACGATGACGATCCCCATCGCGAGCTGGAACTGCAGCGTGTTCATGTCCGCCTGCAGAGTGAAGCCGATGCCGCCGGCGCCCACGAAGCCGAGCACCACGGAGGACCGCAGGTTGATGTCGAAGCGGTAGAGCGCGTTGGACAGGATCGCCGGCGAGGCGAACGGCACGACCGCGGTCGCGATCGTCTGCAGGCGGCCGGCGCCGGTCGCGGTGATCGCCTCGCGCGGGCCGGCCGGCACCTGCTCGATGCCGTCGCCGTAGAGCTTGCCCAGCATGCCGATGGAGTGCAGGCCGAGCGCCAGGACACCGGGCAGCACGCCGATGCCCAGCGCCTCACGGAAGATCAGCGCGAAGATGATGTCGGGGACGGCCCGGCAGCCGGTGATGATCACGCGCGCGATGGCCCGTACCGCCGGATGCGGTGTGGTGTTGCGGGCCGCCAGGAAGCCCAGCGGGATGGACAGCACCATGGCCAGCGCGGTGCCCAGCACCGCCATCGCGATGGTCGACAGCACGTCCTGCAACATGGAGCTCAGCGGGTAGTTCGCGGAGGAGAACTCCGGCGGCATGGTGCTGCGCAGGAACGTCCACATGTCGCCCAGGCCGGAGACGAGGGCGCCGAGGCCGAACTCCGTCGCCCGCCAGGAAACGACCACGAGCACCAGCGCGACGATGCCCAGCACGGCCAGGACGACGCCGCGCCGGGTGATCGGCGGACGCAGCCGGCCCACCGCGGCCGGCGCCGCGGGGGTGGGTTCGATGGGGCGGACCAACGTGGTCATCGCAGGCTCGCCGCCTGCCGAACCGACGAGAACGCCGGAGCCTGGGCGGCTTCCTCAACCGCCGGCTCGTCGAGGACGCGCTGGTAGATCTCCATGACCTGGTCGCGGCCGACGGCGTCGGCCCGCACGTCGAGGACGACGCCACCGGCGCGCAGGCCGATGATCCGTTCGGCCCACTTGAGCGCGAGATCGACCTGGTGCAGGCAGACCATGATGGTGATGTCGTGCTCCTGACAGATGCCGAACATCAGGTCCATCACCTGCTCGGAGGTCTCCGGGTCGAGGGAGGCCACCGGCTCGTCGGCGAGCAGGATCTTGGGGCGCTGCATCATCGCGCGGGCGATCGCCACCCGCTGTTGCTGGCCGCCGGACAGGGTGCCGGCCCGCTGGAAGGCACGGTCGGCGAGACCGACGCGATCCAGGTGCGCCAGTGCCTCGCGGCGCAGCGACAGCGGATAGCTCAGGGTGCCCAGGCGCGGCCCGCGAAGTCGGCCCAGCGCCCCGGAGAGCACGTTCTCCAGGGCGGTGAGCCGGCCCACGAGCTCGAACTGCTGGAAGACGAACCCGATCCGCCGGCGTAGCTCACGCACCTCGCGCCGGCGTGCCGTGCCGAGGTCGGTGCCGAGCACGTTGATGCTGCCCGACGTCGGTCTGTGCAGGCCGTTGATGGTGCGGAGCAACGTTGACTTGCCGGAACCCGAGAGACCCAGCAGGGCGACCATCTGGCCGGCCGGCACCCCGAGGCTCACGTCGTCGAGAGCCACGGTCTGACCGAACAACTTCCGGACGTTGCGAAACGAGATCACGGGTGCCGTGGTCATCGCGGCCGTCATCGCGGGACTCATCCCAGGGGTCATCTCTGCCGGGTCTCCTCGGGTCTTCCTCGGCTGTCGGTCAGGCGCCTGTTGGTCAGGCGTCCGGGTTG
This sequence comes from Pseudonocardiaceae bacterium, assembly GCA_036384655.1. Taxonomy (GTDB): domain Bacteria; phylum Actinomycetota; class Actinomycetes; order Mycobacteriales; family Pseudonocardiaceae; genus DASVLX01. Next base: position 1,830 of record DASVLX010000186.1, read on the forward strand.
GTGCAGGAGGTCGACTTGGTCTCGGCGCAGACCTTGTCGATCACCGAGTAGTCGGCCACCGACGGCGGCTTGAAGCCCCAGATACCCATGGTCTTCTTGCAACTGGCGGCGTCGGAGCAGATGCCGAGCTTGGTCAACTGGTCGGCGTTGCCATAGGTGTCGAGGACGTTCTCGAGCTGGGCACGCAGGTCGGCGGGCAGGCTCGTGCTCACGGCGATCGGGCTGCCCGGGATCAGCGGCGACTGCCAGACCTGGCGCACGTCGCTGGCCTTGACCTTGCCCTGCTCCTCCAGCTGCGGCGCGATCACGTCCTCGCTGAAGCCGACCTCGCAGGTGCCCTTGGCGATCGACTCCAGGGAGGCGTCATGCGCACCGGCGAACACCGGCTTGACGTCGGTCTGCGGGTTCAGGTGGACCTGCATCAGGCCGTAGGTCGGGAACAGATAGCCGGAGGTCGAGGCCGGGTCGACGAAGCAGGTCTTCTTGCCCTTGAAGTCGGCCAGGCTGTTCACACCGGTCTGGCTGGCATTGGCCCAGCCGATCGAGTGGTAGCTGCCGTCGTCGGTCGCCGAGTTGGCCATGATGCCGACGTTCTCGACGCCGACCCCGGTGTGTTCGGCGATGTAGAAGGAGAGCGGACCGTACTCGACCAGGTCGACCTTGTGGGCCTTCTGCGCCTCGATCAGGGCGGCGTAGCTGGTGCCCGAGAAGACCTTGACCTTCAGGCCGAGCTTCTGGGTGATGAGCTTCTCGATCGGTTCCAGCGAGGCTTCGAGTTGGGTGGCGTTCTCCACCGGGATGGACCCGATGGTGATGGTCGAGGGCCAGTTCGGGTGGGCGCTGTTGCCGGCGGAGGCCGAGCCGCTGTCGCTGCCACAACCGGCGACGGCGATCGAGCCGACCGCGGCGAGAGCGGTCAGAACGATACTGGTGCGACGGAACATGATGGGCCGGGTTCCTCTCGGGATCGGGATGGTGATCTCAGCGGGGTGGTGCGGGTTCCACGAGCGGCACAGCGCCCTGCGTGAGCGCCGCGAGCTCCACAGCGAGCCCGGAGGCCGCCGTCACCACGCCGCGGTCGCGGCGGGTGAGATCGGTGTCGAAGGCCGGTGGCCTTCCGTGGGTGTCGAAGGCCGGTGGCCTTCCGTGGATGTCGAAGGCCGGTGGCCTTCCGTGGATGTCGAGCGCGGTGAACGCCGCCGGCCATGGTGATCGAGCCGGTCATCGGACCCGCTCCAGTGGCCCGGCGGGGTGATCGTCGCGGAGTTCCTCGGCGAGCAGCACCCGGCGGACGGTCGGCCACCCGCCGTCGACCGTGGCGACCGTGAGGTCGGCGCGGCCGCCCACCCGCAGCTCGCCGCGGTCGTCGAGGCCGCCGACGAGCGCGCCACCACGGGTGATCAGCGCGACGGCACGCGGCAGCGCCACGATCCCGCGACCGGCCAGCGTGATCGCCGCAGCCAGCAGGGCGGCCGGCATGTAGTCGCTGGACAGGGCGTCGACCAGGCCCTCACGGATCAGCTCGGTAGCGCTGACATTGCCCGCGTGCGACCCGCCGCGCAGCACGTTGGGCGCGCCGGCCACGGTCAGCAGACCGGCCTCGCGGGCGGCGCGCGCCGCCTGGTGAGTGGTCGGGAACTCGGCGACGGTGACCCCCTGCTCGGCGCGGAGGTGAATCTCGTCGGCGGTGACGGGATCGTGCGCCATCAACCGGATCCGGCCGGCGATCGCCTGCTCCGACAACCAGGCGATCGAGACGTCCCGGTGCCACGCGATCGTGGCCCGGTGCTCGATGTGCTCCCGGACGTGGGCGTCGAGCTGGTCGGCCGGCATCGGGACCTCGATGGCCCGCTTGAACGCCGCCACATCGGCGTACTGGCCCTGGCCCGGTGTGTGGTCCTCGAAGGAGACCAGCGGCAGCGGCCGGCCGGGACGATGCAGCCGGTCCACGGCACCCTTGAGCGCCTCCAGCGCGTATTCGGCGCGGGCGTCCAGGCGCAGCAGGACGCGGTGGTCGACCAGGGCCGCGCCACCGCCGGCCCGCTCGCCCAGCACCCCGACCAGCATCTCGGCCTGCTCGACCGAGCGCTCCTTGGCGGTGTTCTCGTAGTAGCCGATGCCGTGGAAGACGGTCGTGACGCCGGCACCACGCGCCCGGCCCTCGTACGCCGTGACCGCGAAGTACGGGTCCATCTCGGCGCCCGGGCGCGGTCGCAGGTCGCGTTCCAGGCCGTCGCTGTGCGCGTCCACCAGGCCGGGCAGCAGCAGCGCGCCCCGCAGGTCGATGGCCTCAGCGGGCGCACCGGTGCCGGCCGTGCCGATCTCGGTGATCAGCCCGCCCTCGGCGACGACGACGGCATCGTTGGCGACGCGGTCCGGCAGCACGGCGGTGGCGTGCGTGAGGATCAGCCGGCTCATCGCGCCACCTCCAGGCCGTGGCCAGCGGCGCTCAGCACGTCGTACGGATCACCCTCGGCGGCGACCAGGCCGTTCTGGATGACGACCACCCGGGTGGCCAGCATCTCGATCGCGGCCAGGTCGTGGAAGACCGACAGCACCGCGACGCCCCGCTCGCGCAGGCCCGCGATCATGTCGAGCACCGAACCCCGGTTGACCGGGTCGAGCGCGGAGACCGGTTCGTCCAACAGCAGCAGGCGCGGCGGTGAGATGGTGCCGGCGGCGATGTTGACGCGCTGCTTCTGGCCACCGGACAGCACCGTGGCGTGCACCGCCCACAACGGCTCGTCGATGCCGACCCGGGCGAGCGCGACGCCGGCGGCCGCCATCGCCTCGTCCCGCGCCATGCCGCGCGCGATGCCGGACCGCGCCACGATCTCGATCACGGAGCGGCGGGGTTCGGCGCGCAGGAACTGTGAGACGTAGCCGATCTCGCGGCCGCGGAGCGCGGCGACGTCCCAGTCGGCCATGGTGGCGAGATCGACCACGTCACCGGTGCTGGTGCGCAACCCGATCGCCCCCGACGTGGACAGGTACGTGCGGTAGACGCAGCGCAGCAGGGTCGACTTGCCCGCGCCGGACGGGCCCGCGACGGCGACATGCTCGCCGGCCTCGACGTCCAGGTCGATGCCCCGCAGCGCGTGTGCCACCCGGCCGTCGACCAGGTGCATGGTGAAGTCCTTGACGAGTCCGCGGACGGCCAGGACCCGGGTGCCGGGAAGCTCGTTGGCGAGATCCATGGGAGCCTCCTTCATCCTCGGGCGGCAGCGACGAGCTGCTGGCTGTAGGGATGCTGCGGGTCCTCCAGCAGCTGGTCGGTCAGGCCCGCCTCGACGACGCGGCCGTGCTGCATCACCACCACGCGGTTGGTCAGCATCTCGATGACGGAGAAGTCGTGGCTGACCACGATCGCGGCGATGTTGGTCTCCTCCAACAGCCCGCGCACCAGGTCCAGCACCCCGGCGGCGACCGAGGCGTCCAGGCCGGTGGTCGGCTCGTCGAGCAACACCAGCGAGGGGTTGTTGGCCAGTGCCTTCGCGATCTGCACGCGCTGCCGCATGCCGCCCGAGAAGGTCCGGACCGGATGGTCCATGCGCGCGGCCGGAACCTCCGTGCGCCGCAGCAGTTCACCCGCGCGGGCCCGGATCCTGCCGTAGTCGCGCCAGCCGGCGGCGGTCAGCGGGTCGGCGACGTTGCCGCCGGCACTGACGTCCATCGTCAGGCCGAAGGCGGGGTCCTGGTGGACGACCGAGATGTCGCTGATCCGCATCCGGCGCCGCCGCGCCGGGCCGAGCCGGTCCAGCCGGACCGGCGTGCCGTCCGGGCGGGTGAAGAGCATCTCGCCGGTGGTGGGTTCCTCGTCGCCGGAGATGCACCGCAGCACCGTCGACTTGCCGGAGCCGGACTCGCCGATGACGCCGAGAGCCTCGCCCGGCGCGACGTCGAGGTCGACACCCCAGGCTGCGACGATCGCGCCGGTGCTGGGTGAGACCGCGGTGCCGAACTCCGGGCCGGTGCCGGCGATCACGCTCGTGACCGATGCCTCGCTGTCACCGCCGGTGTTTCCGTAGATCTTGCCGAGGCCACGGACCGAGAGAGTCCAGTTCGGACTGGACGGGCGGGACGCGGCCGCGGTCCGTTCGTTGATCGTGAGGGTCATCAGGCGACCCGCCCCTCGGTCCCGGCGGCGACAGCCCTGACGGCACCGTTGTCGGGGTTCGCGGGGTTTGAGGAGTTGTCGCGGTGCCGCGAGCACCAGTCGGTGTCGCTGCACACCCACCGGGTGCCGCCGTCCTCCTCGGGAACCCCGATGAGGTAGGTGTCCTCGCTGCCGCAGTGGGCGCACCGGGCACCCTCGGTGTGCTCGACGACGAAGGGCACGTCCTCGAAGGTCAGCGGCTCGACGCGGGTGTGCGGCGGGATCGCGTAGATGCGCTTCTCGCGGCCGGCCGACAACACGACCAGGGCCTCGCCGTCGTTCAGCTTGGGGACGTCGAAGCGCGGGATCGGGCTGGGCGCGATCACATAGCGGCCGTTGACCAGGCACGGATAGTCGGCCGAGTGGCTCACCAGGCCGTTGCGGACGATGTCCTCATACAGCCGGACCCAGACCTTGGCGTAGTCGGCCTCGGCATGCATCCGGCGCTGCTCGTCCATGCTCGCCACCACACCGCGCAGCGGCTCGGGCACCGGCACCTGCAACACCAGGATCTGGCCTCGGCGCAGCGGCTGCTCCGGGACGCGGTGCCGCGACTGGATCACGTCGGCCCTGCTCGTGTCCGTCTGCTCCGCGCAGCCGGCACTGTCGACGATCAGCCGGCGCAGGTTGGCGGCGTTCACGCCGGCGTCCTCGCCCTGGTCGATCACCTTGACGGTGTCGTCCTCACCGACCAGGGCCAGGGTCGCCTGCAGGCCGCCGGAACCCCAGCCGCGGGCCACCGGCATCTCGCGGGAGCTGAACGGCACCTGGTAGCCGGGAACGGCGATCGCGGTCAGGATGGCCCGCCGGACGGAGCGCTTGGAGAGCTCATCGAAGATGTCGCGTGGCGCGGCGGCGCCGGCCAGCGCCCGGACGGTCAGGGAGGTCATGCCGGCTCTCCGATCATGGTGGTGGAGTCCGGTTCCCGCTCTGCGGCCGGCGCCGACCGCTGGGCGCGGATGGCCTGCTTGCGTTCGATCGTGGAGCGGAAGTCGACGTGGTGCGGCAGCTTGAGGTGCTCCAGGAAGCCGTTGGCCTCGACGCCGTCGAGGGTGGTCAGCACCTCCTGGGCGACCTCGCTGCGACAACCGTCGCGATGCACGAGCAGGTCGAGGCCGGCCATGGCGATGGCCTTGCGCTCGTTGTGGCCGAAACACATCCCGTAGCCGGCGTCGATGCGGGCGCGGTCCTCGTCGGGACGGTTGAGGTCGTCGTAGGTCTCGACGTCGGTCACCCGGATCTCGGCGACCCGCACGGGATTGCCGGTGAGTGGGTGGCGCACGCGTAGCGGCAACCAGCCGTGCCGCACCTCGCCGGGGATCTCGTGACCGGCACTGCGCGGGTCGAAGCGCAGCTTGTACCAGTAGTGCACCAGGGCACCGGTCTCGGCGCGGGCCAGCGATGCGAGAACCGCGGAGCGCGGCGCGCCGGGCCGGGCCGGCTGGCGGGTGATGTCGTACGGCTCGGGGTCACCGTCGACGCGGCGCTCCACCATCAGGTCCATCGCCCGCATCAGGTCGATCACCCGCGTCGGCCGGCGCTGGTCACCGGTGACGGCGGTATCGAGGGCGCTGGCGTGCAGTTCGTCGATCAGTTTCCGGGCCGCGCCGCCATCCACAGCGGGGTCGGTGTCGTGACCGTGTTCATGACCGTGTTCGTGCGCCCACCGCTCGCCGGCGTCCCGCTGGTCGTCCTCCTCGGGCACCAGGTCCAGCAGGCGGCCGACATAGTCGAGCGTGCGGCCCAGGATCTGGGCGCCGGGCGGGTTGCGGAACGCCGAGCTCACCCGGCGCAGCACACGCAGCTCGGCCACGTCGACGGGCTCGCCGTAGGCCAGCCGCGGCAGCGTCGAACGGTGCGCGCGGAGCAGCTGCATCGCCTCGAACAGGTCCCCCTCGGACTGGCGGATGGCGCGCGCCGCGAGGTCCGGGGCCCACATGCTGGCCTCGCCCATCACCCGGTCGACGCCCAGCCGCAGCCGCTCGATGATCTGGTCCAGCCCGAGCCGGGGGCTGTCGCCTAGTTCACGGCCACGCCGTACCAGTTCCTTGGCGGCGAGGATGGCCTCCTCGCCGCCCTTGGCATTCGAGTAGCCCACGTCAGGCCTCCGTCCGGGTCTGGATCCGGCTGCTGCGCGGGATGGCCGCGATGCGTCCGTCCGGGGCGACCAGGACGACGTCGATGCCGGCCGGGAAGTCGGCGTTGGCGCGACCGAGCGCGTCGAAGAAGTCCCGGCACAGGCCGTCGACCGACAGGGTTGCCTCGCCAACGACGCCGGGGCCGGAGAGCACGACCTGGGCCGCGGTGTCCGGGTTCGCGCCGTCCGTTTCACCGAAACCGGCGACGGCGGCGAAGAGCCGGGCACCGCGCTCGGGATTCAGGGCGTCACCGCGCTCCATCGCGGCGAGCTGGGCGGCGGTCAGCGGCCGGGTCGCGATCACGTGCCGTGCTTGACCGAGTTCGGCCCGGGTGGCACCGGTGGCCACGAAGAACGGCCGCTCCCAGTCCCTGTCGAGAACGGCGACGGTCACGTCGACGTCGGCAAGGCCGGCCGCGAGCGTGATCGCCGGCGGAACGCCGTCAACGGTGTCGATCCGGCCGATCGTGCCCGGCCGGCCGAAAACCTCGATGAGCTGGCGGAAGTCACGCCGCGAGTCGCGGGCGGCGCGTCCGATGCGGCGGA
>DASVLX010000187.1:0-14641 GCA_036384655.1 Pseudonocardiaceae bacterium
ATCGACCAGCCCAGGGCACCGCCGAGTTCGACCGTGCACTCGGTCACGAGCACCTCGCCCAGGTAGAAGCGCTCCCGCGCGACGGGCTCGCGGACCTGCATCATCACCAGGCCGGTCCTGGGCGGCTTGACCACCGTCAGATCGGTGAGGCCGTCGGCGATCAGCCGCTCGGCGAGGGTGGTGAGCTCCTCCGGTGTGGCCGCGGCGAGCAGCTCCGCCCGAGTCTCGGCGGTGAGTGTCATCGGCGCCGCGCCTGCCGTCCGTGCGGCCGCCGGCCGTGCGCGCGCTCGATCAGGGCTTCGGCGCTGAGGTCGTCGTCCCGCATGTAGGTGCGCGCGTACTCGATCGGCGTGCCGTCCGCGGCGTGGTTGAGGCTCTCCTCCAGATGCACGGGAGCGGGCGTGCCGAGCGCCTCGGTCACGAAACGCGGCGCCGAGGTCGGCCGCCGGCGCTTCCAGGCGCGCACCGGGTCAAGGTGGTAACGACGATGCAGCGTGTCGAACAGCGACCCGTAGGACTCCAGTTCGGCGGGCAGCCCGGTGAGGTCGTGGGCCGGCAGGATGCTGGTGGCGAAGCCGACCGGCACCCTGTCGACGGTGAAGATCCGTTGGATCTTCCAGACCATCGAGTTCGCCGGCAGCCGTAGATAGCCCCGCTCGGCGGCCGCGACCCTGCGGGTCTCGTACCCGATCAGGATGGGTCCGGGCGTCGCCCCGGCCCGGCGCAGATAGTGGGTGAACGACGGCGGAGCCTCGGGAGCCACCGGTTGTCCGACGCCGAGCCAGAAGGTTCCCGCGCCTCGGCGGCGACGCGCCAGGCCCTGGCACTCGAAGTCGGCCATGATGCCGGCGACCACGCCGCGTCCGACCTCATAGCGATCCGCGATGTCGCGATCACTCGGCAGCCGCGCGCCCTCGGGCAGTCGCTCCCACTCTGTGCGTAGCTGCGCCGCGATCACCGCGGTCGCCGGGTGGGCTCTCATGGCCCTGACGGTGCCGCTGGGCCGTGAACCTCAGGTGACCTCCGGCCGACATTGCATCATCCCGCCAGAGACAAACCGGACGGCCGGTCGTGCCGGCGACCCCACAGCGACCGGCCGGCGACGGACAGCGACAAATGTCCTGGTCAGCCGCCTTCCCAGGGACCGACCGATGGCGCTCCGCCGGTGTCAGCCGGTGACGCGAGCCAGCAGTTCGACATGCGGAACCAGGAACCACGCGTCGGGATCGGCGGCCCAGGCGCGCCACGCGTCGGCCATGGCCTCAACCTCGTCCCGGGGCACTCCCTGCTCCGCGGCCTGGCCGAGGAAGACGTCGCCGAGCACGCGGTTCGCCCAGCTGCCGCCCCACCGCGTGCAGCTGGCGGCGTCGGCGTACTGCCACGCGGTCGTCGTGATGGTGACATCGTCCAACCCCGCCGCGCGCGTCCAGGCCCGCATGTGACGCCCGGCGTCCGGTTCCGCCCCGTTGGCGCGGGCCACCGCGCGGTAGGTGGTGCGCCACCGCTCCAGGCCGGGAAGTTCCGGGTACCAGGCGAAGGCGGCGTAGTCACCGTCCCGGGCGGCCAGCAGGCCACCGGGTCGCGTCACCCGGGCCATCTCGCGCAGCGCCGCCACCGGATCGGTCAGGTGCTGCAGCACCTGATGCGCGTGGACCACGTCGAAGAAGCCGTCCGGATACGGCAGGTCGTAGACGTCCCCGAGGACGAACTCGGTGGTCGTGTCGGCACGTTCGGCGGCCAGCGCCCGCGCGGCCACCAGAGGCGCCTCGGCCGCCTCCAGGCCGACGACCCGGCCCGGGGAGACCAGCCGAGCGAGGTCGAGGGTGATCGAGCCGGGGCCGCAACCCACGTCCAGCACCGCCATGCCGGGCGTCAGGTGCGGCAGCAGGTAGCCGGCGGAGCTCGCGGCGGTACGCGAGCCGTGCGCCGCCATCGTGCTGGCCTCGTGCCCGTGGGTGTATCGGCCAGAGTGCGCTGAAGCCGTCATGCCAGTCCTGTCGTTCGGTCGTCGACGAGCCTAGACATCATGATCCTCTCGCGGCCGGCCCATGTTGCCTCAGCGGAAGGCGGACCGGCCGGTGAGGGTCTGACCAATGATGAGCTGGTGCACCTCACTCGTGCCCTCGTAGGTGAGCACGGACTCCAGATTGTTGGCGTGCCGCAGGATCGGGAACTCCAGGGTGATGCCGGCGGCGCCCAGGATGGTGCGGCACTCCCGCGCGATGGCGATGGCCTCGCGGACGTTGTTGAGCTTGCCGAGACTGATCTGCTCCTGGCGCAGCAGGTGTTCGTCCTTGAGCCTGCCCAGATGGACGGCGAGCAGCATTCCCTTGCCGAGTTCCAGGGTCATGTCGGCGAGCTTGGTCTGGGTGATCTGGTACGACGAGAGCGGCCTGTCGAAGATCTCGCGGCTCGCGGCGTACGCGATGGCGGTCTCCAGACAGTCGCGGGCGGCGCCCAGGGCACCGAAAACGATGCCGAAGCGGGCCTCGTTGAGACACGAGAGCGGGCCCTTCAGGCCGCGGACCTCGGGGAGGGCGGCCGATGCGGGCAGCCGGACGTTGTCCAGGACCAGCTCGCTGGTGACCGAGGCGCGCAGCGAGAGCTTGTGCCTGATCGCGGGCGCGGAGAAGCCAGGCGTGTTCGTGGGGACGACGAATCCGCGGATGCCGCTGCCCGGCCGCTGTCGGTCCCCTTCGTCGGTCTGGGCCCACACGACGGCGACGTCCGCGACCGAGCCGTTGGTGATCCACATCTTGTTCCCGGTGAGGATCCAGTCGTCGCCATCCCGGCGAGCGCTGGTGCGCATGCCACCGGGGTTGGAGCCGAAGTCTGGTTCGGTGAGGCCGAAGCAGCCGATCGCCTCGCCGGCCGCCATCCTCGGCAGCCACTCCCGCTTCTGTTCCTCGCTGCCCCATTTCCAGATGGCGAACATCGCCAGCGACCCCTGCACCGAGACCAGGGAACGCAGGCCCGAGTCGCCCGCTTCCAGTTCGAGACAGGCCAGGCCGTAGGCGGTGGCGCTGGTGCCGGCGCAGCCGTAGCCCTCCAGGTGCATGCCGAGAACACCGAGGGAGCCGAGTTCCCTGGCCAGATCCCTGGCGGGAATCTCGCCGGCTTCGTACCACTCGGCGATGTGCGGCCTGATGGACTTCTCGACGTAGCCGCGGACGGTGTCGCGAATGTCGCGGTCCTCGTCGTTGAGAAGGTGGTCGATCGAGAAGAGCTCGAACGGGGTCTGTGCTGCCGGGGTCATGACGGTTTCGTCCTTGTCAGCTTGGTCTCGGATTGGCGTCGCTGTGACGCCTCAGACGAAGGCGGAGATGTCGGTGAGGGCGAGGTCCATCAGATCCCCTTCCGATTGTTCTTCAGCCGGCCGGTGCCCGCCGCCGGCCGCGACGGCACGGTCTCCGGCACCGGTGACGACAACGGCTCCGACGGTGCCGACGGTGCCGTCCTCGCGAAGCGTCGTGCTTGCCGGGGCACTTGGCGTGGCACTTGGCGTGGCACTTGTCATGGTGCTGGTCAAGCCGCCTCCAACAGCACGGCGATTCCCTGGCCCACGCCGATGCACATGGTCGCGATCGCGCGCGCGGCTCCGCGATCGTGGAGCTCAACCGCCGCCGTGAGGGCAAGGCGACCGCCGCTGGCACCCAGCGGGTGGCCCAGCGCGATCGCTCCACCGTTCGGGTTGACGTGCTCGGCGTCGTCGGGCAGGTCGAGCTCGCGCAGGACCGCGAGGGCCTGGGCGGCGAAGGCCTCGTTGAGCTCGATGAGGTCGACCCGGTCGAGGCTCAGCCCCGCACGGCTGAGCAACTTCCGGGTGGCCGGTGCCGGGCCGATCCCCATGATCCGGGGTGGCACGCCGGCAACCGCGGCGCCGGTGACCCTGGCCAGCGGGTACAGGCCGAAGGCATCGACGGCTCGTTGCGAGGCAAGGAGCACGACGACGGCACCATCGTTGATGCCCGAGGAGTTGCCGGCGGTGATGCTGCCGCCCTGGGTGATCGGCCTGAGCGCGGCAAGAGCCGCCGCGGTCGTCTTGCGTGGATGCTCGTCCCGGTCGACCACCACCGGCTCGCCGCGCCGCGGCACCGCCAGCAGCGCGATCTCCCGAGCCAGCCTGCCGCTGTCGATCGCGGCGGCCGCCCGTTCCTGGGAGCGCAGTGCGAAGGCGTCCTGATCCTCCCGGGCGATGCCGCGCTCGGTGGCCAGGTTCTGCGCGGTCTGCGGCATCCCATCCGTGCCGTAGAGCGACTCCATCTCGGGATTGACGAACCTCCAGCCGATCGTGGTGTCGTGGATCTCGGTCGCTCGATGCCATGGGGCGGACGCCTTGGGCATCACGAACGGCGCCCTGCTCATCGACTCGACTCCGCCGGCCAGCACCAGGTCGGCCTCACCAAGCCGGATCATCCGGGCCGCCTGGGCGACCGCGTCCAGCCCGGAACCGCACAGCCGGTTCACCGTGCAGCCCGGCACGTCGGCGGGCAGGCCGGCGAGCAGTACGGCCATCCGGGCGACGTTGCGGTTGTCCTCACCCGCCTGATTCGCGCAGCCCAGCAGCACGTCGTCGAGGCTGGCCCAGTCGACACCGGGGTGCTTGTCGACCAGGCGACCGATGACATGCGCGGCCAGGTCATCGGGCCGGACGGCCGCCAGCGCGCCGCCGTAGCGGCCGAACGGGGTGCGGACGCCGTCGACCAGGAAGGCCGTGTTCGCTGGGCTGTTCACTCGGCCACCTGCTCGCGAAGCTGGAACTTCCGGATCTTGCCGCTCGGTGTCTTGGGGAGGTCGTCCAGCAGGACCAGGCGCTCGGGCCAGTACTGCTTGGCGACGCCCTTGTCGGCGAGGAACTCCCGCATCCGCTCGAACGTCAGCGTGCTGGCGCCGGGCTTGAGGACGACACACGCGCAGGCGCGTTCCTGCAGCCGTGGGTCGGGTATCGCCACCACCGCGACGGCGTCGATGTCGGGGTGTTCGTAGAGGACGTTCTCGATGTAGGCGACCGGGATGTTCTCCCCGCCGCGGATGATGACGTCCTTGGTCCGGCCCGAGATGCGCAGGTAGCCGTCGGTGTCGAGGTAGGCCAGGTCCCCGGTGTCGAACCACTCGCCGCGGCCGTCGCCGGCGGGCCGCATCTGCTCCCGGGTGAGTTCGAGCCGCTCCGCGTACCCGACGAACAGGAAGGGACCGCGCACCTGGAGGGCGCCCTCCGTGCCGGCCGGACACTCCACCCCCGAGGCGGGGTCGACCACCCGGATCTCCATGCCGGGCCAGGGATAGCCGTCGGTTTCGATGATCTTCTCCTCGGGGTCGCCGGGGATGCCGATGGTGGCCAGGCCCTCCTCCGTCTGCCCCCAACCCCCGACCACGACGAGTCCCGGCAGCTTGGCCTTTGCCTCGCGGACCATCGCGCGCGGAATCGGCGCTCCCATGCAGCAGAACCGCGCCAGCGAGCTGGTGTCGTGCTCGGTCAGGTTCGGCGCGGTGACCAGGTCGTGCAGGAACGGCGTGGCGGCTGACGTGTAGGTGATGCCATGGGACTCGACGAGCTCGACGAACGCGCCGGGGTCCCAGACCTCCTGAAGTACGCAGGTCGCGCCGTTCTGGACGTTGAGCCTGGCGCCGTAGAGGAACCCGGTGAGGTGCGCGAGCGTGGAGGCCATGTGCAGCACGCTGTCGGCGGTGATCCCGAGCCGGGCGGGTAGCGGGTCGTTGGCCGCGACCAGCGTGTTGTGGGTGTGCATCACGCCCCTGGGCTCACCCGTGGTGCCGGAGGTGAAGATCAGCAGGGTCACGTCGTTCGGGTCGGGGCGCAGATGATCGAGGACGGCGGGGTCCTGCCGTTCCTCCCACGGCGTGCCGACCAGGTCGTCCCACGACGGCTCGCCCAGCACGGCCACATCGGGAGTGAAGTCCCACGACGAGGCCAGTCCCGCGAGCATCCGCGGGTAGTCGAAGTCACGGAACTGTTTGGGGACCACGATCAGGGCTGGCCTCGCGAGGCCGATCATGAACCCGACCTCGCGCTCGCGGTAGATCGGGATCAGTGGGTTGCTGATCGCGCCGATCCGGGTGGCGGCGTAGTGCACGACGATCCACTCGATGCGGTTGGGCAGTTGGAAGGAGATCACGTCGCCCGGCTTGATGCCGCGGGCCAGGAACCCGAGAGCGACGCGGTCGACCTCGGCCGACAGCTGCGCGAAGGTCACCTGACGATGGCCGTCGACGAAGGCGACCTTGTCGGGAGTGGCGGCGGCATGCAGGTCGAGGAAGTCGGTGATGACCTTGTCACGCCAGTACCCGGCGGCGGTCTCGCGGGCTATCCGCTCGGGGGTCAGAAGGGTCTGGAACATCGTTGTCCTCTGGTTCTGTCCGGGTCGGTTCCGCCCGAGTCAGCTCATGGTGAGGCCGCCGCTGACGCTGACGGTCTGGCCGGTGATGAAGGCGGCCTCGTCCGAGGCGAGGAACGCGACGGCGTTGGCCAGGTCCTCGGGCTGGCCCAGCCGGCGCAGCGGGATCGCCTTCCGCAGGGCGTCGCGAAGCTTCTCGCCGCCCATCGAGGCGAACAGCGCGGTGTCGGTCGGGCCGGGGCAGACGCAGTTGACGTTGACCTTGGCCCTGGCCATCTCGCGGGCCAGGGTCTTGGTGAAGGCGATGACACCGCCCTTGGCGGCCGAGTAGACGGCCTCGCCCGAGGAGCCGACGCGGCCGGCGTCGGACCCGAGGTTGACGACCTTGCCGTAACCCCGCTCGGCCATCAGCGGAAGGATCTTCTTGCAGGTGTTGAACACGCCGTACAGGTTGATCTGGATGATCCGGTCCCAGGTCGCGGGCTGGGACTCGACGAAGGGCTCCGCGGTGTCCCAGCCGGCGTTGTTGACCAGCACGTCGACGCGGCCGAACTGGCCGATCACCTGGTCGACCATCGCGTCGACCGAGCCGCGGTCGGTGACGTCGGTCCGGATGCCGACGGCGTCGTTGCCCAGCGTCGCCGCGGTCTCCTTGGCGGTGGCCTCGTTGATGTCGGTCACCACGACGGTGGCGCCCTCGGCCGCGAGCTTGGTGGCGATGCCGGCACCGATGCCCTGTCCTGCTCCGGTGACGATGGCGATCTTGTCGTCGAGCTTTCCCATGAGTGCGGTTCCTTCCGGTTGCGGATCTGGTCAGGGCGCGTAGGCGCGGCCGAGGAGATTCCGGGCGATCACGAGCTTGGCGACCTGCGCGGTGCCGTCGCCGATCTCCAGGCCGATCACGTCGCGTAGGCGCTGACCGACCCTGTGCTCGGTCGAGTAGCCGACGTGGCCGAGGGTGAGCAGGCACTGGTGGATGGTGTCGACCGCGAGCTTGGGCGCCCAGAACTTCGCCATCGCGGCCTCGGCCGAATGCTCCAGCTCGTTGTCCTTGCGCCACAACGCCTCGTAGCAGACGTGGCGGGCGCCCCTGACATAGGTCGACAGCTCCGCGAGCGGGAAGGAGACCCCCTGGTACCTGCCGATCGGCCGGCCGAACGCCTCTCGGTCCCGTGCCCACTGGAGTGCCTCGTCCAGTGACTGCTGCGCGGCGCCCAGGCAGAGCAGCCCGATGATGGCGCGGGAATAGTCGAAGCCCTGCATCACCGAGACGAACCCGCCGCCGATCTGGCCGATGAGATCGGCCTCGGTGACCCGGACATTGTCGAAGTGGATCGAGGCACGCCCGATCGCACGGCTGCCCAGGTCGTCGAAGGCCGACCGGGTGATCCCTGGGACGCCGAGGTCGACCCAGAACGCGCTGACTCCCCGTGCGCCGGGACCGCCGGTGCGGGCCAGGACCACGGCGCGGTCGGCCGCCATCCCGAGCGTGATGGAGGTCTTCTCGCCGTACAGCAACCAGCCGTCACCGTCGCCCTCGGCCTTGAGACCCAGGCTCGCGGCATCGGTGCCGGCGCCCGGCTCAGTGATCATGATGCACGGCACCGTCTCGCCCGCCGCGATGCCAGGAAGCCAGGCCCGCTGCTGCCGCGGGGTGCAGTTCCGGACGAGGATGTCGCTGATCAGCGCGGTGTTGATGATCAGGTATCCGGCGTTGAAGTCGGCCCGGCCGACCTCCTCGGCGGCGATGCCGGCGATGACGGCCGTGGCGTCCTGACCGCCGTATTCATCGGGGATGCGCAGGCCGGTCAGGCCCATCTGGGCCATGTCGAGTGCCTGCTGACGCCGGAAGGTCGCGGCCCGGTCGTCGTCCTGATAGTGCGGGGCGAGGACCTTCTCGGCCCATCGGCGCAGTTCGGCGCGGAAGGCGTTCTCGTCCTCGTCGAATCCGTAGTGCATTCGCCCGGTCTCCGTACTCGTGTCGGCTCGTGTCGGCTTCGTGGGTCGGTGCGGTTGACGGTCGGGGCCAGTTGACGTAGGGGCCGGTTGTCGATCAGTGCCAGTTGACGTAGGGGCCGAAGTCGGCCGGGCGCTTCTCGGCGAAGGCCGTCGCGCCCTCCATGCCCTCCGACGACACCCCGAACATGTCCAGCGCGGTCATCGCCATGTTGCTGAACCCGGCCTGGTGGTCGGTGTCGGCGTTGAAGGACTGCTTCAGGAAGCGGATCGCCGTCGGGCTGAGCGCGGCGACCTCCTCGACCCAGGCCCGGGCCTCCTTCATGAGCTGGTCGGCGGGCACGACCTTGTTGACCAGCCCCATGTCGAGCGCCTGCTGGGCGTCGTAGAGGCGGCACCAGAACCAGATCTCCCGGGCCTTCTTCTCGCCGACCACTCGGGCGAGGTAGGCCGAGCCGAATCCGGCGTCGAAGGAGCCCACCCGCGGCCCGGCCTGTCCGAAGCGCGCCGTCTCACTGGCGATCGACACGTCGGCGAGCACCTGCAGCACGTGGCCGCCACCGACCGCGACGCCGTTGACCGCCGCGATGACCGGCTTGGGGATGTCCCTGATCAGCTTGTGAAGGTCGCCGATGCGGAAGCGGCCCAGCTCCGCCGGACCGTAGTCGCCCGTCTCGGCCCGCTGCTTCACGTCGCCGCCGGTGCAGAACGCCTTGTCTCCGGCCCCCGTCAGTACGACCGCCCGCACGGCGTTGTCCGACCAGGCCGACTGGAACGCCGCGATCAGCTCATCGACGGTCCTGGCCCGGAACGCGTTGTACCTCTTGGGCCGGTTGATCGTGATGATCGCGGCCGGGCCGTCGACCTCGTAGGTGATGTCCTCGAACTGGCTCACTGACCTGCCTCCGGATAGAATGAATCCAAGTTCATCATGAGTGAACATAGGTTCATCGAACCGGGTGAGTCAAGGGCCACGGCGATGATCTGCTCTAGAGTGAATCTATGTTCATTGCGGGAGACGGCATGGCTGAGCGGCCTGAAGTCCTGGATCCGGACGAGGCGGCACGGCGTGCGCGGGCCAACTTCCGGTCACGCCAGCTTCTCGACGCGGCGGCGCGGTTGATGGAGCGCGAGGGCTCCGAGGCCGTGTCCATGCAGGCTCTCGCGACGGAGGCGGGCGTCAGTGTCGGCCTGATCTATCGCTACTTCGGCAGCAAGGACGACGTCCTGCTGGCAGTGATCATCGACGTCCTCGACGCCTTCGCCACCAGGGTGCCGGCCGCCGTCACCGAGGCCGGGGACGATCCCGTCCGCCGGCTCGCCGCCGCCTTCGCGGCGTACTGCCAGGTCATCAACGAACATCGGCACGCCGCCCTGCTGACCTACCGGGAGTCGAAGTCGCTTGACGAGACCGGCCGGGAACGGATCAAGCAGCTTGAGATCGAGACCAGCCAGCCGCTGCGCGATGCCATCCGGCTCGGCGTCGACCAGGGCAGGCTGACGACATCAGACCCCGAGCTCGTCGCCTACAACATGCTGCTGCTCGCCCACGCCTGGGCGCTCAAACACTGGTACTTCGAACGAATCATGAGCCTGGACGCCTACATCCGCGCTCAACTCGCGCTGATCCTGCGCGCCACGCTCGCCCGTGGGTACGAGTCGGACTATGCCGACCTGCTCGACACGCCGGTGGGCTGACAGTCGCTCGGAACCACGCCGGCGCGCCGGATCAGACGTTGAAGCGGAACTCGACGACGTCGCCGTCGGCCATCACGTAGTCCTTGCCCTCCATCCGGACCTTGCCGGCGGCCCGCGCGGCGACCATCGAGCCCGCCGCCATCAGGTCGTCATACGACACGATCTCGGCCTTGATGAAGCCACGCTCGAAGTCGGAGTGGATGACGCCGGCGGCCTGCGGAGCGGTCCAGCCGCGCTGGATCGTCCAGGCCCTGGACTCCTTCGGCCCGGCGGTCAGGAACGTCTGCAGGCCAAGGGTGTGGAAGCCCGCCCTGGCCAGTGCGTGCAGGCCCGGCTCCGGCTGCCCGATCGTCTCCAGCAGCTCCCGGACGGACTCCTCGTCCAACTCCAACAGCTCGGACTCGACCTTGGCGTCCAGGAACACCGAGTCGGCCGGCGCGACCAATGCGGCCAGTTCCTTGCGGCGCGAGTCGTTCGTCAGCACCGACTCGTCGGCGTTGAAGACGTAGAGGAACGGCTTGGTGGTCAACAGGTTCAGCTCGTGCAGCGCATCGGTGTCCACTTCGGACTTCGCGGAGTACAGCGTGCGCCCCGCGTCCAGCACGGCGTGCGCCGCCTGCGCGTTCTCCAGCGCCGGCCGGCGATCCTTGTGGGTGCGCGCCTCCTTCTCCAACCGCGGCAACGCCTTGTCCAGCGTCTGCAGGTCGGCGAGGATCAGCTCGGTGTTGACCGTCTCGATGTCGCTGGCCGGGTCGATGCGGTCGTCAACGTGCACCACGTCCGGGTCCTCGAACACCCGGATCACCTGGCAGATGGCGTTCGCCTCGCGGATGTTGGCGAGGAACTGGTTGCCCATGCCCGCGCCTTCGGACGCGCCCTTGACCAGCCCGGCGATGTCGACGAACGACACGGTGGCCGGGACGATGCGCTGCGAATGGAACAACTCGGCCAGCTTGGGCAGCCGATCGTCCGGCAGCGGGACCACGCCGACGTTCGGCTCGATGGTCGCGAACGGATAGTTCGCGGCGAGCACGTCGTTACGGGTAAGCGCGTTGAACAAGGTCGACTTGCCGACATTGGGCAGGCCGACGATGCCGAGGGTAAGACTCACAACAATCCAGTCTATGTGCCCGGCTCGCGGCGTTCACGCAGCCCCGAGCCATCTCCGCGGCCACGCCCGGCGATGGCCGGAGGACCACGACGCCATGTCCGAATCCCGCCAGCCCGGCGCGCTCCGGGCTGGCAGCATCGACGTCATGGCAGCGACATCCGCAGCGGTGACAGCGACACTCGCACCGGCGACCCTCACACCCCGGCCGGCACTGTGGCGGGACACCGAACGCGCCTACCGCGTCGTCTCGGCGCGGGACGCCCGGTTCGACGGTTGGTTCATCACGGCCGTGCGGACCACCGGCATCTACTGCCGGCCATCCTGCCCGGCCACCACGGCGAAGCGCGGCAATGTCGAGTTCTTCGCCACCGCTGCCGCCGCCCAGGCCGCCGGCTACCGGGCCTGCCGCCGCTGCCAGCCGGACGCCGTGCCCGGGTCACCGGACTGGAACCTGCGCGCCGACCTCGCCGGCCGGGCCATGCGACTGATCAACGACGGCGTGGTCGCCCGCGCCGGGGTGTCCGGCCTGGCCGGCATGCTGGGGTACTCAGCACGGCATGTCACCCGGGTGCTGACCGCCGAACTGGGCGCCGGCCCGCTGGCGCTGGCCCGCGCCCGCCGAGCGCATGACGCCCGGCTGTTGATCGAAACCACCCCGCTGCCGTTCGGCGACGTGGCCTTCGCGGCCGGTTTCGCCAGCGTGCGGCAGTTCAACGACACGATCCAGGCGGTCTTCGCGACCACCCCGTCCACGCTGCGCGCGCTGGCAAGGCGGCGCACGCCGCAGCAGGTCAGCGGCCGGATCACGGTGCGGCTGCCGTTCCGGCCGCCGTTCGACGCGGCCGGCCTGCTGGACTTCCTCGCCGCCCGCGCGATCCCCGGCGTGGAGTCGGTCGAGGCGGTCGGCACGGATGGCACGGCGTGCTACGCCCGGACGCTGCGCCTGCCGCACGGCGTCGGCACCGCACGGCTGACCCCCGGGCCACGGCATGTGCTCTGCTCACTGCGGCTGGCCGACCTGCGCGATCTGGGCACGGCGGTGGCCAGGACCCGCAGGCTGTTCGATCTCGACGCCGACCCGGTCGCCGCCGACGACGTGCTGCGTGCCGACCCGCGCCTGGCTCTCTCCGTGACCGGCACGCCGGGGATGCGGCTGCCCGGCGCGGTGGACGGACCGGAAATCCTGCTGCGCGCGCTGCTCGGCCAGCAGGTCTCGGTCGCCGCCGCCCGTACCGCGCTCGGCGCGCTGACCGCGGCGCTCGGGGAACCGCTCGTGACCCCGGACGGCGACCTGACCAGATTGTTTCCCACCTCCGCCGCGGTCGCGGAGCACGCCCACGAGGTGTTGTCCGGGCCGCGCCGGCGGCTCGACACGCTCCGCCGGGTCGGTGCCGCCCTCGCCGAGGGCACGCTCGCCGTCGACGTCGGGCAGGACGCCGAGGAGCTGCGCGCCGACCTCACGGCGTTGCCCGGGGTTGGCCCGTGGACGGCCGGCTATGTGCTGATGCGGGTGCTGGGCGCGCCGGACGTGCTGCTGGGATCGGATGCCGCGCTGCGCCGGGGAGCGGCCGCGCTCGGGCTGCCCGCCGATCCTGGCGCGCTCACCGAGCACGCTCGTCGGTGGCGACCCTGGCGTTCCTATGCCGGCCTACACCTGTGGCGGGCGGCCAGCCGGAAAACGACATCCCAACCAACGACGAGGAGAACAGCATGACTTCCCGTACAGCGCTGGCCTGCACCGTCGACACACCGATCGGTCCGTTCAGCACCGTGACCGACGCCGGCGGCGTGGTACTCGCCTCGGGCTGGACCGCCACCACGGCCGACCTGCTCCCGCTGGTCTCGCCGAGCCTGCGGCCCACCGAGATCGACATCCGACCCGATCTGGGCGAGGTCAGCAAGGCGGTGCTCGCCTATCACGACGGTGATCTCGCGGCGGTCGCGGAGATCCCGGTCCGGCAGCGGTCCGGGCCGTTCCGGCAGCACGCCTGGGACGTGTTGCGCGACGTGCCGCCGGGCCGGCCGGTGAGTTATCAGCGCTACGCGGCCCTGGCCGGCCGGCCGACGGCGGTCCGAGCCGCCGCTGGCGCCTGCGCGTACAACGCGGCGGCACTGTTCGTGCCCTGCCACCGGGTACTGCGCAGCGACGGCGGTCTCGGCGGATTCCGCTGGGGCCTGGACATCAAGCGGTGGCTGCTCGACCACGAGGCACGACCGTGAATCGCCGGGAACACACCGGCCCGCGCCACCAGGGACGGCGGAGGCTGGGCCGCAGGCCGCCCTTATACCCACCTGGACCGCCGAAGACATAGGACTGTCCACGGGCGAGTTGATCTGTCCACACCCCCAGGTTTCTCGCTTTGTGGCGCTGACCTGCGTCGATAGACTGGCCAAGGGGTCGCCCCCTGGGCGGGCGGGGGCTGTCTACTGGCGCTGCCGCGACTTGTGCCGGGCAACGTCCGGTGTTTCAGGTTGGGCATGGCCGCAGGCCGCCTGGTCCGCTGCACCTACACGGAACCCGCGCCCTGAATCTGACCCCAGACTGTTCCGGCGTTCCAGGTGGATGCGGTGCAAGAACGCCGGCCCGCGCCCCGCCTGGAACGCCGGAACCGGTCAGGCCGAGCCTCCGGTGATCAGCTCCACCGTGGACCCGGTGCGTGCCTTGCGGACCCGCAACCGCACCGGGATGCGCTGCTGCAGTTCCTCCACATGGGACACCAGACCCACCACCCGGCCACCGGCCCGCAGCTCGTCCAGGGTGTCCATCACCAGGTCCAGGGTGTCGGCATCCAACGTGCCGAATCCCTCGTCCACGAACAGCGTGTCGAGCATCGCGCCACCGGTCTCGGCGGCCACCACATCGGCCAGGCCCAGCGCCAGAGACAGCGAGGCCAGGAACGACTCACCACCGGACAGCGTCTTGGCCGGGCGGATCTGGCCGGAGTAGTCGTCCAGCACGTCGAGCCCGAGGCCACCGCGCCGGCCGTGCGTGCCCCTGGCGTCGGTGTGTACGAACGAATAGCGGCCCTGGCTCATCCGGCGCAAACGTTCGCTGGCCGCCACCGCGACCTCCTCCAGGCGCGCGGCCAGCACATACGACCGCAGCGACATCTGCCGGGCGTTCTGTCCGCGACCGTTGACCACATCGGTCAGCGCCGCCAGCTCGGCATACTCGCCCTCCACCGGCGCGAGGTCGGCCCAGGCCCGCGCCAACCGGTCGGCCAGCTCACCGACGGCCTGCTCGCGGTGACGTGTCCCCTCCAGCACCGCGTGCGCGGCCTCGGCCTCCCGCCGCAGCTCGGTGAGGCGGACCTGGGCCTCGTCCACGTCGACCTCGGTCGCAGCGTCCACACCGGAGAGTTCCGGCTCGGCCAGCACCACCTTCGCGGCGGCCTCGGTGCGGTCAGCCTCGGTGAGTCGATCATCCAGATCGTCGATGACGGCCTGGTCCCGGACCGCGGCGGCGGCCGTCGCCGGGTCGGCGAATCCGGCCTGCTCGGCCGCGGCGGACACCGCCCGT
>DASVLX010000188.1:0-21860 GCA_036384655.1 Pseudonocardiaceae bacterium
AACTACCCCACGCTCAGCTGGGCGGACATCGGCGCGATCGGCTGGCTGGTCGACGGCGCGGCGATCTGCAACCAGGTGCCGCTGTGCCGCTGCTCCTACGCCCCGTACGGCCGCGCGATGGTCCGCATCTGCAAGGAGGAGTCGTTCCACCAGCGCCAGGGCTTCGAGATCCTGCTGACGCTCATGCGCGGGACGCCGGAGCAGCGGGCGATGGCGCAGGACGCGGTCGACCGCTGGTACTGGCCGTCGCTGATGATGTTCGGCCCTCCCGACGCCGACTCGCCCAACTCCGCGCGGTCGATGGCGTGGAAGATCAAGAGGTTCTCCAACGACGAGCTGCGGCAGCGGTTCGTGGACCAGACGGTCCCGCAGACCGAGGCGCTGGGCGCGCGGTTGCCCGACCCGGCGCTGCGCTGGAACCAGCGACGCGGGCACTACGACTTCGGCGAGGTGCCCTGGGGCGAGTTCTACCGGGTGGTCGCCGGCGACGGCCCGTGCAACGCGCAGCGCATGGCGTTCCGCCGGCGCGCGCATGAGGAGGGCGCCTGGGTGCGGGAGGCCGCGCTGGCGCATGCGGACAGGCAGGCCCTGCGGGCCCGGGAAGGAGTGCTGGCATGAGCGGGAACGACCGGGACTGGTCCCTCTACGAGGTGTTCGTACGCGGCAAGCGCGGACTCAACCACGTGCATGTCGGATCGCTGCACGCGCCCGACGCCGAGATGGCGCTGCGCAGCGCCCGCGACCTCTACACCCGGCGCAATGAGGGCGTCAGCATCTGGGTGGTGCGCGCCGCCGACATCACCGCGACCAGCCCGGACGAGAAGGACTCGTTCTTCGCGCCCAGCGCCGACAAGGTCTACCGGCACCCGACCTTCTACCAGATTCCCGACTCGATCCCCAACATCTGACGGGACGGCCGCGAGATGCCCGAGAACCCTGCTGACAGCACCGACGAGTTCGACAGCTCTGTCGAGATCGAAACGCACTGGGCGTTCGGTGACCTGGTCGCGCGCGTGGAGGCCGCCGCCATCGACGCGCCCATCCCAGCGGACGTGGACCCTGCCAGGCTGGCCGAGTACTGCCTGATGCTCGGCGACGACGCACTGATCTTCTCCCACCGGCTCCAGGAGTGGTGCGGCCGCGCGCCGCAGATGGAAGACGAGATGGCGCTGGCCAACTTCGGGCTGGACCTGATCGGCCAGGCCCGGCTGCTGCTGGCGCGCGCCGGCCAGGCCGACGGCACCGGGCGCGACGAGGACGAGCTGGCGTTCTTCCGGCCCGAACACGAGTTCCGCAACGTGCGGCTGACCGAGCTCGGCGGCGGGCATTTCGGTCACCTCATCGCCCGGCTGCTGGTCTTCTCCACCTGGCGTCTCGCGCTGCTGAACAAGCTCACCACGCATGCCGACCCGGTGCTCGCGGCGGTGGCACGGAAGGGCGTCAAGGAGGTCGCGTACCACCGCGACTACGCGGCCGCGTGGACCGTGCGGCTCGGCGACGGCACCGAACTGTCCCATGCCCGGATGCGGGAGGGACTCGACGACGTCTGGCCCTTTGTCGGCGAGCTGTTCCGGACGCATCAGTCCGAACTGATCGATCCCGCGTCGGTGCGGGCCGAGTTCGACGACGTGATCGACCAGGTGCTGCGCGCCGCGACCCTGGAGCGGCCAACCGCGAAGGAACTGCCCGGCGTGTCCGGGAAGACCGGCCGGGACGGTGTGCACACCGAGCAGCTGGGCTACGTCCTGGCCGTGCTGCAGAGCGTGGCGCGGACGCATCCGGGCGCGCGGTGGTGAGGATGGCCATGACTGCCAACACAATCAACACGGTTCCCGCCGACACCATGCCCGATGCCGCCGCGATCGCGGCCACCGTGACCGACCCCGAGCTGCCGATGCTGACCCTGGCCGATCTCGGCGTGCTGCGCGAGGTGTCCGAAAGGGACGGTGTGGTCACCGTGTCGATCACGCCCACCTACACCGGTTGTCCCGGCATGGACGCCATGCGCGCGGAGCTCGAACGCGCTCTCATGCACGCCGGCTACCGCGAGGTGCACACCAGGATCGTGCTGCAACCCGCCTGGTCGACCGACTGGATCAGCGAGCGCGGCAGGCGCAACCTCGCCGAGGCGGGCATCGCACCGCCGGGGCCGGCGACCCATCACGTCAGCGGCCCGATCCCGCTCACCCTGACCGCGCCGCCATCGAGGACGCGCTGCCCGAGGTGCGGTTCGTCGGACACCGAGCTGGTGTCCCGCTACGGCGCCACGGCCTGCAAGTCGCTGCGCCGCTGCCGCGCCTGCCGTGAGCCCTTCGAGCAATTCAAGGAGATCTAGTGAGTACCAGGGTGCACACCCTCACCGTCGCCGAGGTGCAGCGGCTCACCTCCGACTCCGTCGCGGTCACCTTCGACGTGCCCGCCGACCTGTCCGACCGCTACGAGTTCCGGCCCGGCCAGTTCCTGACGCTGTGCCGGGAGATCGACGGCCGCGACGAGCGCCGCTCGTACTCGATCTGCGCACCGGTCGGTAGGCGGCCGCGGGTGGGCGTTCGGCTGGTGCCCGGCGGGCGGTTCTCCCAGTGGCTGGTCAACGAGGTGCGGCCGGGTGACCGGATCGACGTGGCCACCCCGGCCGGCACGTTCACACCGGAACCGGGTCAGGCCGATCACCATGTGCTGGTCGCGGCCGGCTCCGGGATCACCCCGGTGCTGTCGATCGCCAGCTCGCTGCTGGCGACCTCGGACGCCACCGTCACCCTGCTCTACGGCAACCGGCGCGCGGACACCGTGATGTTCGCCGACGAACTCGCCGACCTGAAGGACGAGTACCCCTGCCGGCTGCACCTCGTGCACGTGCTGTCCCGTGAGTCACGCGAGCCCGAACTGTTCAGCGGCCGGCTGGACCAGGACAAGCTGCGCACGTTGTGTCGCACGCTGATCCCGATGGACGAGGTGGCGCACTGGTGGCTGTGCGGCCCGTACGAGATGGTCACCGGCGCCCAGAAGGTGCTGGGCGAACTGAATGTGCCGGCCGACCGGGTGCACCGCGAACTGTTCTACGTGGAGGACACGCCGCCGGCGACGGTGCACCACGACGATCCCGCGATCGCCGGCCAGTGCAGCAACGTCACCGTCGTGCTCGACGGCCGGTCCAGCACCGTACCGGTCAGCAAGGACCACGCGGTGCTCGACGGCGCGCAGCGGTACCGGCCGGACCTACCATTCGCGTGCCGGGGCGGTGTGTGCGGCACGTGCCGGGCACGGGTGCGTTCCGGCCAGGTGGACATGGAGCGCAACTTCGCCCTGGAGCCGGACGAGATCGCCGCCGGCTTCGTGCTCACCTGCCAGTCTCGACCGGTCTCCGACGAGGTGGTTCTGGACTTCGATTCTCAGTGAGACTGCCTGAACGTCCGGTCGCCCGTCCGTTCGGGCGGGTGGGTCAGCCGGGCGTGTCGAAGTCGGCGGAACAGAACCGGCCACCGAGGAAGGCCAGGTCGGACGGGGCGGTTGGTGGTGTTGACGCGGGTGGCGCCGCCACCGCCCCGTCATCTGGCCCATCCCCGGCGGCCGCCGGGGGAGCGGCGAACAGTCCGGCGTAGTCCTCGGCGTCGTCGCGCGGCCGGTAGCCCAGCGCGCGGGCCTCGTCCAGGCTCCACCAGCGCCGGGTGTTGTCCGAGACGCCCCACACGACCCGGAATCCCGGCGAGACGGCCGAAAGCGCCGCCTCCACCAGCCGGGCCGCATCGTCCGGCGACAACCAGGTGGCGAGCTCGCGCTCGGCACGCGGCCGCTCGAAACAGGACCCGATCCGCACGCACACCACGTCCAGCCCGTACCGGTCGTGGTAGAGGCTGCCGATCGCCTCACCAGCCACTTTGGACACTCCATAGTGGGTGTCCGGCCGGGGGAACAGGTAGTCGCCGGCGGTGCCGCCGACCGGGTGGAAGCCGACCGCGTGGTTGCTGCTGGCGTAGATCACCCGCCGCACACCGGCCCGCCGGGACGCCTCGAACACCACGTACGTGCCGTGGATGTTGACCCGCAGGATGCGGTCCCAGGTGTCCTCGCCGCTGATGCCGGCCAGGTGGACGACGGCGTCGACATCCCGGCAGGCGGCGAGCATCGCGTCCGGGTCGGTGATGTCGGCGCGCAGCACTTCCTCGCCGGGGGCGGGATCGGGCAGCGGCGCCAGATCGACCAGCCGCAGCACCCGGCCCGGCCGGGCCAGCCTTGGCCGCAGCAGGCTGCCGACACCGCCGGCCGCACCGGTGACCAGGATCCGTTGCCGCTGTTGTGTCATCCGCTCACCTTTCGGTCCAGCCGGCCTCGGTGATGCTCAGTTCCCCGGCGCATTCCAGCAGCGCCGCGACAATCTGCCGCTGGTGGCCGGCGGTGAGCCGGGCCAGCGGCAGCGAGCAGCTCACCGCGTACCGGGCGGGCGTTCGGCCGGGCACCGCGACGCCGAAACAACCCAGGCCGGGCGTGTTCTGGCCGCGCTCGGAGGCCCAGCCGCGATGCCGCGCCTCGGCGAGCTCCGCGTGCAGCGCGGCGCGATCGGTCACCGTGTACGGAGTGAGGGCGGGCAGCACCGCGGGCAGCAGCGCGTCCACCTCGTCGTCCGTCCGGGTGGCCAGCAGCGCCTTGCCGAGCGCGGTGGCATGCGCGGGCAGCCGACGCCCGATCCGCGACATGACCCGCAGCTGATGTTGGGACTCCTGGCTGGTCAGATACACCACCTCGGCGCCGTCCAACCGGGCCAGGTGCACGGTCTCGTCCAGCTCGCGGCGCAACTGGGCGAGCAGCGGCGCGGCGGCCCGCACCACCGGATCGCGGTCCAGGTAGGCCGCGCCGACCCGCAGCGCGCGCAGCCCGACGCCGTATCCGGTGCCGCGCTCATCGACCTCGACCCAACCGCTGGCGACCAGCGTGCGCAGCAGTTCGTGCAGGCTCGACTTGGGTATGCCCAGGCCGCGCCGCAGTTCGGCATGCGTGAGCCGGCGGTCGGCGTCGGCCAGGAACTCCAGCAGCGCCACGGTCCGCCGGGCGGACTTCACCGACTCGGTCCGCCCATCACCGAGCCCGTCACCGAACCCGTCGTCGCGTCCGTCATCGCGGTGCGTACCGCCGTGCCCTGCCATCACATCCGTGCTCGTCCGTACTCGTTCGTTCCGGGTTGGTCGACTCGGGTTGGTTGACTCCGCCACGAACCGGCCGTAGCGTCGCACCTCGGTTCGACAGTGCGACCGGTGTTCGTGTATGCGAACACCCATGCTCGGCGTTGTCAAGGCAGCGTTGTCAAGGCGACGTTGTCAAGATGGCGCCGTGCTCAGGGAGGCCGTCGTGGGCACGCTTGAAGGAGTCCTGTTCTTCCCGGTCACGCCGTTCACGCCGGGTAGTGGGCCCGGCAACACCGACGTCAACGTGGACGCGCTGGCCGAGCATCTGCGACGGGGTCTGGCCGCCGGGCCGGGCGCGGTGTTCGCGGCCTGCGGTACCGGCGAGTTCCACGCACTGGACCAGGACGAGTTCCGCCGGGTGGTGGGCACCGCGGTCGATGTGGCCGGCAGGGTCGCGGGCGGGGTCGACGGCGGCGGGGTACCGGTGTTCGCCGGCACGGGCGGGTCGCTGCCGGTCGCGGTGAGCCTGGCGCGCGAGGCCGAACGAGCCGGCGCCAACGGACTGTTGCTGCTGCCGCCGTATCTGGTGGCCTGCCCACCGGCCGGACTGGTGGCCTACGTCCGCGCGATCACCGCCGCGACCAGCCTGCCGGTGATCGTCTACAACCGCGGCAACGCGATCTTCACGCCGGACGCCGCCGTCGAGGTCGCCCGGATTCCCAACGTGATCGGTCTCAAGGACGGGGTCGGTGATCTGGACCGGCTGGGCCAGATCGTGGTCGCGGTGCGCCGCGCGCTGGCCGACGACCCGAAACCGTTCCAGTTCTTCAACGGCCTGCCCACCGCCGAGGTCACCGTGCCCGCGTATCGGGGGATCGGGGTGGACCTGTACTCCTCGGCGGTGTTCGGCTTCGTCCCCGAGGTCTCGCTCGGCTTCTACCACGCGGTGACCGAACACGACGACAAGCTGGTCGAACGCTATCTCGCCGAGTTCTTCCACCCGCTGGTGAGGTTGCGGAACAAGGTGCCCGGCTACGCGATCGCACTGATCAAGGCCGGGGTGCGGGCGCGCGGGCTGGACGTCGGCGGGGTGCGCCCGCCGCTGGTCGACCCGACGCCCGAGCACCTCGCCGAACTCGACGCGATCATCGCCGCCGGACTGGCGGTGGCCGGGTCATGACGATCCGGGTCACCGAGGTCACCGTCACGCCCGTCGCCTTCGCGGATCCGCCGCTGCTCAACGCCGTCGGTGTGCACGAACCGTTCGCGCTGCGGACCATCATCGAGGTCAACACCGATGCCGGCCTGACGGGACTGGGCGAGACGTTCGCGGACTCCGGCCACCTGGACCGGATCCGCGCGGTCGCCGCCGGTCTCGCCGGCACCGACGTCTACCGGCTCGGGGAGCTGCGGCAGCGCGTCGCCGCGACGCTCGCCGGAGCGTCCGGTTCGGACGCTCACGGCCTGACCGGCCGGATCACCGGCGCCGGCACGGTGGACCGGACCTTCGCGCCGTTCGAGGTGGCGCTGCTGGACATCCAGGGCAAGGCGGCCGGACTCCCGGTGTCCGACCTGCTCGGCGGCGCCGTCCGGGACCGGGTGCCGTACTCCGCATACCTCTTCTACAAATGGGACTCGCACCCCGGCCAGGCCCCGGACGAGTGGGGTCCCGCGCTGGACGCCGACGGGATCGTGGCGCAGGCCAAGCACATGATCGGTGAGTACGGGTTCTCCGCGATCAAGCTCAAGGGCGGGGTGTTCCCGCCGGACGCGGACATCGCCGCGGTGCGCGCGCTGCGCGAGGCCTTCCCGGAGCATCCGCTGCGGCTGGACCCGAACGCGGCCTGGACCGTGGACACCTCGGTGCGGGTGGCCCACAAGCTCGACGGCGTGCTGGAGTACCTGGAGGACCCGACCCCCGGCATCGACGGGATGGCCACGGTCGCGGCGCGGGCGCCGATGCCGTTGGCCACCAACATGTGCGTGGTCGGGTTCGACGACCTGCCGCCGGCGCTGGCCCAGGGCGCGGTCGGCGTGGTGCTGTCCGACCACCACTACTGGGGCGGGTTGCGCAGGTCGAGCCTGCTGGCCGGCATCTGCGACACGTTCGGTCTCGGGCTGTCCATGCACTCCAACTCGCATCTGGGCATCAGCCTGGCCGCCATGACGCATCTCGCCGCCGCCACACCCAACCTCACCTATGCCTGTGACACGCACTGGCCGTGGAAGACCGAGGACGTCATCGGGCCCGGCGCACTGTCCTTTGTCGACGGATCGGTGCCGGTGCCGACCGCGCCCGGGCTCGGCGTGGAACTGGACCGGGACGCACTGGCCCTGCTGCACGAGCAGTACGAGAGGTGCGGGCTGCGAGACCGGGACGACACCGGCTACATGCGCCGCATCGATCCCAGCTACCGGCCGACCATCCCTCGGTGGTGACGGGCGTGCGCGCGATCGGCTATGCCTATCCCTGGGATTTCGTCGGCGATCCGGCGGCCGTGGACCGAGTGCGGGCGCTGCGGCTGGACGCGGTCGCCGTCGCCGCGAACTACCACGCGGTGCGGGTCGGCACGCCATGGCACCCCCGGCACCGGGTGGTCGACGCCGAGCACGCCGCCTGCTATGTGCCGGTCCGGCCGGCGAAATGGCGTGGTCGCCGGCTGGTGCCGGCCACGCCGGGCTGGGTCGGCGAGGACTCGTTCGGCGCGGCGCGCGACGCGCTGCGCGCGACCGGCACCGACGTGCTCGCCTGGGTGGTGCTCACCCACAACAGCGCGCTCGGCCGGGACAACCAGGACCTGGTGATGCGGGACGCCTTCGGCACACCGCACCGGCACGCGCTCTGCCCGGCCAACGAGGAGGTCGCCGACTACTGCGCCACCCTCGTCGCCGAGATCGTCCCGCTCGGCGAACCCGACGGCCTGGTACTGGAGGCCTGTGGCCAGTTCGGCATCGTCCACGATGGACACCACGACAAGACCGGCCTGGCCGGTTGGACGACGCTGCAACGCCAACTGCTGTCGATCTGCCACTGCTCCGGCTGCCAACGACGGTACCGGACCGCCGGCCTCGACCCGGTGAAGCTGGCCGAGCGGGTGCGAGCCGCCGTCTCACCGAACGCTCTCCCCGACACCGACACCGACACCGACACCGACATTGACACCGACACCGCCACCGACATTGAAACCGGCACCGACATCGACACTGACCCGATGTTCGACGCCGTCGCCGTGATCAGGGCCGACATCGCCCGGCAGTTGCGGCGCCGGCTGGTGGAGGAGGCGCCCGGCCTGCCGGTCGCCGTACATGCCAGCGCCGATCCGTGGGCGGCCGGATCGTTCGCCACCATCGCCGGCGGCATCGGCGCGCCGGTCAACACGCTGGTGGCCCGGTGCTGGGACGACGTGGACAGCGGCGCCGCCAGCCTCGCCGCGCTGCGCTCGCACGCACCGGACTCCACGGCCATCGGCGCCTACCTGCTCGCCGACCACACCTGGGAGCGGCCGGACAAGCCCGTCGCGCCCACCATCCGGCGGTACCTCGTCGCCGGCATGAACGAACTGCATCTCTACCACCTGGGACTGGTGGGCGAGGCCGGCCATCGGCTGATGGCGGATCTGATCGAATCAGCGAACGAGGTGTGACGACCAATGTGGACATTGTCGGGCTTTGCCGACGAGATCTCACCGGATCCCGCGGAGCAGAGCCGGGTGCTGTGTGACCTGGGCGTGAACTTCCTGGAGTTCCGCAGCGCCTGGGGCACCAACGTGCTCGATCTCGACGATGAGGAACTCGACCGGGCGGCGAAGATCCTCGCCGGTAACGGCCTGCGGATCTCGTCGGTGGGCTCGCCCATCGGCAAGATCGGCATCCACGACGACTTCGACGACCACCTCGGCCGGTTCGACCGTGCTCTGCGGGTCGCGGACGTGCTCGGCGCCCCCTACATCCGGATCTTCTCGTTCTGGATGCCCGAGGACGACGATCCCGGCATCCACCGCGATGAGGTGCTGCGGCGCATTTCGGAGCTGGTGCGGCGGGCCGCCGGGCATGACGTGATCCTGGTGCACGAGAACGAGAAACGCATCTACGGTGACATCCCGGAACGCTGCAAGGACATCGTCGAGTCGATCGGCTCGCCGATGCTGCGGTTGGTCTGGGACCCGGCGAACTTCGTGCAGTGCGGCGTCCGCCCCTTCACCCGTGGTTACCAGCAGCTGCGGTCCTATGTGGAGTACCTGCACATCAAGGACGCCATGATGGCCACCGGCGCGGTGGTGCCGGCCGGTGCCGGGGACGGTGAGTTGGTGCCGACCATCCGGGCGTTGCGCGCGGACGGCTTCGACGGATTCCTGTCCCTGGAACCGCATCTGGCGCTGGGCGAGGACTTCGGCGGATTCAGCGGCCCGAAGCTGTTCGGCACCGCACACGGCGCCTTCGCGACGATGCTGGACAACGAGAACATCGAGTACCGATGAGCGGCCTGCGGTTCGCGATCATCGGGGCCGGCGTGATCGGTCGCACCCACGCGCACGCCATCCACGAACTCGCGCCGCGTGCCTGCCTGCGGCTGGTCGTGGACGAGATTCCGGAGCGGGCACGGAACCTGGCGGTGGCACAGAGCGGTGCCGGCAACACCGGCACTGGCCCGGATGACGCCGTCGAACACGGCGTGTCGGCGTCGGAGGCGTTCGCCCGCGAGGACATCGACGCGGTGGCGATCTGCACGCCCAGCGGTCGACACGCCGATCTGGCGATCGCCGCCCTGGACGCCGGGAAGCATGTCATCATCGAGAAGCCGATCGACGTCACCGTGAAGGCGGCCCGCCGGGTGGCCGACGCTCAGGCCCGCGGTTCACGCACGGCGACCGTGATCAGCCAGCACCGCTTCGACGCGTCCAGCCAGGTGGTTCGTCGCGCGGTGACCGAGGGACGCCTCGGCCGGCTGACCTCCGGGGTGGCCAGCATCGCCTGGTGGCGGTCGCAGGACTACTACGACTCCGGCGACTGGCGCGGCACCTGGGAACTCGATGGCGGCGGCGCCCTGATGAACCAGGGCATTCATACCATCGACCTGCTCGTCTGGATGCTGGGCGAACCGGTCGAGGTGTTCGCCCGCACCGCGTGCCTGGCGCACGATCGGATCGAGGTGGAGGACACCGCCGTGGCCACTCTGCTGTTCGCCAACGGCGCGCTCGCGGTGCTGCACGGCACGACCGCCGCGCATCCGGGTCTGACCGCCCGGCTGCAGGTGCACGGCGACCGGGGGTCGGCCGTGATCGACGGCGACCGGCTCGTCTACCTGCGGACCGCGGACGGCGGCGCCGAGGCCCTGCCGGACTTGGGCTCGGTGGCGACCGCCGGTTCCGACCCGAGCGTGCTGTCCCAGGCACACACCGACCAGTACCGGGACTTCCTGGACGCCGTGGAGTTGGGCCGGCCGCCGCTGGTGACCGTCGCCGACGGGATCAGGACCCTCGCCGTGGTGCGGGCCATCTACGCCTCCGCGCGCACCGGCAAACCAGTGTCCCTGGCGGACCAAACAGCCTAAGCGGTGCGAAGTTCTCGGATCCACTCGGCGAAGAAGGTACGTAGCGCGTCGACGTCGACGCCACCAAGGGCCAACTCGGCGTCCGGATAGCGCGAAAGGTTGTCGAGCATCTCTCCGAAGATCGTTCGGTCGAAGCCTGCATCGAACTGCGCTGCGCGATCAAGCAGCATGGCCTTGTCAAAGATGCCGCTGAGTGCGAAGACGTCGAGCCTGTTGCACGATCGCTCAGGATTCGCTGGCGGGCTCCGCGCCGGTGGGTTCCAGTACGAAGATCCGCAGCTCGCGGCCGGCGCGAGCGCGGTACGCGTCGTAACCAGGCCAGAACCTGATCACCCGTGCCCAGGCGTCCGAGCGCTCGTCGCCCTCCAACAACCGGGCCTGGACCGGCACCGTCCGGCCATCCACGGCCACCGTGGCCCGCGGGTCGGCCAGCAGGTTGAACGACCAGCCCGGGTGGTTCGGGCGGCCGAAGTTCGAGGCGACCACGACATAGCCGCTGTCATGGGGGAAGTAGAACAGCGGTGTGTTGCTGGGTTGGCCCGAACGGCGGCCGGTGGTCGTCAGCAGCAGCGAGGACGCGCCCAGCAGATCGCCGATCGCGACTCGGCCCTCGGAACGGCGCAGCAGCAGCTTGTCGAGGGCGACGGTGGGGATGCGGGTGAGCGCCAGAAACCAGGATCGGGTGCCGAGACCCAGGTACACCCGGGATACCAGGGCGTTGCGTTTCATCCCGCCTCCGTGACTAACGCCGCTTCCGACGGTGATCACGGTATTGATCGCGGAGACGGCTGGCGACCCCTCCCGACGGCTGGACCGCGAAGTTCAGTCGATCAGCTCAACGGCGCCTGCCGAGCGTGACCGGCTAGCCGGCGGGGTTGCCGCCGACGCCGGTGGTGCGGCATCTGCCGCCGTGGCAGGTCGTGGTGGGAGCGGTCGGCTCATGCGGCGTCGTGGTGTGCCGGCGCCCGGTGGGAATCGGGAACGGGAAACCCTCGGACGGCTGGCTCGGCGTCACCGCCGTGGGAGTGCTCGGCGTGGTGGGCGTCGGAGTGGGAGTCGTGGTCGGGCCGATGGTGGCGATGTTGGGGAACTGCTGCACGGGCTTCCCGGTCAGATAGGCGTTCATGAACGCCTGCCAGATATAGCCGGGTTCCTCGCGGCCGTAGACGTTGTATCCCTTGTTCGATCCGATGCCGTTGTGATAGTTCCCGTAGATCGGCGCGGGTTGTTTCTTGTTACCGAACCACACCGCGGTGACGATCTGCGGGGTGAAGCCGACCATCCACGCCTCGGAGTTGTGGCCGGAGTCCTGGTACTGGGCGGTCCCGGTCTTGGCGGCGTTGGGGCGGTTGTCGGCCAGCCCGTCGCCGGACGAGGTGGCCACATCGGTCATCGATTCGGCAACCGTGTGGGCGATCGACGCGTTCGTGTTGAGATCCGAGCTGAACGCGGGGGTGCCGACCGTGCTCGCCTGATACATCTGGGTGCCGCCGTCGTTGGTCACCCTGGTCACGAAATGCGCCGGGATGTACATGCCGTTGTTGGCGAAGGTGGCGTAGCCCTGGGCCTGGTCGATCGGCCGGACCTGGTACTGACCGATCGAGATCCCCAGTTCGGTCACGCCGGTTCCCTTGCCGTTGGCGTCAACCTGCTGAAGCGAGTCGAACGGCTTGCCGAGCGCGGGTGTGATCTTCTTGGGAATGCCGGCGTCCCAGGCGGCCTGCCGGACGTTCTCGACCCCGACCTGATAGGCCATCTGGTAGAAGACGGTGTTGACCGACTGGGTCATGGCGTCCTTGACGGTGATCTGTGGGGCGCCCTCACCGTCCGAGTTGTGCACCGTCTGGCCGGCGATGACCTGGTTGTCGCTGCCGTCGTAGATCGTGTTCAGCCCGATGGTCTGCGGATTGGTCTGCAGCGCCGCGGCGAACACGTACGGCTTGAACGACGATCCCGGCTGTTCCGGCGTCTGTGCCAGGTCATAGGACGTTGATCCGTCGCCGCCGTAGTAGGCGAGGATGCCGCCGGTGGTCGGGTCGATCGCGACCAGCGCGGCCGCCTCGTCCGGATACTGCGTGTCGGCCGCCATGATCTTGGCGACGGACTTCTCGGCGTTGGTCTGCGCGGTCGGACTGATCGACGTGTAGATCTTGGCGCCACTGTGGGACAACGATTCCTGCGACAGTCCCTTGGCGCTCAGCTCGTCGAGCACGGCGTGCACGATGTACATCCGGGTCGCGGACACGGCCGAGCCGGCCTCGGTGACGGACTCGGACAGCGGCGCGGGAAAGACCGCGTGGTCATATTCGGTCTGGCTGATCCAGTGATTGGTCAGCATCCGGCCCATGACGTAGTTGTAGCGCTGGTGCTGGTAGTTCGTGTTGTCCGCGTAGGACGGCAACTGCACCAGGCCGGCAAGCAGCGAAGCCTGCTCGTTGGTCAGCTTGCTGACGTCCTCGTTGTAGTACGCCTTGGCCGCCGCCTTGACGCCGTACGCGCCCCGCCCGTAGTACACCGTGTTCAGGTAGGCGGTGAGAATATCCTCTTTGGAATAGGTCTCGGTGAGTTTGTAGGACTCGACCATTTCCACGAACTTGCGGGACAGCGTCGGCTGATTATTTCCAGTGGCCGTCTTGATGTATTCCTGGCCGATCGTGGAACCACCACCGGTGCCGCCGGTCAGCCGGTTCCAGACAGTTCGGACGATCGCCTTCAGGTCGAAACCCGAGTTCGTCATGAACGTGTCGTCCTCGGCGGCCATCTGGGCGTTCTTCATCGACTGCGGGATCTGGTCCCAGGTCGCCAGCTGGTGGTCGGTGCTCGAACCGGCCTCGGTGTAGAGGGTGGAGCCGTCGGCGTAGAGGATCGTCACCGGCTGGTTGAGTGTCGCCGCCAACGACCCCGGATCCGGCACACTCACGTTGTAGTACGCGACGATAAACGCCGCGACGGGCGCCAGGAACGCCAACGCGATCAGCACGTACAGCGTGCGACGGACACGTCTCCACACCACCGTGTGGTCACGCCGACCAGATCGGGGACCGGCCGGCCGGGCCGCGCCCTGCGGGCCCTGTGGGATCGGCAACCGGACCGTCGGCCGATTGGCGTCACCAGGCCATTCGCTCACGGACTTCCTCCGGCCAAGGCTATAAGATCCCCGCGAGTGTAGAAGAACCCCGAAATCCCGCCACGGGCACCGCCCGTGATACTCAGCGAACACAACTCGTCACGGACAGCCGAATGTTTTTCGTCCTTGACGTGAGTCGGGCCACTAATCGGTACCGACTAACTGTGCTGTTAGGCCTCGCGACGGGGTTGTTCGACCTCGGCCCACCACAGGTAGTCGCGGGGGCGGGTGGCGGAGACGAGGTGCTGGCGGGCGCGCAGTTCGCGGTTCTCGCGTTCGACCGGGCTGTTCGCGTTCTTGTCGTGTGGAAACACGACAGCCAGGACGGCCCGGAAGTCCTGGCCCTTGACGTTGTGCACGGTGCCGATCCGCAGTGTCTCGTCTTTCACCGTGTTTTCTTTCACGGCGTCGCCCGGTTGGCCGGTGAACTCGCCCAGTCGCGAGACCGGGATGCCGGCCTGCCGGAGGATGGTCGCGCAGCGGTTGACATCGCGGCGGCCCGAGGTGATCAACGCCGTCTGGGCCAGCGGCACCGGCAGTGCCCTGACCGCGTCCACCAGGGCATTGGGCAGGTCGGCGACCGGCCCGCGCCAACGGTGGACCTCACCGCCGGGGTTGGCGCATTCGACGTCCCGCAGCGTCACGGCGGGAGCGCCGCCGGGATCGTCGTCGAGATCGTCGACCTCGTTCTTGGCGTCGAAACGCTGGGCGAAGGCGAGGATGTTGGCGCGGTTGCGGTAGTTGATCCGCAGCACCTCGCCGCGCCCCTTGATCGGGATACCGGCCTCGGACAGCCGCCAGCCGCCCGGATAGACCTGCTGCTGCCCGTCGCCGACCAGCAGCAACCGGTTCGGCCCGTCGCCGGCAAGTTGCCGCAGGAGTCGCAGTCCGGTGAGGGTGATGTCCTGCACCTCGTCGACGACCACGGCCGCGTAGGGCCGCTCCAACGGACGGGTCCCCAGCTCCTTCAGCGCGAGCGCGACCACGTCGTTGTTGTCATACAGCCGCCGCTCGGCCAGATTGCGTTGGTAGGCCCGGTAAAACCGCCACACCTGCGCCTTCTGCGCGGGGCTCAACCGCCGGGTCCGGCCCGGCCGGGTGACCCGGAGGTACTCGTCCAGCGTGGTGATGCCGCGCCCCTTGATGACGCGGTCGATCTCGTCCTGCCAGTACTGCGGTTGCGGCGCGAGCCTGCCCAGCACCTTGTTCGCCGACCAGGCGCGGTTGAAGGCGATGTTCACCTGGGCGCGGTCCACGTTCACCACCCGGCCGCGGTCGGCGAGAAAGCCCCGCGCCCACGCCTGCAGATGCGTGAACTGGACGCGATCGGCCACCTCGGGCGCGAACCGCCGGAAGGACGTCTGGCGCACCTGGGGCAGGTTCTGAACGAAGGTCGTGAACAACAACGGCCCGTCGCTGTTGCGGGCCAGATACCGCAGCCGGTGCAGGGCGACGACGGTCTTGCCGGTCCCCGCCGGACCGCTGATGCGGGCCGGGCCGGCGTAGTTCCTCGTCACGATGGCCTGCTGGCGCGGATGCAGGCAGGTCATCCAGGCATCGAGCGGACCCAGCGCGACGGCCCCCACATGCTGGTCCAATCGTCGCTGTTGGTGTCCACCCATATCCATTTCGTTACCCCCTCGTCACCATTTTGATCAGAGTATGACGAGGGATCACGGGCTGGTCCAGATCGCCGATCAATCACCCGATCGGCGGATATCGGCGCCGGCGGGATGCGGCTGGATCCACCGCACACCGGACCCGGGCAGTTCGTCGAAGACCAACCAGGTACGGCTGGACCGGACGCCCTCGATCGCCTGGATGCGGTTGAGCACGACCTCACGCAGGGTGGCGTTGTCCGGCGTGCGGACCAGCAGCAGCACGTCGAAATCGCCGCCAACCAGGGCGATGTGCTCGACGTACGGGATCTCTCGCAGGTCACCGGCCATGGCGCGCCATCGCGTCTGGTCGACGGTGAGCATCACATAGGCGCTGGTGCCCAGCCCGGCCCGCTGCGGGTCGATGGTCGCGGCGAACCCGGTGATCACGCCGTCGGCGGACAGCCGCTGCAATCGGGTGTAGGCGTTCGCCCGGGAGATGTTCAGCCGCTCGGCGAGCGAGCGCACGGACATCCGCGCGTCGGCCGACAGCTCCCGCAGCATCGCCAGATCGATCGCGTCCAGTGACGGCGCCGATCGTCCAGGATAACCGGTCGATCCACCGGCCGGATTGGTCATATTGCCGCCTCCGGAAGCTTCGCCGAGCCATCTGTCGCCGATTGTCGCGACTGCTTGAACACACGGTCGGCCGGGCGCACGATTTTGGCAACCACGGCGGACAGGAGGCGGACGTGGACACGACTGCCGCGCCCCGGGCGCCCGAGGATCTGCTACCCGCCGACGAACCGGTCCGGTTCGTCACCGAGGACGGTGCGGACAGCCCGGCCGAATCTCGTTACCCCCGTCCGTCGGTCGATCGGCTGCGCGAGGCGTACCGGCGAATGGTGCTGGGTCGCCGGTACGACGTCCAGGTCAACGCGCTGACCAAGCAGGGCAAGCTGGCCGTGTTCCCCTCGGCGCTCGGTCAGGAGGCCTGCCAGATCGCCGCGGCGCTGGCGCTGGGCGAGGACGACTGGCTGTTCCCGACCTACCGGGACGGGATGGCGCTCGTCGCGCGCGGCCTCGATCCCGCCGAGGTGCTGGTGATGCTGCGGGGCACCTGGCACTGCGGTTACGACCCGCGCGCCACTCACACCGCGCCGCAGTGCGCGCCGCTGGCCACCCAGATCCCGCAGGCCGTGGGCATGGCCGACGCGCTGCGGCGCACCGGAGGCAACCGGGTGGTCATGGCGTTCATCGGGGACGGCGGCACCAGCGAGGGCGACTTCCACGAGGGCCTGAACTTCGCCGCGGTGTTCCGCGCGCCCGTCGTGTTCCTGGTGCAGAACAACGGGTACGCGATCTCCGTGCCGCTGGCCAAGCAGAGCGCCGCGCCGTCGCTGGCCCACAAGGGCGTCGGCTACGGCATTCCGTCCGAACGGGTCGACGGCAACGACCTCGTGGCGGTGCTCGCCGTGCTCGACCACGCCGTCGCGCGCGCCCGGTCCGGCGCCGGGCCGTTCCTGGTGGAGGCCCGGACCTACCGGATGGAGGCGCACACCAGTGCCGACGACGCGACCCGGTACCGCGACCAGGCCGAGGTGGACCGGTGGCGGGCCGCCGATCCGGTCGAGCGCCTGGAGCGGTACCTGTCCGGCACCGGAGCGCTCAGCGACGCCGACATCGCCGCCGACCGGGCGGCCGCCGAGGAGTTCGCGACCGGGCTGCGGGAGCGGATGAGCACCGAGCCCACGGTGGAGCCGATCGAGATGTTCCAGCACGTCTACGCCCGGCCGACTCGCCAGCTCATGGCGCAGCGGGCGGCCCTGAGCGCCGAACTCGACGAGCGGGAGGCGGCGAGATGACGAACACCAGTCCCAGTCCGATCACGATGACGCAGGCGCTCAACGCGGCGCTGCGGGACGCGCTCAAGGAGGACGACCGGGTTCTGGTGTGTGGGGAGGACGTCGGCACGCTCGGTGGGGTGTTCCGGGTGACCGACGGACTCGCCCGGGACTTCGGCACCGACCGGTGCTTCGACACGCCGCTGGCCGAGTCGAGCATCGTCGGCTACGCCATCGGCCTGGCCATGGGCGGCTTCCGGCCGGTGGTCGAGATGCAGTTCGACGCCTTCGCGTATCCCGCGTTCGAGCAGATCACCTCGCATGTGGCGAAGCTGCGCAACCGCACCAGGGGCGCGCTCGGCGTGCCGATGGTGATCCGGATTCCCTACGGCGGCGGCATCGGCGGTGTCGAGCACCACTGCGATTCCAGCGAGGCCTACTACACCCACACACCCGGCCTGCGGGTGGTCACGCCCGGTACCCCGCAGGACGCCTACGACCTGCTGCGGGACGCCATCGACAGCCCGGATCCGGTGGTGTTCCTGGAACCCAAGTGCCGCTACTGGTCCACAGAGGACGTTTCGTTCACGCGGACCGGCGCCTCGCTGGACCGGTCCATCGTCCGGCGGCCGGGTAAGGACGTGTCGCTGATCGCCTACGGGCCGATGGTCGCCACCGCCCTGGACGCCGCCGAGGCCGCCAGGGCCGAGGGCTGGGACGTGGAGGTCGTGGACCTGCGCACGCTGGCGCCGTTCGATGATGAGACCGTCACCGATTCGGTGCGGCGCACCGGCCGGGCGGTCGTGGTGCATGAGGCCGCCGGATTCTGCGGCTACGGCGCCGAGGTCGCCGCGCGGGTCAGCGAGCAGTGCTTCCACTACCTGCAGGCACCGGTGCTGCGGGTGACCGGCTTCGACACGCCCTATCCCGCACCGAAGTTCGAGGCCCACTACCTGCCCAGCACCGACCGCATTCTCGACGCGATCGACCGGTTGCAGTGGGACGATCAGGTGGTTCTCGCCGGAGGCGGTGTCGGTGCCTGACTTCCTGCTGCCCGATCTGGGCGAGGGCCTGACCGAGGCCGAGATCGTGGGCTGGCTGGTCGCCGAGGGCGACACGATCACGGTGGACCAGCCGGTCGTCGAGGTGGAGACCGCCAAGGCCAGGGTCGAGGTTCCGGTGCCGTTCGGCGGTGTGGTCACCGCCCGGCATGGCGAGGTCGGCCAGCGGCTGCCGGTGGGCGCGCCGCTGCTCAGTGTGGGTGCGCCTGTCGGTGAGTCTGTGGGCGAGTCTGTCGGTGAGCCGGGCGGCAGCGGCCCGGTGTTGATCGGTTACGGCACCCAGACCAGCTCGCCCAACGGGCGCCGCCGGGGCCGGCGCAACGGCCGGCAGCACGCCGACCCGACCACCACCCCCGCCCCCACGACCACCCGGCCGGACAATGGCGCCCGGCCGGGTCGGGTTACCGCGGTGATCTCACCGCTGGTCCGCAAGGTGGCCCGGGACCACGGCATCGACCTCAACATCGTGACCGGCACCGGCCCGCAGGGCATCATCCGCCGTGCCGATCTCGATGCGGCGCTGGCCGCACTGGTCAAACCCCGCGAGCAGCGGCCCCGCGAGGAGAAGTCGCCGGACGGCGATCGCCGGGTCCGGCTGTCCGGCGTGCGCCGCGCCACCGCGGACCTGGTCAGCCGGTCGCGTCGGGAGATCCCCGAGGTGACGATCTGGGTCGACGTGGACGCCACCGAGTTGCTCGCTACCCGGGCCGCCCTCAACGAGCGGGATCCCGCCCATCCGGTCAGCGTGCTGTCGCTGCTCGCCCGGTTCACGATCGCCGGGCTGCGCCGGTTCCCCGAACTGAACGCGCGGCTGGCCGGCGACGATCTCATCCTGCTGAGTGCGATCCATCTCGGCTTCGCCGCGCAGACCGACAACGGCCTGGTGGTGCCGGTGGTCCGGGACGCCGAGAAACTGAGCGCCCGGGAGTTGGCCGCCGCCGTCGCCGGCCGGGTCTCGGCCGCCCGCGACGGCTCGCTGCCACCGGCGGACCTGGCCGGCGGCACCTTCACCGTCAACAACTACGGCACGTTCGGCGTGGACGGCGGCACCGCGATCATCAACCACCCCGAGGTGGCGATGCTCGGCATGGGCCGGATCGTGGACCGCCCCTGGGCGGTGAACGGTGAACTGGCCGTGCGCAAGGTGTGCGAGCTGACCCTGGTGTTCGACCACCGAGTCTGCGACGGGGGAGTCGCCGGCGGATTCCTCCGGTTCGTCGCCGACTGCGTCGAATCCCCCACCGCCGCCCTGGGTGATCTGTAGACCGCGATTTCCTAGCCGCGCTCGGCGCCGCCGCTAGCGCACCCGCAGGCCGTCGAAGGCGACCGCGACGACGGTGTCGGCGAGCTGCCGGCCGGTCACGCCGCCGTGCGGGCGGTACCACTCGATCAGCGAGTTGACCAGGCCGAACAGCAGCCGGGCGGTGATCGCCGGGTCGACATCCGCGCGCAGGTCGCCGTCATGCACCGCCTCGGCCACCAGATCGGCGACGATCCGGTCGAACTCGCGGCGGCGGGCCAGCGCGGCCCGCTCGACCTTGGTGTTGCCGCGTACCCGCAGCAGCAGCGTGACGAACGGCAGTTGGTCGGCCAGCACCAGCACGCTGCCGCGCACCAGGTGCTCCAGCCGGGTCACCGCCGGCCCGTCGATGTCGGCGAGCTTGTCCGCCTCACCGAACAGCCCGTCCAGCGCGCGGTCCACCGCCAGCTTCAGCAGTTCCTCCTTGCTGGACACATGGTGGTAGATGGCCGACTTGGTGATGCCGAGCTTGCGGGACAGATCCTCCATGCTGGTCCCGTCATAGCCGCGCTCGTTGAACAGTTTCGCCGAGATCGTCAGCAGCGACTCCAGGTCATAACCGGGCCTGCCGCGTTTCGCCGGCGTCACCGAGACCATGAGGACGCCTCCTTACTGACCGAACGGACGGTGATAAATCACCGCCGGTTCACGCTAGCGCGCGAGTGGGTGACACGCCAAATTGCGATCAATGCCTCCCGCCGGTGCCGCCGGGTATCGTGAACGCCGTGCGGCACAACGGTGTGGTGACTGTCTGTTTGGTGACCGAATATGGGCGGCAGGCGTGACGCCCACGCAGTTGCGCGCGTTCGCCGCCGTGGTGCGGCTCGGCTCGGTCAAGGACGCCGCCGCTGAGCTGGACGTCACCGAGGCCGCCGTCTCCCTGCACATCGCCAAGCTCCGCAAGGAGCTGGGCGACCATCTGTTCAACCGGACCGGTGCCGGACTCGCGTTCACACCCGGCGGCCTGCGGCTGGCCAGCCGCGCGGCGGAACTGCTTGGCCTGCAGGACCGGACGATCGTCGAGGTCAGCCAGGCCGGCAACGGCCGGCGGCTGCTGCGGGTGGCCGGGTCCAGCCTGTTCGCCGAGCTTGCCGCACCCGGTCTGCTGGAACTGTTCGCGAACCGCGCCAACGACCTCACCGTCGAACTGAGTGTGCATCCGCCGGCGCAGTTCGAGGCGCTGCTGCGGACCCGCACGGTCGACATCGCGGTCGGACCCGACCCGGGGCTGGACCCCGAGGTGATCAGCAGCCACCGGTTCCTCAACTACAAGCTGCTCATCGTCGCGGGACGGGACCATCCGCTGGCCGGCGGCCGCGCCACCGCCGCGCAACTGCGCGACCAGATCTGGCTGCTCGGGCCGTCGGCGGCGGCCGACATCGGCGGCGGATCGATGCCCACCGTGCTGCAACAGCTGAAGGTCCCGGAGGAACACCAACAGATCTTCCAGAGCCACGCGGCCGCGCTGGAGGAGGCCAAGCGCGGCAAGGGCGTGGCGCTGTGCGCGTCCTTCGCGGTCGGCCCGGACCTGGCACATGGCGATCTGGTGCGGCTGTCCGTGATCGACACACCGCCGAACATGGACGGGTCCTGGAGCACTCACACCCTCGCCGGCGGAGGTGTGCCGGCGGTGGCGTCCGAACTGGTCCGGTTCGCCGCGACACCCCGGGCCACCCAGGCCATGCTGCGCGGATCCGGCGTGAACGTGGGCCGGTTCCAGCCGTCGATCCACGTCACCCTGTGGAGTTGAGGTCGGTGCCCCTCGATGCCATCGGCACCCGACGCCACCGCACGCTGACCGAGGCCCGTCAGCCCATCAGGCCGCGTTCGGCTTCGCGGAGTTTGTCCGCGATGACCTGGGGTGTGCCTGGGGCGATGCTGACGTATCCGGCGCGATTGACGATGTGCATCCGTCCCTGGTGAATGTCCTGGTAATACACGGGTTCGGTGGTCCGTCGCGGGTGGCCCGTGTGGTCACGGAGGCCGACATAGAGTTCGCCGGTGCCGACGAGTGGCCGCTCGGCCAGCTGGCGGAGTTTGCCGGCCGGGCCGCCGGTGGAAATGCTGGGTTGCCAGAACAGCTCGTCGGAGTCGCGGTTGTCGGCCAGCTCGGCCAGCGGCAGGTTGATCGCCGGCACGTGTGCCGGCCCGACCTGGGGTAGTTGCCGGATCAGGACTTCGGGTAGCGACTGGTCGCGGACGCTGCTGAGTTCGATGGTGGCCGTGTCGAGGTCGTGGTAGGCGATGGCGATTTCGCTGCTG
>DASVLX010000189.1:0-4069 GCA_036384655.1 Pseudonocardiaceae bacterium
ACGCGGTGGCCGTGTCCGCGAAACGTGGATCATTGATCTCGACACCGTGAATGAACATCACGGCCAATTTCTTGCTCACCCGTCCCCCAGGCATGTGATCGGAGCCACACCGTATTCGTCACGGTACAGCCGGGCCCGTTCGATCGCATCCTCGACGAGGGAAATACCGACTACGCTCCGAACACGATTACCGGACGACAGGCCAAATAGGGTGCTATCGTCCGAACGGCAGTCATCCCACGGTCACCGTCCACCAGCAATGTTCCGGAGCGTCACGTGCGGGTACTCATTCCGATCCCGGACCGGGATTTCGACGTGACCGAGGTGGCCGTGCCCTGGCGGTTGCTGACCGACGCCGGGCACGAGCCGGTGTTCGCCACCGAACGTGGTGATCGTGTTCCGGCGGCCGATCCCCGGCTGCTCGAAGGAGTGATATTCGGCCAGCTCGGCGCGCATGACGAGCCGAAATCGTTCTACCGGCAGCTCACCGAGGACCCCGCGTTCCGCTCCCCGCTCGCCTGGGGGGATCTGCGGCCCGACGACTACGACGGCCTGCTGCTACCCGGCGGCCACGCGCCGGGGATGCGCCAGTACCTGTCGTCGGCCACGCTGCACGGCAAGGTGGCCGAGTTCTGGGCGCTGCACCGGCCGGTTGCCGCGATCTGCCACGGCGTGCTCGTGCTGGCCCGGACGATCGACCCGGCCACCGGCCGCAGCGTGATCGCGGACCGGCGGACCACCTGCCTACCCAAATTCATGGAGCGCGGCGGCTACT
This sequence comes from Pseudonocardiaceae bacterium, assembly GCA_036384655.1. Taxonomy (GTDB): domain Bacteria; phylum Actinomycetota; class Actinomycetes; order Mycobacteriales; family Pseudonocardiaceae; genus DASVLX01. The sequence continues at coordinate 776 of DASVLX010000189.1, forward strand.
ACCTGACCGGCTGGCGGCTGGGGCGCTACTACCGCACCTATCCGGCGTATGTGCAGGACGAGGTGGCGGCCGCGCTCAACGATCCGCGCCAGTTCGTGCGCGGCCCCCGCAACCTACGCCGGGGCACCGCCACCGATCACGGCCCCGCGTTCGTGGTGCGGGACGGTAACTACCTGTCCGCCCGCTGGCCCGGCGACGCCTATCTGTTCGCGCGGCGCTTCGAGGAGATGCTGTCCGCGAAGGTGCCGTAAGGGTCCTGAAGGTCCCTGAAGGTCCGCTGACGGCGAGGCTCACCGGATCAGTGCGAGGAACGCGGCACCGATTCCGGTGGCCAGCCAGCCGGCGGCCATGAACAGCCATTCGGGCCGGCCGAACCGCGACACGCGGCGTTCGGTGCGCGAGGGCAGCGCGCCGAACGCGCGGGCGTCCATCGCGAGCGCGACCCGCTCGGCATGCCGGAGCGCGCCGGCGAGCAGCGGAACGAGAACCCGCGACCAGGTCGAGGGGCGGGCGGGACTCGGGCCCGCCCGCCCCTCGGCTGTCAGCCCTGGCGGGCCTTGAACCGCGGGTTGAGCTTGTTGATGACGTAGACCTTGCCGCGCCGGCGGACCACCTGGGAGCCCGGCCGGTTCTTCAGCGACCTGATCGAAGCACGGACCTTCACGAAGCCTCCTCCTAAACGATAATGATTATCATTTTACTATAGGAGTGGCTGTCGGACAGGCGCTGGGGCCGCTCAGGACGCCGAGTAGGCGCCGGCGTCGATGTCCTCGATGAGCTTCGGGCCGGTCGGCGTCCAGCCCAGCAACTCGCGGGTGGCCGCGCTCGTCGCGGTCATCTCCATCCCGAAGAACCCGCCGATCCAGCCGAAGTGCGCCGGCACGTCCTCGGTGGCGATCGAGGCGACGGGCAGGTCCAGGGTCCGGCCGATCGCCTCGGCGATGTCGCGGGTGGACACCGCCTCCTCGGCGACACCGTGCAGCCGGGCGCCCGCCGGGGCCTTCGCCAGGCCGAGCGTGATCATCCGGGCGACGTCGGAGCGGTGCGCGGCGGCCCAGTGGTTCGAGCCATCGCCCGGGTAGCCGGACACGCCCTTGTCCCGCGCCACCGCGGCGATCACCGAGATGAACCCGTGGTCGCGCCTGCCGTGCACGGTCGGTGCGAAGCGCAGGATGACGGTGTGGACACCGCGCTCGACGAACTCCAGCGCGAGGTTCTCGGCACCACCGCGCGGTGAGTCGGGTCCGATGAACGGAGACGGGTCGGACTCCGTGGCGGGCCGGCCCTGGGCCAGTGCGGCGACGCCCGAGGCGAGCAGGAACGGCTTGCCGGTGCCGACCAGCGCGTCACCGATCGTCTGTACGGCGGCCCGCTCCGCGGCATTGGACGCGGCCTGGTTCGAAAAGTCGTGCTTGTTCGCCAGGTGCAGCACCGCCTCGGCCGCCAAGGCTCCCTCGCGGATGCCATCGAGGTCGTCCAGGTCGCCGCGCCGCACGCGGACGCCCTTCGCGGTCAGCGCGGCGGCGGATGCGTCCGACCGCGCCAGCCCGGTGACCTCGTGGCCCGCGGCGAGCAGCTCATCGACGGCGGCGGAGCCGATCCAACCCGATGCTCCGGTAACGAAGACTCGCATGGGGTGTTCTCCCTCTCTACCATCAGTGCCTATGAACAATGTCAGTGACAGACATCAGCCTACGCCTCGAAGTCAGTCACTGTCATAACTAAGCTGTGGACGTGGTGCGATGGGAACCGGGTGCACGGGAGCGGCTGCAGCGGGCCGCGCTCGAACTGTTCGCCGCCCGGGGGTTCGAGCAGACGACGGCGGCCGAGATCGCCCAGTCCGTCGGGCTGACCGAGCGCACCTTCTTCCGGCACTTCGCCGACAAGCGTGAGGTGCTGTTCTACGGCACGCACCTGCTGGTCGAGGCATTCCTGAAGGGCGTCGAGGCGGCGGCACCGGACGCCACGCCGCTGGAGGTGGTCGGCTCGGCGCTGCGGTCGGTGGCGGCCTTCTTCCCCGACGACCGACGTCCCTATTCGCGGACCCGGCAGGCCGTGATCAACCAGAACCCAGCCCTTCAGGAGCGGGAGCTGCGCAAGATGGCCGAGCTCACCAGGGTCATCCACGGCGCGCTGCTGGCTCGCGGCCTCACCGATCCCACGGCGGCTCTGGCGGCGGAGCTGGCCAGGACCGTGTTCGGGATCGCGTTCGGCGAATGGATCGGTGACGGCGAACAGCGCTCGCTCGACGTGATCCAGGCCGATCTGCTGCGGCGGCTTCGCGACCTGACCGGATGACAGCCAGTCCCGTGTCAGTCTTGCGGGGGCAGCAGGTATGGGGTTCCGTTAGGGTGCGCCGGTGTCCACGGGTGGCAGGCGCGACAGAAAGCGGTCGACCGTCGCTTCGTATTCCCGCATGGCGTCCAGGTTCGTCTGCGCGGCCTTGTTGTATTCCACGTTTGCGAGTGAGTCAGACGGATCATTCAGCGGTGGTTTGGGTGGCATCGGCACCACCTTGGATGCCGCCGTGTGGACTGCTTCGATGCAGCCGCCGATCAGGGCTTGCGCGGTGCTGGCCGCGTCCGCCGTGTCCAGCAGGCCCGCGGCCACCGGTCCGAGACTGGCCATAGCCTGACGGGACTCCGCACCTGTCCACGCCCGCTCGACATCATCCATCATCCGCACCACATCGTGGGCATGACGGGGAAGCCGGGCGGCCAGGGAGGCAATGTTCGCATGCCCCTCCTGCTGTGAGGTCGTGCCCTCGGCGTTCTTGAAGTTCTCGTAGATTTCTTCCGGGGTCAAATCCGTCATGATCAACCTCGCACGTTCGTGATCGGTGAGTCTCCGAGGCCGCGTTCGGCTTCGCGGAGTTTGTCCGCGATGATCTGGGGTGTGCCGGGGGCGATGCTGACGTATCCGGCGCGATTGACGATGTGCATCCGTCCCTGGTGAATGTCCTGGTAATACACGGGTTCGGTGGTCCGTCGCGGGTGGCCGGTGTGGTCACGGAGGCCGACATAGAGTTCGCCGGTGCCGACGAGGGGTCGCTCGGCGAGCTGGCGGAGTGTGCCGGCCGGGCCGCCGGTGGAAATGCTGGGTTGCCAGAACAGCTCGTCGGAGTCGCGGTTGTCGGCCAGCTCGGCCAGTCGGAGGTTGATCGCCGGCACGTGTGCCGGCCCGACCTGGGGTAGTTGCCGGATCAGGACTTCGGGTAGCGACTGGTCGCGGACGCTGCTGAGTTCGATGGTGGCCGTGTCGAGGTCGTGGTAGGCGATGGCGATTTCGCTGCTG
>DASVLX010000190.1:0-2464 GCA_036384655.1 Pseudonocardiaceae bacterium
CACCGGCACCCGGGCGCCGGCCTGCGGGGGCATGTAGCCACGCTGAGGCACCCGGCCCGCGGGTGGCCGCATCCCGCCGGGATGCGGGCGAGGGTTCACCGGCGGCCGATGCGGTTCGTACTCCGCGTCGCCGCCCTGCCACCGCTGCACCATGACCCGCCCAACCTCCCGACTCGCGATCCCGCCCGGGCCCGTTCCAACCGGGGACCCGTCCTACGGCACCCGTGGGACCGTACCGATATCGAGACGTGCCACCACGCGGTGGGGTTGCCAGCACGACATTATTGACCGGCTCAGCGTGACCGATCACTCACTGTCGGTAGGACTCCACCTCGCTGGCCGGCCGCACCGCGCTGCCTTCCGGGTTCTCCCCCACCTCGCGGCGGGCCCGCCGCTGGCGCAGCAGGTCCCAGCATTGGTCGAGTTGTTGCTCCAAATGGTTCATTCGGCGTTGCTCTTCCGGGCTCAATCCGGCACCCACCGATCGGGTGCGCAGTTCCCGCTCTTCGGCCATCAGTGAATCGATACTGCCGATAATGTCCTGGTCAGCCATGCTGTCAGACCGTACGCGCGGCAGCCCACCGGCGCAGCTCCGTCGAGGAAACCCGAGTCCTTTTCCGACCGACAGGACACCTCGGGACGACGCTTTATCCACGCCGGAAACTCATTAACAGGTAACGTGTCACGACATGGTTTCAAATGTGGATCTTGGGTAAATTTTCTATTGCTCGCCAATGAAGGCGGTTGGTCGGGCTACATCATCTACGCCATCGCGGTTACTCTGGGTCGGCCCCGTGGGGCCGCCAGACTCGATCGGTGGACCGGTAGAGGCAAATGTGGTCGGGCGTAACTTACTTTCGGCGACGAGAAAGCACAGATGAACGCACAAGGATCACCCCGAGTTTACCGGCATGGCGGTGCCTTCTTCCGTTCGCGATCCATCCGCGCGCAGCTTGTCCGCATCCTCACGCTGGCGTTGCTGGTGGTCGTGGTGCTGGTGGGCATCCTGGTCGGCCAGCAGATCAACTCGTACAACGAGGTCAGTAACACCACCCGAATCGTCACCGTGACGCTGAGCGTGCAGGACGTGGTCCACCAGCTGCAGCGCGAGCGCGGGTTGACCAACGGTCTGCTCGCCGGCGGGAACCAGTACCAGGCCCAGCTCAAGACGCAGCGCACGCAGACCGACACGGCCCTGAAGTCCCTGAACCAGACCATCGCCGACCCGGTCAACGCGAACGCCGGCGCGCCGGAGGTGCGCACCGCCCTCGGCCACCTGCAGACGCTGGCCAGCGTGCGGATCGGGGTCGACGACCGCAGCGCGCAGCCGGACCCGACGTTCCAGTTCTACACGGACGCGATCACCGCGCTGGACTCCCTGCAACTGGGCATCAACCAGACCCAGGACGACACGGTCCGGCACGGACTGGAGGCGCTGTACTCGGCCGGTTACGCCAAGGAGTACATGGGCCAGGAGCGCGGGCTGCTCAACGGCGTGTTCTCCAGCGGCCACTTCACCGCCGACGAGTACAAGTCGCTGCTGCAGATCCTGGCCGCGAAACAGGCCGCGGTCGGCGTCTACGCCCTGTACGCCTCGCCGAGCCAGATGAGCGCGCTGACGACCGCGCTGCACTCGTCCGCCGCGGCCCAGGCGTCCGCCGACGAGGCGATCGCGGTGAACAGCTTCGGCGGGGCCATCGCCGGCCATGTCGACGCGACCGCGTGGTGGAACACCACGACGACGGTCGTCAACGACATGCGTACGGTGCAGCTGCAGATCGGCGCCGACACCACGGCGCGCGCCGAGTCGCTCCGCGCGGACGCCCTGACCTACCTGATCGGCACACTGGTGATCGCCGCGGTCGCGGTCGGGCTGCTGATCGTCCTGCTGGTGATGACCCTGCGGTCGATCCTCGGGCCGCTCGCGGCGCTGACCCGGGAGGCCAACGACGTGGCCTCGAAGCGACTGCCCGAGGCGGTGGCCGCCCTGCAGACCGCCACCAGCGAGGACGACGTGCCGAAGGCGAAGCCCATCGCCATGCCCCGGCGAGTGCCCGACGAGATCGACCTGGTGACCGGAGCGCTGGACCGCCTGCAGGACACCGCGTTCGCGCTGGCCAGCGAGCAGGCGCTGGTGCGCCGCAACATCACCGCCGCGCTGTCCAACCTCGGCCGCCGCAACCAGAACCTGCTGCGCCGGCAGTTGGGACTGATCAGCCAGTTCGAGCGGGCCGAACTCGATCCCTCCGGGTTGGCGAACCTGTTCGAACTCGACCACCTCGCCACCCGCATGCGGCGCAACGCGGAAAGCCTGCTGGTGCTGGTGGGCGAGACGAGCCCGCGGCCATGGTCCAAGCCGCTGCCGGTGACCGACGTGATCCGCGCGGCTCTGTCCGAAGTGGATGACTATCGGCGGGTCACGATGCGCCGGATCGACGACGCCCACATCAGTGGATCGGTGGTC
>DASVLX010000191.1:0-7138 GCA_036384655.1 Pseudonocardiaceae bacterium
GCTGACCGGGTGGGTTGAACCCAGCGCGGTGGCCCCGGTGTGGTCGCCGGCGGCGAACCAGCGGTCGGCCAGCGCGGCCACCCGGCGTGCGGCCGGGTCGGTCACGCCGGCCAGCGCACAGCCCAGTCCGTCGGCCAGCAGCAGGGTCAGCCGGGTGGTCACCTCCGTCGGCAGGGTGGCGAACTCGATCGCCGCCGCCTGCCCGGTCAGCTCGTCCAACACATCGGTCACCGGGCGGCGGCCTCCCTCGGGTCGGTGTCACCAGCGTCGGGGTCGGCGGGGTGCGCGTCGGGACGGCGGTCCCACCACGCCCGCAGCGCGGCGACCAGGTCCCGCGCCGGGATGTCGGAGTCCACATCCCGCCAGGTCCGCCACAACGCGACGGTGTCCGTCGCCCTGTCGGGCACACCGTTACCGGCGCAGGCGACGAACTTGTCCAGTAGCTGGGCCTCGCTCATCGGCCGGCCGTTCTTGCCGAGCGCGAGATCCACCCGTTCGCTCAGCTCGGTGCCGTCGTCCAGCCGGACCCGCACGATCGCGGCGAACTCGGTGCTGTCGGCGACCGCCGGGTCGGTCTGGTAGCGGACGCGCCGCATGAGGCTTCGGACGGCCGGGTCGAGGACCCGCTCCGGGGTGAAGTCGGCCGGCCCCAGCCAACCCCGCAGCAGTGCGGCGGCCACCGTGTACGTCAGGCTGAATCTGGCCTGGTTGCCGTCGGTGGGTTCGTCGTAGACCAGGATCTCGATCAGCAGCGGCGGTACGCCCACGGACACCTCGCTGATACCTCGCACCCGCTCGCCCAGCCGGTCGCGCAGGATGGTGGCCGCCTCGATGCTCGGGTGCGTGGCGCCACACGCGGGGAACGGCTTCACCTGCTGGCCAATCGGCGTGTCGATGGCCCACGACCGGCCCAGCGATTCCAGCGCGTCGGCGTACCGGGGTTGCTCACCATGCATATGCGAGGCCGCGTAACCGAGGTGTGGTTGTTCCAGCGCGTCCGGCGCGGCCTGCCAGCCCTGCCCGGCCAGTGTCGCCGCCAGCACCCCGTGCATCGCGGCCATGCCGGCGTGCAGCGGCTTGGTCATGGTGCCGACGTTGGCGCGCAACCCGGCCGACGCGGACGCGGCCACGCCCAGGGCGTTACGGGTGGCATCGACGTCCAGACCGAGCAGCCTGGCCGCGGTGGCCGCGGCCCCGAACGTGCCCAGCGTGCCGGTGGCGTGGAAACCCTGCAGGTAGTGGGCCATGTTGAGGGCACGCGCCAGGGCCACCTCGGTCTCGTGGCCGATCAGGTAGGCGGTGACCAGATCGCGGCCGGTCAGGTCGCGCGACTCGCCGATGGCGACCGCGGTCGGCACCAGGTGACAGCTCGGATGCCCGTACATCGGGTGATTGGTGTCGTCGAAGTCGATCGCGTGCCCGAGCGTGCCGTTGATCAGCACGGCCTCACCCACCGGCAGCCGGCCCAGACCGTCGAACGGGTAGGCGCCGTCCGGCACGGTCGGCGCGAGCCGCCGGGCGGTGCGCCCGACCCGGATGCCGACCGGATGGCGGCTGCCGGCCAGCGCACAACCCAGCGTGTCGGCGAACGCCCGCGCGGCGGTGCCCCTCGCGGTCGCGGTGGTGTCGGCGGCGTCCGTGCCCACGATGAACTCGGCCAGTGACTGGGTGACCGGCGGTGTTGTCTGGAGTGCTTCCTGGGTGATCGTCATATCAGTCCTCATTGGATTGATCGGTGGGCCGTGGACCGGGGACGACTCGGGAACCGCTCGCGGCGGGCGCGCGGGACGGGGTGTCACCGTCGGCGATGCCGAGGTAGGTGTCGGCGATGTGGGTGTCCAGCACGGCATCGCGCGCCGAGCCGGTCCAGCTCACCCGGCCACGGTCGATCAGGTAGACCCGGTCGGCCAAGTCGAGAGCCTTGGTGACGTTCTGCTCGGCGATCAGGATCGTGGTGCCGGCCGCGGCGATGGTGCCGAGCGTGTCGAACAGCAGGTCGACGATCCTCGGCGCCAGGCCCAGCGACGGCTCGTCCAACAGCAGCACGGTCGGGTCCCGCAGCAGCGCCCGGGCCAGGCCGAGCATCTGCTGTTCGCCGCCGGACAGCGTGCCGGCGGTCTGCCTCAGCCGCTCCCGCAGGATCGGGAACAGCTCCAGCACATGCTCGGTGGACCGCCGGCGCGGCAGGTTGACCCGCAGGTTGTCGGCCACCGACAGGGCGGGGAAGACGCCCTTGCTCTCCGGCACCAACCCCAGGCCGGCCCGCGCCCGCCGGTGCGGCGTCAGGTGCGCGACCTCGCGGCCGGCCAGCACGATCGACCCGGAACGACTGCGCAGCAGGCCGGTCAGGGTGCGCAGCAGGGTGGTCTTGCCGGCGCCGTTGGGACCCAGCATGGCGACCACCTCGCCGGCACCGACCACCAGGCTGATGCCCTGCAGGACATCCGGCCCGCCGTAGCCGGCGGTCAGGTCCGTGACGGCCAGCAGCGGCGCCGCGTTCTGGACCGCGGTGTCCTGGACCGCGCTCTGGTCAGTCATGGCTGGCCTCCCGGGAACCCAGGTAGGCGGCCAGCACCCGCTGGTTGCCGCGAATCTCCGCGGGTGGCCCGTCGGCGATCTCGGCGCCGGCGTCCATCACGATCACCCGGTCGCAGGCGCGCATCAGCAGCGGCACATCGTGCGAGATCAGCAGCACGGCGAGGCCGAGGTCGGCGGCGAGGTAGCCGAACAACTCGGCCAACCGGTTGGCCTCATCGTTGGGTAGCCCGGCGGTGATCTCGTCCAGCAGCAACACCTTGGGCCGGCGCACCAACGCCCGGGCCAGTTGCACAAGCTGAAGGCCGCCGTGCGGCACATTGGTGACCACGTCGTCGGCCCAGTCGGCCAACCCCAGGCCGGCCAGCACCTGCCGGTTCTCGTCGGCCACCGCCTGGGCCCGACGCCGGGCGGCGCGGGTGCCGAGCACTCGTCCGGTGAGCGAGCTCCGCTGGGTGATCGGGTGCGAGACGGTCAACTGGTCGACGACGCTCAGCCCACCGAACACCTGCGGCACCTGGAAGGTGCGGGCCACCCCGGCGCGCGCGATGCGATGCGCCGGCAGGCCGGTGATGTCCACACCGGACAGCGTCACCGATCCGCTGTCCGGCCGGTAGACGCCGGTGACGCAGTTGAGCAGGGTGGACTTGCCCGCGCCGTTCGGGCCGATGACGCCGAGCACCTCGCCGCCGTGGGCCTCCAGGCTCATCGCCCGCAGCGCGGCGACCCCGCCGAAGGAGATGCTCAGGTCCCGCACGGTCAGCACCGGCCGATCGGTCACGGCCAGCGTCGCGGGTGGCCGGAACGCGGTGACCGCGGGGGACTCGGCTGGGTCGGCGTGCGGGAGCCTGCGTCTCTTACCGAGACCGCGCACGCCGACCCGGCCGGCCGGGGTTCGTGCCCAGGCCGCGCGGATCGCGTCCCGCCATTGCCGCGGGGCCAGCCGGGAGCCGATCGCCAGGGTGACCACGACCAGCAGCAGGCCGTTGGCCACCAGCGTCCACTGGCCGGCGCCCTGGAACGACTGCGGCACGCCCACCAGGACGGCGGTGGCGATCACCGTGCCCAGCACCGAACGCATCCCGCCGAGCACCACCGCCGACAGGAACGTGATGGCCAGCGACACGCCGAACTGGTCCGGACTGAGGTAGCCCGACCAGGAGCCGTAGCACCCACCGGCCAGCGCCGCGTAGCTGCCACCGATCATGAAGGAGGTGGTGCGCAGCCGTTGCCCGGACATGCCCACGCTGGTCGCGGCCACCTTGGACGACGCCAGCGCGCGCAGCGTGCGGCCGAAGGTGCCGGTGGTCAGCCGCCGGCCGATCACGCAGGCCAGCACGAACACCACCACCACGAACCCGAACAGCGACGTCTGTGTCAGCGTCAGTCCGCCCCAGGTCGCCGGTGGCACGTACAGCCCGTCGTAACCGCCGGTCAGGCCGGTGAACGTGGTGGCGATGCGCTGGATGATGATCGTGACGCCGAACGACGCGATGGCGAACGCCAGGTCGGTCATCCGCCCGACGACCAGGCCGATCACTGCCGCCGCGAGCACGCCGACCAGCGCCCCGACGATGATCGTGACCGGGAACGGCGCCAGGCCGCGGGCGCCCAGGATGCCGGCGACATAGGCACCCAGGGCGAACAGCGCGGCGTGCGCCAGCGAGATCTGGCCGCCCAGCCCGGTGATGATGGTCAGCCCGATGGCGGCGATCGCGTAGATCAGCACCAGCCCGACCAGGTACTCCCAGAAGCTGCCGCCGGTCAGCGCGACCAGCACGGCCAGCACCGCCACTCCGATCGGCCAGAACGCGGCGAACCGAATCCGGACGGTGGGCCGGGCCAGCGACCGCTGGCCGGTGCTGCGCGTCATCATCTGGACCATCGGCTACACCTTCTGCAGGACTCGACGGCCCAGCAGCCCGTTCGGGCGGACGCTGAGCAGCACGATGAGGACCGCGAACAGGATCGCGTCCTGCGCGGTGTTGGAGACGTAGCCGCCGATCAGGCTGCCCGCCACGCCGAGCGCCAGCCCGCCGACCAGACCGCCGGGCAGCCGGTCCAGGCCACCGAGGATGCCGGCGGCGTAGCCGTTGAACAGCAGTGGCGTCATCAGGCTGACGTTGAGCGCGGACAGCGGGGCGACCAGCACGGCGGCCACCGCGGCGAGCGCCCCGGCGCCGGCCCACATCACGGTCACGCAGCGGCGGACGTTGATCCCGGCGAGCCGGGCCAGGTCCGGGCTCTCGGCCGAGGCGCGCACGTTGAGGCCGAAACCGGTGTGTTCCAGCAGCAGGTACAGCACCAGGCAGATGACCACCACCGCGGCGAAGATGCTCAGGTACTCGCCGGAGATGCCCACCCCGCCGAGGCTCACCTGGGGCAACTGCGGGAACGGCGGCTCCTGGTAGGGCTCCCCCTTGGACCACAGCACCGTGTTGATCCCGGTGAGTACGTCGCTGATGCCCAGCGTGCCGACCAGCACCAGCAGGGAGGTGCGCACGTTCCGGGTGATGATCGACTCGGTGCCCAGCGCCACCACCGCACCGGCCACCATCGCCACCACCAGACCGAGCCAGTAGGGCAGCCTGGCCAGCAGGACGGCGGCGTACAGCGCGAACGCCGAGAACGTGCCGGTCTCACCGATGGCGAAGTTCGCCGTCCTGCTGGCCTTGAAGATGAGGATCGCCGCCATCGCCAGCAGCCCGTACACCGATCCGTTGGCCAGTCCGGAAACCAGATAGCCGACCAGTGCTCGCATACCCGCGTCCATTCGATGTCGAAAGCGGTTTTGAATCGAACAGCGTTTCCCCGACGGCCGGCGCGACCAGTCGGCCGCGCCGGCGGAGCGTTGTTACGAGCCGAATACCTGCTGGGTGTCGAGGAAGTCGGAGGTGAACTGCGGCTGGCCGTTGACGATCTGGACCATCCGGTACTTGGACACGCCGTCGTGATTGTCCTTGGTGAAGGACACCGGGAAGATCGTGTCGCTGTTGTAGTTGTTCAGCGAGTTCAGCGCGTTGATCAGGCCGGAGCGTGTTGGGTTGTTGCCCAACGACTGCAGCGCGTGCACCAGGACCACCGCCTCGCCGTACGCCTGGACGCCGAACACGGTCGCGTTCTCGCTCGGGAAATACTGGTGCAACTGGTTGCGATAGGTCACGACGCCGGGCTCACTGGATTCCGGCAGGTACTGGCCGAGTGATCCGGTGAGACCTTCCAGTTCCTTGCCGCTGATGTTCAGGAAGGTCGGGTCGAAAACGTTCGAGGACCCGCACAGTTCCGGATGCCAGTTCTCCAGGCCGATGCCCTTGGCGATGTTCACGATGTCCGGGTTGGTGCCGAAGATGATCAGCCCGTCGACGCCCTGCTGGCGCAGGTCGACGATCTGCCCGGTGAAACTCGGCGTGCCGGTGGTGAACGCGACCTTGTCGGCGACCGGCTTGCTGATCCGGGACTGTGCGTCCTGCACGCCCTTCAGCGCGTCCTGGCCGATCGGGTCGTTCTCGTAGAGAATGCCCAGCTTGTGCACGGACGAGGAGTCGGCCAGCTGCTTGGCGCAGATCGCGGCCTCGTCGTTGAAGGTGGGCTCCATCAGGAAGACGTTCGGGATGACCGGGTCGGTCACCGCGCTGGTGGGCGCCTGCGGGCCGACCAGCGGGACGCCGGTCTGCTTGACGAACGGCAGCGCCGCGATCGTGTTGTTCAGGCCCCACAGGTAGAACAGCGAGAAGACGTTGTCCTGCTGGACGAGCCGTCGGACGTTGGTGACGGTCTGCGCCGGGCTGAAGCCGTCGTCCAACGCGGTGAGGTTGATCTTGCGGCCATTCACGCCGCCGTGGTCGTTGACGTAGTCGAAGTACGCCTGGGCGCCGTGCAAGGCGGCGGTGGCCTCCGCCGCCGTCGCGCCGGTGAGCCCCATGGACGTGCCGATGGTGATGCTGTTCGAGGTGACACCCACCGTGTCGTTGGCGTTTCCGCTGGACCCGGTGGTGGTCGTGCATGCCACGGCGCCTGCGAAGACCGCCACCATCGCGGCAACGGCCAGGCGTCTACTCGTGACTGCCATCGTGACCTTCTTCCGTGTGTGACCGCCGTTGGACACCAGGATGAGGATCAGATCTGTTGTATCCCGTATTTGGGATACAGTAGCTCGCAGGTTAACAGTGAGTCAACACACATCTCCCCCGAAAGTATGAGCCGGGAGGCAGGACATGCGACTCGGCATCTCCTGGGTAGTCGGCGATATCTCGCGCTACCCAGATCTGGTGGAAAAATCCGAAATGGTCGGCTTCACCGCGGTCGGCGTGCCGGACACCCAGGCACCCGCGTACCGCAACGTCTACGTCGCCATGACCCTCGCCGTGCGGGCGACCCGGCACGCCCAGGTCATCACCATGGTCACCAACCCGCGCACCCGGCATCCGGCGGTGACCGCCAGCGCCATCGCCACGCTGGCCGAACTGTCCGGCAACCGGGTGGCCTGTGGAATCGGCACCGGCGACTCCGCCGTGGCGGGCCTGGGCCTGGCGCCGGCCACCCGGCGGGAGCTGGCCGACCACGTCCTCGCGCTGCGCGAGGACCTGCGGCGGCGCGGCTGCTC
>DASVLX010000192.1:0-38730 GCA_036384655.1 Pseudonocardiaceae bacterium
CCAGGGGCATGTGACGCCCGATCATGTGGAGGTCGACAAGGACGACGGCCGTGTACTGCGGTATGACGTGGCCACCAAGCAGGTGCTGTCGGCGTTCGATCCGGAGGCCGCCGAGGTGCGCGAGATGCCGATGCCTCGGCAGTTGCGGGACCGCCGGGTGCTCGACGCGGAGGAGATCGAGCGGATCGCCGAGGCGGTCTGCCGGATCGAGCGGCATTACGGCGCCCAGGTCGACGTGGAGTGGGTGATCGACCGCGGCCGGCGCTCGGGCGAGCCAGTGACCATCGTGCAGGCCCGGCCGATCACCACACCGACCGTCGAGTCCGGCGCGTGGGACCCCGCCGAGTACGCCGCCCGCTACGCGTTCGGGGAGCAACGGGCGTTCGGGGAGCAACGGGCCGTCCGTCCCGACCACCCGTAGGGGCGACCCCGGGGCGTTCCGCATACCAGAACCGGCCCCCGCCGCCCCGTCGGCCGAACCTAACGTCGAGATCGTGGACAAACCCGTACCCGAGCAAGCCGCTGAGGCTCTGCTTGCCGCCTATGCGTCGGGTGTGCCGATCCCGCCGTTGCAGGACAAGTTCGGCGTCCTCACCATCGATGACGCCTACCTGATCCAGCGACGCCAACTCGACAGTTGGCTGGCCGGTGGTCGCCGCCTGCTCGGCCACAAGGTCGGGCTCACCAGTGCGTCGATGCAACGCCAACTCGGCGTGGACCAACCCGACTTCGGCAACCTGCTGGACGACATGTTCTACCCGGAGAACGCCCCGGTGCCGGCCGAGCGCTTCCTGCAGCCGCGCATCGAGCCGGAGGTGGCGTTCGTGCTGAACCGGCCGCTGGTCGGTCCGGGTGTCACGGTCGCCGAGGCCGTCGGAGCCGTCGAATACGTCCTGCCCGCGCTCGAACTGATCGACTCGCGCATCGCGGACTGGAAGATCGGTATCGTCGACACGATCGCCGACAACGCGTCGTCCGGCGGCGTGGTGCTCGGCAGTCGTCCGGTTCGACTGTCCGAAATAGACCTCCGGCTGGCCGGCTGCGTGGTGCACCGCAACGGTGAACTGGCGGCCACCGGTGCGGGCGGCGCGGTGCTCGGCTCGCCGATCAACGCGCTGGTGTGGGTCGCGAACATCCTGGGGGAGCGTGGCGTCGAACTGAAGGCCGGGCATGTGGTGCTGCCCGGCTCGATGACCGCGGCGCTTCCGTTTGGTCCGGGCGATGTGGTCACCGCGACCGTCGCCGGGCTCGGCAGTGTCACCGCACGGATGGGAGATCTTGCATGAAGGCGACGGCGGCGATCGTCGGGCCGGGCAACATCGGCACCGACCTGCTGTTCAAGCTGCTGCGGCGCAGCGACGTGATCGAGCCGCGGTTCATGGTCGGTGTCGATCCCACCTCGCCCGGGCTCGCGCGGGCCAAGCGACTCGGCCTGGAGGCCAGCGCCGAGGGCGTCGACTGGCTGCTGAGCCAGGATGAGCTACCCGACCTGGTGTTCGAGGCGACCAGCGCGAAGGCGCATCTGGCCAACGCTCCCCGCTACGCCGAGGCCGGCATCACCGCGATCGACCTGACCCCGGCGGCGGTGGGGCCGTATGTCTGCCCGCCGGTCAACCTCGACGTCAACCTGGACGCGTCCAACGTCAACCTGATCACCTGCGGTGGCCAGGCCACGACGCCCATGGTGGCCGCGATCTCCCGGGTCGTGCCCGTCGAGTACGCCGAGATCGTCGCGTCGATCGCGTCCAAGTCGGCCGGTCCCGGCACCCGTGCCAACATCGACGAGTTCACCGAGACCACCTCCGCCGCGCTGTCCGCCGTGGGTGGTGCCAAGCGCGGCAAGGCGATCATCATCCTGAACCCGGTCGAACCGCCGATGATCATGCGCAACACGGTGTTCTGCTCGATCCCGGCCGAGGCCGCCGAACCCGGCGAACTGCAGGACCGGATCCTCGAATCGATCGACGCGATGGCCGACCGGGTGCGCGAGTACGTGCCCGGCTACAGCCTCAAGGCCGACCCGCAGTTCGACCCGCCGCGCGACACCTGGCGCGGCATGGCACGGGTCGCGGTGTTCCTGCAGGTGCGCGGGCGCGGCGACTACCTGCCCGACTACGCCGGCAACCTGGACATCATCACCTCCGCCGCGGCGCGGATCGGCGAGATCCTCGCGGCCCACAAGAAGACCACCGTTCCCGCTGGAGGCGCGGCATGACAACAGCACAGGGAGCACCGAGCACCTCCCAGCCGAAGGTGCGCATCACCGACTCGACGCTGCGCGACGGCAGCCACGCGATGCGGCACCAGTTCACCGAGGGCCAGGTCCGTGGCATCGTGTCCGCATTGGACTCCGCCGGAGTGCAGGTCATCGAGGTCTCGCACGGCGACGGCCTGGGCGGATCGAGCTTCAACTACGGCTTCTCCGGCACCGACGAGTTCACCCTGATCTCCTCCGCCGTCGAGGAGGCCAAGCGGGCGCGGATCGCCGTGCTGCTGCTGCCCGGCGTCGGCACCATCCACGACCTCAAGCACGCCCATGACAGCGGCGCGCAGGTCGCCCGGATCGCCACCCACTGCACCGAGGCCGACGTCTCGATCCAGCATTTCGGCGCGGCACGCGAACTCGGCATGGAGACCGTCGGGTTCCTGATGCTGTCGCACCGCATCGGGCCGGCGGAACTCGCCAAGCAGGCACGGATCATGGTCGACGCCGGCGCGCAGTGTGTGTACGTGGTCGACTCGGCCGGCGCGCTGGTGCTGGGCGACGCGCAGGCCAGGGTCAAGGTCGTGCACGCGGAGATCGGTGACCAGGCGCAGGTCGGCTTCCACGGCCACCAGAACCTGTCGCTGGGTGTGGCCAACTCCGTGCTGGCCGCGCAGAACGGCGCGCTGCAGATCGACGGTGCGCTGTGCGCGCTCGGCGCTGGCGCCGGCAACGCGCCGACCGAGGTCGTCGCGGCGACGTTCGACCGGCTCGGCATCCCCACCGACGTCGACGTGCAGCGGGTGCTGCAGGCCGCCGACGACGTGGTCCGGCCGATGCTGTCCCGGCTGCCGTGGATGGATCGCGCGGCGATCACCCAGGGCTATGCCGGTGTGTACTCGTCGTTCCTGCTGCACGCCGAACGGGCGCAGGAACGCTACGGCGTTCCGGCGCACGAGATCCTGCAGCGGGTCGGCGAACTCGGCTATGTCGGCGGCCAGGAGGACATGATCATCGACGTCGCGCTGTCGATCCTGCGCGAGCGCGAGGAGGGCATCAGCCCCGAGCATGTCGACGATGACGAGGAGAGCATCGAGGCACTGGCCGCGGGGACGGCACTATGAACGGCGCCAACACGGCCAGTGCGGCCAACACGGCGAGCGCCGGGGCGTGGACCGTCGACCGCGCGGCGACCGTGCTGCTCGAGTCGGAGGACGCGCGCACCGACCGTGAGCCGATCACCGACGAGTGGCCGGATCTCGACCTGCGCACCGCGTACGAGATCCAGGACGAGACGCTGCGCCGCCGGTTGGCGCGCGGCGAGCATCTCGTCGGCGTCAAGCTCGGCCTGACCTCGCGGGCCAAGCAGCAGCGTATGAACATCGCGTCGCCGCTGGTCGCGTGGCTGACCGACGCGATGGTGCTGCCAGCCGGTGACCCGGTGCCGCAGCGGCGGCTGATCCACCCCCGGGTGGAGCCGGAGATCGTGTTCGTGATGCGCGAACGGCTCGCCGGGCCCGGAGTCACGGCGGCCCAGGCGCTCGCCGCGGTGGACCGCGTCTACGCGGGCGCCGAGGTGATCGACTCCCGGTTCCGCGACTTCCGCTTCACCCTCCCGGACGTGGTCGCCGACAACGCGTCGTCGGCCGCGTTCGTGGTGGGTGGTGTGGGACTACGGCCCGAACAACTCGACCTGATCCTGGAGGCCGTGCTCGTCGAGGTTGACGGCAGGGTCGTTGACACCGCGACCGGGGCCGCCGTGCAGGGCAACCCGGCCGAGGCGCTCGCGCTGGCCGCGAACGATCTCGGCCAACGTGGCCTGGCCATCGAGGCCGGCCAGGTCGTGCTCACCGGCGGTCTCACCGACGCGGTGTTCGCCCCACCCGGAGCGCGCATCTCGTTCCATTTCACCTCACTCGGATCGATCCACCTGTCAGGAGGCGCGTGATGCCGCTCGTCCAGGTCACCCTGCGCGAGGGACGCGGGCCCGAGAAGATCCGCGCGCTGATCAGCGCGCTCACCGAGGCCGTCACGTCCAGCATCGGCGCACCCAAGGACGCGATCCGGGTGATCGTCACGGAGGTGCCGGCCACGCACTGGGCGGCCGGCGACGTCACGCTCGCGGAAAGGTCAGACAGGGCACAGTCAGAGCGGGCACAGTCAGAGAGGGCACAGGCAAATGGCTGAACTGCCGTTCTTCGGGCATGTCATCGACGGCGTCGAGGTCGACTCCGTCGACGGGGCCCGGTTTTCCAGCGTCGACCCGTGGACGCGGGAGACGTGGGCGGAGATCGCCCTCGGCTCCACAGTGGACGCCGACCGCGCGGTGGCCGCCGCGCGCCGGGCGTTCGATGAGGGACCGTGGCCGCGCATGACGTTCGTCGAGCGCGGCGCGATCCTGAACCGGCTGGCCGATCTCATGGAGCAGCACGCCGACGAGCTCGCCCTCGCCGACACCCGCGACATGGGCAAGCCGATCACCCAGAGCAAGGGCAACGACGTCCTGCGCTCGGCGTACAACTTCCGGTTCTTCGCCGACCACGCCCGGCTGTCCACAGCGGACACCCTGCCGATGGACAGCCGGCACCACGCCTACACGCGGTTCGAGGCGGCCGGCGTGGTCGCCGCGATCGCGCCGTGGAACTTCCCGCTGATGCTCGAAACGTGGAAGGTCGCACCGGCCCTGGCCTGGGGAAACACGGTGGTGCTCAAGCCCGCCGAGGACACCCCGACGTCCGCGACGATCCTGGCGCGGCTGGCGATCGAGGCGGGCATGCCGGCCGGCGTGCTCAACGTCGTGCATGGCTACGGTCCCGACTCCGCCGGCCAGGCACTGACCGAGAACCCGGACGTCGACCGGATCACGTTCACCGGCGAGTCCGGCACCGGGCGGATCATCGCCCGCGCCGGCGCGGCGAACCTGACCCCGGTGAGCCTGGAGCTCGGCGGCAAGGGCGCGAACATCGTGTTCGCGGACGCCGATCTGGACAACGCGGTGTCCTGGTCGGTCCGGGCGATCTTCACCAACGCCGGGCAGGTCTGTCTGGCCGGGTCGCGGCTGTTCGTGCAGCGGGACATCTACGACGAGTTCCTCAGCCGGTTCGTCGCGGCGGCCGAGGCGATGGTGATCGGCGACCCCAAGGACCCGGCCACCCAGTTCGGCCCATTGGCCAGTGAGGAGCACTACAACAAGGTCAAGTCCTATGTGGACAGCGTCGAGCTGGAGGGCGGCAAGATCCGGACCGGCGGGCTCGGGGACGGCTGGCTGGTCAGGCCGACCGTCGTGACCGACATCCCGTTGACCGCCAGGCATGTCTGTGAGGAGATCTTCGGTCCGCTGGTCGTCGTGACGCCCTTTGAGACCGAGGCCGAGGCCGTCAGGCTGGCGAACAGCACCCCGTACGGGCTCAACGCGATGCTGTTCAGCGAGAACCTGAGCCGCGCGCACCGCGTGTCGGCCGCGCTGAAGGCCGGCACGGTGTGGGTGAACTGCTTCTTCATCCGCGATCTGAGGGCGCCGTTCGGTGGCGTCGGCGACTCGGGCATCGGCCGGGAGGGCGGCAACTTCAGCCGCGAGTTCTTCACCGAGCCCAAGGCCGTGATCATGCAGCTCGCCGAGCACGAGTAACAGCACCTCATACGTGAAGAGCTCGCCGGCTGGTGGCCGGCGAGCTCTTCACGTTGTTGGGTTCTATGTTTTGTTGGGGCCTTACGCGACCGGCTCCGGCTCGCGTGTCTCGGCCGACTCGGGCGCCTGCGGCTGGGGCTTGCGACGGCCAGCCACGAAGCGATCGACGAGCGCTCCGAAGACCATCGCGATGACGGTCCACACGATCAGCTGGTTGAGCAGCGAGTACCAGCGGAATTTCCAGAGCAGATCCGGGTCGAAGCCCGGGTAGACGATCTGCCCGGGGGCGATCGTCTGGCCGTCCACGACCAGCGGGGTGGACAGGATGTTCGTGATCGGCTGCGGTGTCTCGGTGGCGGCGCGGGCGAAGCCGAACTGGTTCGCCGCCTCGACGTTCGCGGAGAGATCCCCCAGCGACGGCAGCAGCCCGATGAGCACCCCGTACACCACCAGGAACGCCACGCCCGACAACAGGACCGCCCGGTAGACGCCGAATCGGTGGTGCAGCTTGACGGCCAGGAAGACCGCCAGGCCGAGCAGGACCAGCGATGCGCCCACCATGATCAGGTAGAAGTCACCGCGCTGCACGATCGTGAAGGTGTGCCCGATCGCCGGCGGGTTCGCCGGGTACTTCACGAACGGCAGCAGGTAAACGCCAAGGAAGCCGAATCCGGCGATCAGCCAGGCCAGCGTTTGCGGCCGGACCTTGAAGCGGCCGTGCAGCAGCAGGTAGGCCACCGCGACGAGCGCCCCCATCGCCACCGAGAACAGAATGATGCCGCTGGCGATACCGAAGGTCGACTGAATTCCCCGGCTGAAGATTTCCGGGCCATCCGGCTCGACCGGTCTACCTGCGGCCTGGTTCAGTGCGGCGAGAATATCGTCCCGGCCGGATTCATAGTCGATCGCCTTGTCGATAACGGGCTCGGCGAAGATTTTGGCGAAGATGAATCCCAGGACTCCGGCGATGAGACCAGCAAGTGCTCCCCGCCCGATAATGCGGATTTCCATGAGGGCTCCGAGTCAGTGGCAGAGTCAGCGGCAGATCAGTGGCAGGGGAACCCGAGGAAGTGCCGCGCGTCGTGCACCCACTCGTGGACCACCATCGAGTTGCCGAAGACCGAGACCATGCCCTCGTCCACACCGATGAAGTAGTACACCGCGAGGGCCAGGAACACGGTCACCCCCAGCAGCACGATGACCTTGGTGCTGGACAGGGCCTCGTTAATGACGTCCGCACCGGGGATCGGCGAAGAGGCGGAAACGCTCGACATGAAAGCCTCCTTCAGGATATGCGTCCTTACTTGTGGAACGGCGTCACGACGACGGAGTATCTGACTCACCCGAGCGCTATACGGGCTCACAGTGGCGCAACCGCGCCGGATTTTCACCGGCTTCCTCGCACCGTCATGCCGGGACACAATAACATGAGGGAGCACGAATCAGGCAGTCCTGAGTTTCCGGCCACATGCTGGACCCGTCGCCCTGGCTACCCTTTGTGTGCGTCCGGATACGTCGAGTTCATGATCCCGGCTACCATCCGCTCGACAGCCTCCCGTTCCGGCCGGGGACCGTCGCGGTCGCCGAACAGCAGGTGCGCCGACCCGATCAGGGTCAGTGCGAGCGCGTCGACATCGGCATCCACGGCGATCCGACCCAGCTCCCGCTCGGCGCTGAGGTAAGCCGCGATCGCGGCCACCGCCTCGGTCAGGATCGGGATGCCGGTTGGCCAGGCCGAGCGCAGCTTGGCGCGCAGGCCGTCCCGGAAGGTGATCAGGCTGACCATCGCCACCGCGACTGACTCGAACACGGTGGTCAGGGTGGTTGTGAGATTGCCGGTGACCGTGCCGGTGCCGGCCGACTCGCGCAACTCGGCCGTCCGGCTCCCCATCCGCGTCGCGCGGTCCCGCACCAGCGCGGCGAGGAAGTCGTCGAAGTCGTCGAAATGCCGGTGCAGCACGCCATTGGCGCAGCCGGCCTCCGAGGTGACCGACCGGGTGCTCAGCGCGCTCGGGCCGTCGCGCAACAGCACGCGCTCGGCCGCGTCGAAAAGCCGCCTGCGGACGTCGGGAATGGCCGTCCCGGTCGGCATCGGTCACCTCCTGGCAGTGGCGCCCATCGTTGCCCAGTGGACGCTCGTCCACTACTGTGGACACATGTCCACTCTACCGTCGGAGAGCGCGCCGCGACCCGCACGCGAGGTTCATGAGCACCGGGGAATGGCCGAGTCGTTCGGCGTCGACCCCGAGCGCTACGACCGCACCCGCCCCCGCTACCCGGACCCCATGATCGAGCGGATCGTCGCCGCGATCCCCGGACGAACCATTCTCGATGTCGGCTGCGGGACCGGGATCGAGGCGCGGCAGTTCCGGGCGGCCGGCTGCACGGTCCTCGGCGTCGAGCCGGACGCGCGGATGGCGGAGTTCGCGCGGCGCGGTGGCGTCGAGGTCGAGGTCTCGACGGTGGAGGACTGGGAGCCGGCCGGCCGCACCTTCGACGCGGTCGTCGCCGGCACCGCCTGGCACTGGGTCGATCCGGTCGCGGGCGCGGCCAAGGCGGCCCAGGTGCTGCGGCCCGGCGGCCGGCTCGCGCCGTTCTGGCATGTGCAGCGGCTACCGCCCGAGATGGCCGATATCTTCGCCGCGATCTTCCGGCGGCTGGTGCCGAACGCGCCCATCAACTTCGACGGGATGAAGCGGGGCGTGGACGCCTACCAGGTACTACTCACCAAGGCCGCGAACGGGATGCGGGAGGTTGGCGCGTTCGGCGAGCCCGAGCAGTGGCGGTTCGACTGGGAGCACACCTACACGCGCGACGAGTGGCTGGAACACGTACCCACGCTGGGCGCCTGCACTCGGCTCCCGAAGGAGGCGCTGGGCGAGCTGCTGGATGGCGTCGGCGCCGCCGTCGACGCGATGGGTGGCAGCTTCACGCTGCCCTACGCCACCATCGTCGTGACCGCCGTGCGCATCGACCGGGCCTGAGGGCGACCACTGGTCATGCCGTTTACGGCGGAAACCGTGGCCGCGGCAGGGCCGTTGTCGAGGCGCTGACCGCCACCGACATGGACGGGGACACCGGCCGGATCACCGGCCGATCTGGTGATCCCACGAAGCTGATCGGGTGTCGGGGAGCCTGTCCGGCTGTTCGGGTATCCGGAACGGAAGCTCTGCCGGTGCATGGCGCGTCATACCTTGCTCCAATGTGATCCGCGTTACGGCGAAGGCGTCGGGCGCACGATGAAGGAGCACCACATGGGCGTGATGCGACTCGGATATGTTCACGTCAAGGTCACGGACCTGGCCGAGGCGAAGAAGCACTACGAAGAGACGCTGGGCTTGTATCCCACGCTGGAAGAGGGCAACAAGATCTACTACAAGGGCTGGGACGAGTGGGATCATCACTCGGTGGTCCTTGAAGAAGGCGGCGTGGGAGTCGTCAAGTGCGGTTTCAAGGTCCGCTATTCGGAGGACCTGGACGAAATCGAGAATGCCGCACACAAGTTCGGCGTGACGGTCCAGCGGTTCGGCAAGGGGGAGAATGCCGAAGTGGGCGAGGGAGTTCGATTCCTCATCCCGATGGGGCACACGATCGAGCTCTACAACGACATGACCTTCGTGGGCACCGAGGTTGGCACGCTCAACCCGATGTCCCATCCCCGGCATGTTCGCGGCATCGCCGCGCCATATCTCGACCACGCCCTGGTCAAGGGTGAGGATGTGGCCACGGCCGAACGATTCTTCGTCGACGTGCTCGGATTCAGCGCGGTCGAGCGGATGGTGGCCGACTACAGCGACAACGCACCGCTGGTCGCGAGCTGGCTGACGGTGAGCAACAAGACCCACGACTTCGCACTCATCGCCGGCGAGGACGGCGGCCTGCACCATTTCACGTTCATGTTGCGCGACTGGACGAAGGTGCAGGAGGCCGGCGACATCCTGACGATGGACGACGTGCCGGTGGACATCGGTCCGACCCGGCACGGCATCACCCGGGGCGAGACAATTTACTTCTTCGACCCGTCGGGCAACCGCAACGAGGTGTTCGCCGGTGGCTACAACTACAACCCGGATCGGCCCACGGTCACCTGGACGATGGATCAGCTCGGTCGCGGCCTGGACTACTACCGCCGGGAAGTCAAGGACTCGTTCCTGACGGTCTACACATGATCTGCTCGCGCTCTTGTCGGGACGTCATTCGCCGCGCGGGACAGAACCGAGTTGGCGCGGCCCGTCGAGCGGGGTCGTGGACGGATAGTCGATGTTGACGTCGCGGCGGGCCGGGATGTCGCGCTCGTCCGCCGCGACGGCCCGGGAGATCTCCGTCGCGGCGGTCTTGACCGATCGCAGGTATTCCTCGCGGTGCTTGGTGAACCTGTTCACCGGCGCGCTCAGGCTTACCGCCGCGGCGACCTGGCCGAGTTCGTCCCGCACCGGCGCGGCCACACAGAACACGTCCTCGACCGCCTCGCCAAGGTCGAATCCGACTCCCTGGGCGCGAATCCGGGCCAGTTCGGCGCGGAAGGCATCCTTGTCGGTGATCGTGTTCGGCGTGTGCCGCGGAAGCGGTATCGACGCGAGATATTCGTCGACATCGCCCGGATCCGCGAACGCCAGCAGCACCTTTCCAACGCCGGTGCAGTGCATGTCCAGTTTGGTGCCGACTCGGGCGCCCTGGACGGTGATGTTGTGGTTGCCCAACAACTTGTCCACATACAGCACGTGCATCCGGTCGCGGACCGCGAGATGGCATGTCTCGCCATGTGTCCGCACCAAACGGGCGAGCACCGGAGCGGCCGCGGCGCGAACGTCGATCATGCCCCGGCGCGTTTCGGCGAGTTCGAGGGTGCGCCAGCCAATGCGGTAGCGGCCGCCCTCGCGCCACTGCAGCAGGCCGATATCGGCGAGGCTGGCCAGCAGCGCGTGTGCGCTGGACCGCGGAATGCGCAGCGCCTCGGCAACCTCGCTGACGCCCCATTCGGGCTGTTCCGGCGCGAACAGGTCGAGCACACGGCCAACCTTGGCGACGGTGTTGAGCGTGGCCACGGGTCACCTCCGAGGGAAGCGGTTCAGCATAACCGAACGGCCCACGAAAGACAGCCGTCCAGGACCTGATCCGCCGAAAGCCGGGGCCACGCGCGGCTTCCCGTTCCTAGCCTGCGAGTCATGACACTGCGCGCCGCGATTGTCGGGTCCGGCAATATCGGAACGGACCTGATGTACAAGCTGCTTCGGTCCGAACACGTCGATCCGGTGTTCATGGTCGGCATCGACCCGGCCAGCGAGGGCCTGGCCCGCGCCGCGAAGCTCGGGCTGGAGACGTCCGCCGGCGGGATGGACTGGTTGCTGGCCCGTCCGGACCCGCCGGACCTGGTCTTCGAGGCCACCTCCGCGAAGGTGCACGCGGCCGCCGCGCCCCGCTACCTCGCGGCCGGCATCACCGCGATCGACCTGACGCCCGCCTCGGTCGGTCCGTACGTGGTGCCCGCCGTCAACCTCACCGAACATCTCGGTGCCCCCAACCTGAACATGGTCAGTTGCGCCGGTCAGGCCACCATCCCGATCCTCTGGGCGATCAACCAGGTCGCCGACGCCTCGTACGGCGAGATCGTCGCCGCGATCGCGTCCAGGAGCGCCGGACCCGGCACCCGGCTGAACCTCAGCGAGTTCAGCGAGAAGACCGGCCGGGCACTGGCCAAGGTCTCCGGCGCCGACCGGGCGAAGGCGATCTCCGTCATCAATCCCGCCGAACCGCCCATGAACATGCGCGACACGATCTACGCGCGGGTTCGCCGGCCCGACGAGGCCGCGATCGAGCGGGCCGTTCTGGATGTCGTCGCCGAGGTCCAGACCTACGTGCCGGGCTACTCGCCGAAGCTGATCACCGTCGAGGGCGACCTCGTGACCGTGATGGTCGAGGTCGTCGGAGCGTGCGACTTCCTGCCGACCTACGCCGGAAACCTGGACATCATCACCGCCGCCGCGGCGCGTGTCGCCGACGTTCTCGCGGAACGCACGGTGGTCAACGAGAAGGAGAGCGTGGCATGAACATTCCGAACAAGGGCCGGGTCACCCTCGTCGACACCACGCTGCGCGACGGCATGTCCAGCGTCTCGCACGCCTTCACACCGGCCAACGTCGCGGCCATCGCCGCGGGCCTGGACAGGGGCGGGATCCACACGATCGAGGTCGCGCACGGCATCGGCCTCGGCGCGTCGAGCATCCAGTACGGCCACGCCGCCGCGGCGGACACCGACTACGTCCGCGCGGCCGTCGACGCCGTCGAGAACGCGAACATCGCCGTCCTCTACGTGCCCGGCATCGCGACGCTGCCCGAACTGAAGGCCGCCGCCGACGCCGGCGCCCGCACCGTTCGCGTCGCCGTGCACTGCACCGAGGCCGACTGCGGCCAGCAACCGGTGGAATGGGCCAAGGACCACGGCCTGAATGTCATGACCTTCCTCATGATGAGCCACAAACTCGAACCCGAGCCGCTCGCCGAGCAGGCGGCCAAGCTGGCCAGCTACGGCGCGGACGTCGTCTACGTCGTCGACTCCGCCGGCGCGATGGTGCCCGAGCAGGCCGGCGACCGGGTCGCGGCGCTGCGCCGAACCATCGACCGACCGGTCGGTTTCCACTCCCACAACAACCTCGGCGTCGCGATCGGCAACGCGCTGGCCGCCGCCGAACAGGGTGCCAGCTACATCGACGGATCGCTGCGCGGGCTGGGCGCCAGCGCGGGCAACGCCCAGACCGAGGTGCTGGCCGCCGCCTTCGAACGTGCCGGCTGGGAGACCGGTGTCGATCTCTGGCCGCTGGTGGACACCGCCGAGAAGGTGTTGGCACCGCTGATGAAGCACCCGCAGATCATCGACGAGACCGCGCTGTTGCTCGGCTACGCCGGTGTGTACTCGACGTTCTTCCACCCGACCAAGCGCGCCGCCGCCAAGTACGGCATCCCCAGCCGGGACATCCTGCTGGAGCTGGGCCGGCGCGGGATCATCGGCGGCCAGGAGGACATGATCATCAGCGTGGCCGCCGAGATGACAGGGATCACCTACTCGGCGGCGGAGACCGCCCATGCCTGAGTCCGGTCAGGGGAATCCAGGGGCTCCAGGGGAATCCAGGGGAATCCACACTGCCTGGCCCCTTGCAGAACGGCCTATTTGTCGGAGATTATGCGATAATCTTGGACAAGGAGCGCCGATGTCACGGTTTGTTCGTCGTCGTTGGATCAGCGACTTAGCCGAGCCATCGGTTCCGATCAGGCGCTCATTCGAGTACGAGGCCTACATTCCCGACATGCTCGTCGAGCGGGATTTCGCTCTCGACGACGATGCCACCGCGGAGGTCGCGGCGGCCGAGGCGGCGATCGCCCGGCTCAACGCCGATGCCGCGAACCTCATCAACACGGATCTCGCCAACACGCGCCTCATCAACACCGAGCCATTCGACCGGATGCTGCTGCGGGCCGAGGCGATCTCCTCCTCGCGTATCAAGGGACTCGACGTCCCGCCCCGGCATGTGCTGCACGCCGAGATCGTGCGCGATCTCGCGACACGGCCCAGAGAGGTCATCGCCGCGGTGGTCGGCAACATCGACGCCCTGATGCACGGCGTCGAGCGGCTGCGAGCCGGTGACCAGATCAGCGTCAACCTGCTGTTAGAGCTGCATCGCCGGCTGCTGACTGGTACTCGGCTGCAGGAGTACGGCGGCCGGTTCCGCACGATCCAGAACTGGGTCGGGGGACGTTCCGACAATCCGGGCTCGGCGGTGTTCATTCCGCCGTCGCCCGAATATGTCGCCGACCTGGTCACCGACCTGATCTCCTTCGCGAACGACGACCGCCTCCCGGCCGTCGCGCAGGCCGCGATCGTGCAGGCCCATTTCGAGACGATCCGCCCGTTCATGCACGGCAACGGGCGCCTCGGGCGCGTGTTGAGTCAGCTCGTGCTCCGCCACCGCGGCCTGGCACCGCGCCTGCTCCCGCCGGTCTCGGTCGTCCTCGCGACCCGCAAGAGGGCCTACTACACCGCGCTCGCAGGCTTCCGATACCGGGGTTCCGCCGGCGGCGAGGAGGCACGCGCCGGAGTAAGCCGGTGGGTGTCGCGGTACTCCGCCGTGTGCGTCCATGCCGTCGCCGAGGCCGACTGGTTGGTGACCCGCGCCAGGCGAGTCCAGGACGCCTGGCGCGAGCGCGCCGGACTGCTCCGCGCGCACTCCGCCGTCAGCCGGCTCATCTCCGCCCTGATCGGCGCGCCCGTGGTGAACGCCGGCAGCGCGGCGTTCCTCATTGGACGGAAGTACTACGCCGCCAACAGCGCCATCAGCGCGCTCGTCAACGCCGGCGTGCTGCACCAGATCAACGACGGTAACCACAACCGGGTCTACGAGGCGCCGGACATCATCTCCATCTACGCCGCTCTCCGCCGCCAACTCGGCAACTCGTACGCGGGCACGATGGCCTGGGGCGCACCCTATGTGGGCAGGAATCGTTCGTAGAGCAGGTGATCCGCTGGGACGTCGGCGGCGGTCGCGGCGTCCATCACCGCGTCGATCAGCGGCGGCGGGCCGCAGATGTAGATGTCCGGCCTGACCGGCTCGTCCGCCAGGGCGGCGGCCAGCGCGTCCGCGGGCGTGACGGCCCGGCCAGGCCATGCGGGACCCGGCCGCCACACGCAGACATCGAACCGGAATCCCGGCAGGTCGCTGGCCACCGCCTCCAGCTCAGGCACGCCGAAGACGTCGGCCTCCTCGTTGACGCCGAGGAACAGCCTGGCCGGCTGTGGGTCCGCCCATTCCGCCATCCGGCGGGCCATCGCCAGAAGTGGGGCCAGCCCGGTGCCGCCCGCCACGAACCAGCGTGGCCGCAGCCCGTTCTCCCGCAGCCCGAAGGCGCCCTGCGGACCAAGCACGGTCAGCCTGGCACCCAGCTTGGCCTCGTCGCGCAGGTAGCCGGAGAACAGTCCGCCGGGCCGCAACCGGATGAAGAACTCCAGCCGGCCCTCCCAGTTGCCGGTGTTGGCCAGCGAGTAGGCGCGCTTCGCGTCCGTGCCCGGCACCTGGATCTCCATGAACTGGCCCGCGTCGAACTCGCAGCCGGCGCCCGCCGCCTCGTCGGGCTCGACCTGAA
Organism: Pseudonocardiaceae bacterium; assembly: GCA_036384655.1. Lineage (GTDB taxonomy): Bacteria > Actinomycetota > Actinomycetes > Mycobacteriales > Pseudonocardiaceae > DASVLX01. Next base: position 14,964 of record DASVLX010000192.1, read on the forward strand.
GTTCGAGCCGGACCGTCTCGCGCGCGACCGGCTCCAGCGCGGTGATCACGCCTTGCCGCTCGGGGATTCCACCGTACAGGATCCGGGATCCGTCGTAGGGCAGCGCCGCCGCGAGACAACCGTGCGGAAAGGTCTGGCACAGCAGCACACCCTGGTGGTCCCGCTCGTCGGCGGGTAGCGCCCTCGGGTCGCAGACGCCGAGTTCGTACTCGCCGTCGGTGACCGTGGCGTGGCAGGAGCCGCAGGTGCCCTGCCGGCACGAGGCCGGCAGGGTCATTCCCGCGTCCGCGGCGGCGTCGAGCACACTCTGGCCCGACGCGCACGCGAACTCCAACCGCTCCCCATCCGTCGTGGTGAGCGTGATGTCGTAGCTCTCAACGGCTGTGTCCACGCGGCTGGGGGTTTCTTCGGCAGCGGTCATGACGCCGTGCCCGCGAGGGCCGCGGCACGGTCGGTCGCGGCGTCGGTGATCGGCCTGAGGTCGAACCGCTGCACGAGGGCGTTGACGATCGTCGGTGTCAGGTAGGCGGGCAGCGTCGGGCCGAGCACGATGCCACGGATTCCCAGCGCCAGCAGGGCAAGCAGCACCGCGACCGCCTTCTGCTCGGTCCACGACAGCACCAGCGTCAGCGGCAGGTCGTTGACCCCGCAGTCGAACGCGTCGGCCAGCGCCTTCGCGATGGTGATCGCGGAGTGCGTGTCGTTGCACTGTCCAATGTCGAGCAGCCGCGGGATTCCGTTGATGTCACCGAAATCATGCTTGTTGAAGCGGTACTTGCCGCAGCCCAGCGTGAGCACGACGGTGTCCCGCGGGGCACCGACGGCGTAGTCGGTGAAGTAGTCGCGCCCTGCGGTGGGCCCATCGCAGCCGCCGACCAGGAAGAAGTGCTTGATCTCGCCCTGCTTCACCGCGTCGATGACCTGGTCGGCCACGGACAGCACGGCGTCCCGCGCGAACCCGACGGTGATGAACTGGTCGGGGCCGTCCTCGGTGAAACCGGGCAGTGCCTTGGCGGCCTGGATCACCGGGCCGAAGTCGCTGTCCGCGAGGTGCCGCACGCCCGGCCAGCCCACCGGTCCGGTGGTGAAGATCCGCCGGCGGTAGCTGACATGCGGTTCGATGATGCAGTTCGAGGTCATCAGGATCGGGCCGGGAAACGCGGCGAACTCGGCCTGCTGGTCCTGCCACGCTCCGCCGTAGTTGCCGATCAGGTGCGGGTACTTCTTGAGTTCGGGGTAGCCGTGCGCGGGCAGCAGTTCGCCGTTCGTGTAGACGTTGATGTCGAGGTCCTTGGTCTGCTCCAGCAGATTCGCCAGATCGCGCAGGTCGTGACCGCTGACCAGGATCGCCTTGCCGGCCACCGGCGTGGTGCGGACCGTCGTCGGGCGGGGGGAGCCGAACGCGCCGGTGTTGGCCGCGTCCAGCAGTTCGAGCGTCTTCAGGTTCAGCTCGCCGATGCCGAGCGCCCGCTCGACCAGGTCCCCGATGTCGGTCGGGTCGTCGGCCAGGTAGGCGAGTGCCGACTCGACGCCGCCGAACACCTCGGGGCTGTCCTTGCCGAGCACATGCGCGTGGTAGGCGTACGCGCACACGCCCTTGAGCCCGTACAGGTGCAGGGCGCGCAGGCCGACGACATCCTCGCCGACAATGTCCCGACCGGCGTCGACCCGGACGTCGGCCGCCTGCCGCAGCAGTCCCTCCAGATCCGGCGCCGGCTGCCACGCCATCGGGCCGGTCGGCTGGCCCGGCTCGACGCCCTGGGCGCGCGCGGCCTCCTCGTACTTCGCCCTGACCCGGTCGCGCACCGAGGCGGCCTCGGTCAGCAGGCTGACGAACCGTGTGGGGTTGAAGTTGACGTTGGTGAGGGTGTTGAACGCGGCATAAAGAATAAACGCGGCCGCGTCGTCGTCGGGGGCGCCCAGAGCGCGTGCCTCCGACGCGTACTTCGCGATTCCCTTGACCGCGTACATCGTCAGATCCTGCAGGTCGGAGGTGGTGGGCTCCTTGCCGCAGTTGCCGAGCGGTCCGGCGCACCCAGGCACGGCGCCGGTGCGGTCGGTCTGCTCGCACTGGAAACAGAACATCGAAACTCCCTTGGGTTCGCCTACCATCGCTGCGCGACGCTATGCGCGAGATCCCGTGGGTTCCTTGACGCAAGTCAAGTCGAGACGATTCAGGACTGAGGCCCACGCCACTGTAGGCAGGACTCCAGCCGGGGCACGTCGTGCAAGGTCACCCGGCGCCCGGACACGCTGATCAGCCCCTCGGCCGCCAGGTCACGCAGCACCCGCGACAGGGTCTCGGGTGCGAGGTTCAGTCGCGAGGCCATCACCCGCTTGCTGGTGGGCAGCACCACGACGGACTCGCGGGCATCGTCGGAGGCCTCGTGCAGCAGGAAGCCGACGACCCGCTGCACGCCGGAATGCAGTGTGTACGACTGGACATCCCGGATCAACTGCCGCAACCGGACCGCCATGTTCGCGAGCAGCTTCCGCGCGAACGCCGGGTCCCGGTCGAGCAGGTCGAGGACGGCCGCGCTGGACACGGCCAGCAGATCCGACGGCACCAGTGCGGTCGACGTAACCGGGTACCGCTGCCCGTCGAACACCACCGCCTCGCCGAAGCTCTCCCCGGCGGCGACGATCTCCACGACCTTCTCCGAGCCGTCGGCGGCCGACACCGTCAGCTCCATCTGCCCGCGCAGCACCACGAAGAAGCCGCGCACCGGATCGCCCTGGTGGAACAGGATCTCGTCCCGGTGCACCGCGACCCGGTGGCAGCCGGCCGCGATCACGTCGAGCTGCGTCGACGCGAGCGCGGAGAACAACGGAAGCCGAGCCAGCAGGTCAGCCGTGACGCGTGTGGTGGGTTGCATCCGGTCGCCTCACTCGGCGTCGGCGTGCCAGCCGTTGGTGACGTCGACCCAGCCCCGTGCGCCGCTGATCAGCTCCAACTCGTCGGGAGTCAGGCCGACCGCGCTGGACGTGTCGCCAGCGGCGGGCCAGACTCGGTCGAAGCGGCGCAACGATTCGTCCAGCCACACCGGCACACCCTCGGGGTTGCCGAACGGGCACACGCCGCCGATCTCGTGGCCGGTCAGTGGCGCGACGTCCGCGGCGCGCAGCATCCGGGGCTTGTAACCGAACCTGCGCTTGAACGCTCCGTTGGACAGCCGCGCGTCGCCGGCCGCCACGATCAGCATCGCGCCGGTGCCGTCCTCGGAATACAGCGAGAGCGTCTTGGCGATCCGGGCCGGCTGGACGCCGAGCGCCGCGGCCGCCAGATCGACGGTGGCGCTGGAGGTGTCGAACACGACGATCGAGTCGTCCTGCCCGAAGCGGGCCAGATGCGCGCGGACGTCAGCCAAAGACATGTGGCAAGTCTAGAAAGGACGTGCGCGGCGCCTGCCGGTCAGGGGCGGAGCAGGACCTTGATGGCCCGGCGCTCGTCCATCGCCCGGTAGCCCTCGACGGCCTGGTCCAGCGGCAGTTCGAGATCGAACACCCGGCCGGGGTCGATCTCGTGGCTCCAGATCAGGTCGATCAGCTCGGGCAGGAACCGGCGCACCGGAGCTGGCCCGCCGAACAGGTGCACCTCGGCCTGGAACAGCTCCGAGCCCGACAGCGAGACGCCGTGCGCGACACCGACGAAACCGACGTCACCGCCGCTGCGCGTAGAGCGGATCGCCTGTGTCATCGACTCCTGCGTGCCGACGGCTTCGATCACCGAATGCGCGCCGAGCCCGTTCGTCAGCTCCTTGATCCGCGCGACGCCCTCGTCGCCGCGCTCGGTCACGATGTCCGTGGCGCCGAACTCCAGCGCGAGCTTCTGTCGCGTCTCATGACGGCTCATCGCGATGATCCGCCCCGCACCGAGCTGCTTCGCCGCGAGCACAGCGGACAGGCCCACCGCGCCGTCGCCGACGACCGCGACCGTCCTGCCCGGGCCGGCCGCGGCGGCGACCGCGCCGAACCAGCCGGTGCCGAGCACATCCGAGGCCGCCAACAGGGACGGAATCAGTGCCGGGTCCGGAATGTCCGGAGTGGCCACCAGGGTGCCGTCGGCCATCGGCACACGCAGCAGTTCCGCCTGGGCGCCCTCGGCCGCCATCGACCAGGCGTCGACACACCGGCTCTGGTAGCCCGCCCGGCAGATCTCGCAGGTGTTGTCCGAGGCGAAGAACGAGCCGATCACGAACTGACCCGGCTTGATCGTCTTCACCTCATCGCCGACCTCTTCGACGACGCCGACGTACTCATGCCCGATCGGAATGGGACCGTCGAGGTGGTTGATGCCCCGCCAGGACCACAGGTCGGAGCCGCAGATGCAGGTGGCGGACAGCCGGAGCACGGCGTCGGTCGGTGCCTGGATCCTGGGGTCGGCCCGCTCGATCACTCGCACATCGCCGGGGGCATAAAGCACAGCACCACGCATGATTCCGTTCTACCTTCTGACATGGGAAGTGACCAACAGCGGAGCTGATCGAGGGAGATCGAGTTGGAACTGGGCTTGCACATCGCGGACTTCACCTTCGACGGCGGCCCGGCGGCGCTGGGCACCACCCTGGCGGCGCACGCCAGGAATGCGGAACAGGCCGGTATCACTCGGGTCACCGTGATGGACCATTTCTGGCAGTTGCCGGGGATCGGGCCCGAGGAGCACGAGATGCTGGAGGCGTACACGACGCTCGGCTTCCTCGCCGCGCAGACCAGCACCGTGCGGCTGCACACCCTGGTGACCGGGGTGATCTACCGGCAGCCGGCGCTGCTGGCCAAGGCGATCTCCACGCTCGACGTGCTGTCGGGCGGCCGCGCCGGCCTCGGCATCGGCGCGGCCTGGAACTCCGACGAGTCCGCGGGACTCGGTTTCGAGTTTCCGCCCACGCGTGAGCGCTTCGCCCGGCTTGAGGAGACCATCCAGATCTGCCTGCAGATGTGGTCGCGGTCCGAGGAGCCGTACAACGGGCAGCACTACCACCTCGGCCGCACCTTGAACTCGCCGCAGCCGTTGCAGACGCCCCGGCCGTACCTGATGATCGGCGGTGCGGGCGAGCAGCGGACGCTGAAGCTCGTCGCCCAGTACGCCGACGCCTGCAACATCCGCGTGATGCCCGAGGCCGGACACAAGCTGGACGTGCTCAAGCAGCACTGCGAGACCGTCGGGCGCGACTACGAGGACATCGAGAAGACCTGCATGTTGGGCATCGACCCCACCACCGGCCGGGACGACGTGATCCGCGCGGCCTTGTCGATGCGCGACCTCGGGTTCATCGTCGTCTACGTGTTCGCGCGAGGCATCACCGAGCCACGCAAGATCGTCGATGTCCTTGCCGCCGCGCTCCCCGAGATCCAGTGACAGCATGCGGGGGGATCACGCCGCTGCTCCGCCTCGCGCGGCAGGCCCCGGCATTCTCCGGCGCGGTATGTCATACTGACCTAATGGATCGCCTGAACCGATTGAACAGTCGCCTGTTCGCTCAGTCCTGCGTACGAAACCCTACTCACATCCGGCATACCTGGGTAGGATTTCGTCCGCTGAGAACTCTGGGCGAAGGGGGCACGGCGATGACGGAGCCATCGATACCCATGCCTGCGACCTTCACCGCGGACGAAGCCGAACGGGCCGGTCTCTCCCGGCGCGCACTGCGCAGGATGCTGGACAGCGGGAAGGTCGAGCGCATCGGGCATGGCCTCTACCGGCGCATGGACGCGGAGCTGGTCGACACCGACCTGATCGAGGTCGCGGTGAAGGCGCCGCGAGCGACACTCTGTTTGCTCTCCGCGCTGGCGAAGCACGACCTGACCGACATCATTCCGGTGGCACACGACCTGGCGGTGCCGCGCGGTGTGTGGCGCCCGGCGACGGCCGCGCCGGTGCACTGGCACCAGTTTGATCCCGACACGTTTGACATCGGGAGAACTGAACTGCGTGTGGACGACGAGCACGTTGTGGGCCTGTACGACGCGCCGCGCAGCATCATCGATGCGTTCCGACTGCGCCATGACATCGGCGCCGACGTCGCGCATGAGACACTCCGCCGCTGGCTGCGCCGCGGGGGAAGTCCCGCCGACCTGATGCGGTTGACCCGCGCTTTCCCCAAGGCACATGGTGCTGTTCTGGCCGCATTGCAGGTGCTCGTGTGACCCGCCCAACGAATGCCACCCCGCAGGGCCGGGCTTATCTTGCTGTTCGGCGCAGCGCGAAGATCGCCGGCCGCACTACGGCCGAATACTTTCGCCTGTATGCGCTGGAGGGCTTCCTCCTGCGCTTGTCCCACTCCGAGCATCGTTCTCGGTTCGTCCTCAAGGGTGGTGTGCTGCTCGCCGCCTACGCCCTGCGCCGGCCGACTGCCGATATCGATGTCGCCGCCCTGAACACCAGCAACGACGTGGACGCGGTGCGCCGTTACATCGTTGACATCGCCGGCACGGTGTTGCCATCCGCGCTGGACGACGGCCTGGTTTTCGACTTGGACAATGTCACGGCCGAAGTTATCCGCGATGAGGATCAGTACAGCGGCGTGCGCGTGGGCATCGTGGCCCACTTGACCAGGGCACGCGAGTCCTTCCACGTCGATGTCAACGTCGGTGATCCGATCTGGCCTGAGCCGGCCGAAATCGCGCTGCCACGCCTGATCGAGCCGAAGCCCATCGCACTGCGCGGATATCCCATGGAGATGGTACTTGCCGAGAAGCTTGTCACCGCTTGCGACAAGGGTCAGGCCAACACCCGCTGGCGCGATTTTGGCGACGTGTACATGCTTACCGGCCGTTACCGGTTTGTCGCGGCGGAGGTGACAGCCGCTTTGTCGGCGGTCGCCGAACATCGGGACATCTCGTTGCGGAGTCTCGGCAAGGAACTGGACGGCTATGCCGATGTCGGACAGGAGGGATGGACCCGCTGGCTGGCTCGTATGCAACTCACCGAGCTGCTGCCCGGGGCCTTTGCTCATGTCCTCAACGCTGTCATCGCCTTCGCTGATCCCGTCCTCACCGATTCCATTTCTGGTTCCACGGGATGGGATCCAGCTCGAAGGCGCTGGAACCACTCCAGTTGAGCTGACTGCGGACGAAACCCTACTCACATGGGGAACACCTGAGTAGGGTTTCGTCCGCTTCGGGTTCGCCGGTCGCGGGTCGGGGTTCTCGCGGGTGGCTAGCCTCGGGGGATGTCCGCCGATGTTGACCCTGAGCTGGTGACCCACTGCGACGACGGCGTGGGGCAGCCGGCGCCGGCACTGCTGTGGCGGTTCGACCGGCCGATGCGGGCGATCTCCAGTGCTGTGCTCGGTGGTGGGCTCGTGGACTGCTCCTGGGTGTTGAACGCGCAGGTCACGCTCGACTATCGGAATGACGATCCCGCCGAGCACCTCAGCCGGATCGCCAAGGAACTCGGGCTTGATCACCGGGACGGGATCGGGCTGATGACGGCGGCACGGGTGCGGAATGTCGCCACGGCGCGGGATCAGGCGGTGCGCTGCGACGCCACGGTCGGCCTGTCCTACCCGACCTGGGCGGCGGCACCCGACGAGGTCACGCCGCCGACGAGTCGGTGGCGGCCCGGGACGATCAACCTGGTGTGTCGACTGCCGGTGCGGATGAGCGAGGCGGCGCTGGTCAACGCGGTGGTCACGGCGACCGAGGCGAAGACCCAGGCGCTGTTGAGGTCCGGGGTGCCGGGCACCGGAACGGCCTCCGACGCGGTCGTGGTGTGCTGCCCGGCCCACGGCGAACCGGAACCCTACGGTGGCCCGCGATCGGCCTGGGGTGCCCGACTGGCGCGGGCCGTGCATGACGCCGTTCTGCTGGGCACGGCCCGGTACGCGGCCGGGAGAGCGTGAGCCCGGCGCGCGGCCGGACGCGGTGGTAATGAGGTTCCCATGGACCGCGCTCAGAACTGGAATGACAGCATCATCGAGGAGTTCCGCGCCAACGGCGGGAAGGTTGGCGGCAACTTCGCCGGTGCGCCCCTGTTGCTGCTCCACACGATCGGTGCGCGCAGCGGCGAGGAACGCGTGAATCCGGTGATGTATCAGGACATCGGTGGTGGCCGTGTCGCGGTCTTCGCCTCGAAGGCCGGTCAGCCAACCAATCCCGCCTGGTACCACAACCTGGTCGCGAATCCGGATGTCACAGCGGAGATCGGCACCGAGACGCGCCGATTCCGGGCCCGCACCGCCGGGGCCGAGGAACGCGAACCCATCTGGTCCAAGCAGAAGAAGGACTACCCGGGATTCGCCGGCTACGAGGCCAGGAGCAGCCGGCAGATCCCCGTGGTCATCCTCGACCCGGCCTGACGGGACGGTGGGCGTCAGGCGCTCGCCTGGTCGAGGGAGGAATGGTCACGGTAGTGGCCCGGGGTCTGCCCGAGGGTGGCGGTGAAGGCGTCGATGAAGCTCGTCGGGTTCGCCCAGCCGCAGGCCGCCGCCGTGCCCGTGACGGAATGACCGGCGGCGAGCAGCATCAGGGCGTGATGCAACCGGAACTGGGTGCGCCACTGCCGGAAGCTCATCCCGAGCTCGTCGTGAAACAGCCGGGTGAGGGTGCGTTTTCCGGCACCGACCCGCTGACCGAGTTCGGTCAGGGTGGCGTCGTTGGCGGGGTCGTCGTGCAGGATGTCGCTGAGCGCGCGAAGCCGGTCGTCGCGCGGTTCGGGCAGGTGCAGGGGTTCCTCGGAGGCCAGCAGCAGCTCGTCCACGAGCACGGCCCGCAGCCGGGCCTGGGCGGCTGGCGACCGGGAGACGCCCACGCCGGCGGTCAGCCGCAACATCGCCTCGCGGGCCAGGGTTGAGGCGGCGAACACCGCCGGCCGGTTCGGGAGCCGGGCGGCGAGGCCGGCGGGCAGGAACAGGACGCGCATGTCGGTGCGGCCGTAGGCGCGGTGCTGGTGCTCGAAGCCGGCGGGCGTCCACGCGAGCCGGGTCGCGGGCGCGATCCAGGTGCCCGCCTCGGTGTTGATCGACAGCACCCCCGTGGCGGGGTAGACGAGGTGGCCGCGGCGATGACGATGGGGCGGCACCTGGTACCCGTGCACGAGCGGCACGCGCTCATGGCTGATCTCCACCGATTGGCCATCTTTTGGCATAATCTGGCAGTTTACCGGTGGTGGGAACGTTCGTTGATGAACGATGCTAGGTCCCATGGATGTGTCAACTGCCAATGAAGTCGGTGCGGGAGCCAGACCTGTCGGGCACAGACGCAACCGTGCGGGCGGCATGATCGGCGCTCTGCTCGGCTTCGTGGTGATCGCCCTCAACCTGCGTATCGCGGTCGTCGCGCTGGCACCGGTGCTCGCCGACATCGAGCGGACGCATCATCTTTCCGATGGAACCGCCGGGTTGTTGACCACACTGCCGCTGGTCTGCTTCGGGGTGTTCGCGTTCGCCGCGCCGTGGCTGGCCGTCCGGCTCGGGCTGCACAGGCTGCTGATCCTGGCGATGTTGGTCCTGGTCGTCGGGATAGCGTTGTGGCTGGTGCCGGGGGTGGCGTCGCTGTTCGGCGGGGCCATCGTCGCGGGCGCCGGCATCGGTATCGGCAACATCGTGATGCCCGGCATCATCAAGCGGGACTTCGCCCGCCAGGCACACCTGGTGACCGGCCTCTACACGACGGTGGTGTCGATCAGTGGCGCGGTGGCGGCGGGCCTGACCGTGCCGCTGGCCAGCGCGACCGGCCTCGGCTGGCGGGGCGCCCTCATCCTGTGGGGCATTCCGGCGCTGGTGGCGTTCGTCGTCAGCGTCCTGTGGGCGCGGCAGCCCCAGCCCCAACCGGCGCCGCTGGTCCGGACCGGTGACGATCGGCGAGTCCACGCGGTGTCGATCCGGGCGCTGCTGGCCGATCCCGTCGCCTGGGCGGTGACCGCGTTCATGGGCCTGCAGTCGCTGGGCTACTACGCCACCGTGGCCTGGATCCCCACCCTGCTTCAGGACCACCACCTCGATGCTGGTCAGGCGGGCTGGATGCTGTCCTTCGCCACGTTTCCGGCGATCATCTCGTCGCTGACGACACCCAGCATCGACCGGCGTCTCGGCGGCGGACCGACGATGGTCCTGGTCGCCACGGGACTGTGCGCGGTCGCCTACATCGGGCTGCTCGCCGACCCGGCGCCGCTCATCTACCTGTGGATGACGTTCCTCGGCCTGGGTCAGGGCGCGTCGTTCACGCTGGCCATCCACTACATGGTGGTGCGCTCTCCCGACCACCGGCACACCGGCGCGCTTTCCGCGATGGCGCAGGGCTTCGGTTACCTGCTCGCCTGCGTCGGCCCGGCCGCGCTGGGCGCCGTCCACAGTGCCACCGGCGGCTGGACCGTCCCGATGGCCGTGCTCACGGCGGTGCTGGTGCTCCAGGTGCTCGTCGGCATCCAGGCCAGCCGCAACCGGCACGTCCTCGCCCGACATGCGACCGCGAGCTGACCGTGAGCCCAGGTGCGAATCACGTCGGTCCTGGTTGACCAGATAATTAGGTAAGGCTAGCCTAAGTTGACGCTGCATCGGTGATCACGAGAGCAGGTGGAATGAGCGTATCGGGCCTGAATCCCGTCGCGGCGACGCTGTACACGCCGCTCTACGCGCGGGCTCATGCGGCCGAACTCGTCCCGGAGGCCGGGTTGCGCGACCCGCTGGCCGCATCGCTGCTGGACAGCGCCGGTCCCTCGGCGCCCGGGCTGCTGCGCGACCGGAACAATGTGGCGGGGGCGATCTGGCGTGCGGTGATCTTCGACGAGCTGACCAGGCAATTCAGCGCCGAGCATCCCCATGGGCTGGTTGTGTCCGCCGGCATCGGGCTGTGCACCCGCCGGCAGCGTCTCGCCGGCACGGTTCCCGACAGCCTCGGTTGGGCCGGTGTCGACCAGCCCGAGGTCATCGCGTTGCGCCGAGAGATGCTGCCCGAGGACGACACCGTCCTTATGGGAGGATCGCTCGGCAAGCCCGGCTGGGCGGAGGATCTTCGCGACGCGGGCCGGCCGGTGTTGGTCCTCGCCGAGGGCGTGATCATGTACCTGACCCCCGAGGAGCTCGCCGCCTTCCTGACCACGGCCAGGACGGTCTTCGGGCCGGGAACCCAGCTTGTCGCCGACTATTTCCACCCGATGAGCATGCTCAGCCGTCGTCACCCCATCGCGCGGGCTACCGGGGCGCGGTTCCGGTCGGGTGCGCGCAACGGCCGTGCCCTGGCGAAACTGAGCCCGGGCTGGCGCCTGGCCGGCGAGTACGACGTGATGGAGCGAATCTCGGCCGTGCACCGAGCCGCGGCGCTGATCCTGCGCGGCGTGCTGTTCGGCGGCCGCCCCTACGCCGTGGCGCACCTGGTGGGCGTGTGAACCGCGCCTGCCGCGACTGTCCACTGTGGCATCCGCTGTGGCCCGATGCCCTACAGATCACGGAGCAGGGCGGTGACGGCCTCGTTCAGGTGCTGACGCAACTGGTCGGCGGGGATGTCCTGGTAGTGATCGGACAACAGGACGAGCGGCCCGAGCAGGGCGCCGAGCGTGCAGCCGAGGCGGATGCGGACGGCGGGGTCGAGGCGCGGGTTGGCGAACAACGCGGCGAACTTGGCGTCCCGGTCGGCGATCCGCGCGCCGATGTCGGGATCGTCGGCGAACAGCTCGTGGAAGGCGTCCTCGTTGCGTTCGAGCACGAACAGCAGTTGCCGGTGGCCGAGGGCGATGTCGATGATCTGTGGCAGCGCGCGCTGCCAGGCCGCCGGGTCGGTTCCGGCGACCACCAGCCGGTCGGACATGTCGGCGATGGCGTCCAGCGCGCGGCGGATCACGACCCGGGCGATGTCGTCCTTGGCGCGGTAGTGGTGATAGACGGCGGCCTTGCTGATCCCGAGGCGCTCGGCGAGATGTCGCAGCGAGGTGCCCTGGTAGCCCTGCCGGGCGAACAGGTCGATGGCGACGTCGATGATGCGTTCCCGCATCGGTTCCCGCGTCCGCTCACCCGTCGACTGGCCCGCCGGCCCGGTGTCCACTCGCGCCCTGGCACGCCGGTTGGTGCCGGCTCCGCCTGCCGTGTCCCGTGAGTAATGAGGTGCGGTGGTCATCTCGCCAGCATGACACCCACCCTTGTGCTTGTCGATCGGCAAGCACTACCTTGCTAATCGACAACTAGTCGATCGGCAAGGAGAAGCCTGCCGTTCGACAGGGCCGGTCCACCGTCGAACCTCGAACGTCGCAAGCCGAAAGCAGGGAACTCCCATGTCCGATCAGCACACCCAGGCCCGAGAAGCCGCCAGCGGCGGGCTGCTTGATCGCCTCATGCACCACGCCACCGTCGTCGAGGTCGAGCAGTTGCGGCCGCGGGTGCGACGGGTGCGGCTGGGCGGCCCGGAGATCGCCGGTCTGCAGTGGCAGCCGGGCCAGCAGATCCGGGTCCGGGTGGACGACAGCCCGTTCCTCTCCTCGCTGGTCCGCGGAAAGGCACGGGACATGCTGCGCACCTACTCGGTGTTCGAGCTTGACCGGGCAGCGGGTGTGCTGGACGTGTGCGTGTTCGCGCACGGCGACGGCACCCCGGGCGGGAGGTGGGCGCGGCAGGCGGCGGCCGGCGACCCGGTGTCGTTCATGGGGCCCGAGGGACGGTTCGTGCTGCGGGACGGCGCGCCGTACCACGTGTTCGTCGGCGAGGAGACCGCGCAGATGGCGTTCCGGGCAATGCTGGCCGCGCTCCCGGCCGAGGCCAGGGTGTTCGGCGTGCTGGAGGTGGCCAGCGGCGAGGAACGACTCGACCTGCCCCACGGCGACGAGCTGACCTGGCAGTACCGGGGTGAGGAAGCGGCCGCGTCATCGGAGCGCCTGGTCGACGCGCTGCGAAACCTCGACCTGCCCGACGAGCCGGGCGCCGGCTATGTCGCCGGCGAGGCTCACACCATCGCGGCGGTCCGCCACCACCTGGTCAACGACCGAGGCTGGGACCGCCGCGCGGTGATCACGAAGCCGTTCTGGACGCCTGGGAAGCGGGGTCTGGACTAGCAGCGGGGTCTGGACTAGCAGCGGGATCTGGACCAGGCGGGTCCTGCCGGTGCAGGCCGGGTAGCGGGTGGCTGCGTTCCAGACTGGCGCCCTCGACGTCGACCTGCGGCATGATCCGGTCCAGCCAGCGCGGCAGCCACCACGCCGAGCGCCCGACCAGGTGCATGACGGCGGGGATGAGCAGCATCCGGACGACGAACGCGTCCAGCAGCACACCGAAGGCCAGGCCGAAACCGAGTGGCCGGACGAAGGTCAGGTCGCTGAAGATGAAGCTGCCGAAGACGGACACCATGATGATCGCGGCGGCCGTCACCACGGTCCCGCCGCCGCGTAGGCCGGCGGCGACCGCCAGCCGCGCGGGGGAGCCGTGCGCATAGGACTCGCGCATGCCGGACACCAGGAACAGCTGGTAGTCCATGGCGAGGCCGAACAGCACCCCCATCAGCAGGATCGGCGCGAAGTTCAGCACCGGACCGGGGTCGTGCACACCGAAGACCGCGCCGAGCCAGCCCCACTGGAAGATCGCGACGACACCGCCGAGCGCGGCGAACAGCGACAGCACATACCCGACGGTGGCCATGACGGGCACCACGATCGACCGGAACACCACGATCATGATCAGCAGCGACAGGCCGATGACCACACCCAGGTAGACCGGTAGCGCGTCGGCCAGCTTGTTCGAGATGTCGATGTTGGAGCTGGCCTCACCGGCGACGCCGAGGGTCGTGCCGTTCGGTAGCGGAGACAGCCCGCGCAGGTCGTTGACGAGGTTCTGGGTGGACACGCTGGTCGGACCGTCGGCCGGGATGACCTGGAACGCGAAATAGTCGCCGGCCTTGTTGGCCCCGACCGGGGCGACGGCCACGACGTCCTTCTGGGCGGCGAGTTTCGTCGCGATGTCGGCCTCGGCACCGGTCACGCCGGCCTGGCCGACCGCGGTCGAGGTGTGCGCGAGCACCAGCAGCGGTCCGTTCTCGCCGGCGCCGAACTGCTTCTCGACCGTGGTGAACGCCTTGTAGGCGGTCGAGGTCGTGGCCTCCTGCGAGCCGTCCGGCAGGCCGAGGCGCATCGACAGTGCCGGGACCGCGATCACCAGCAGCGCGGCGATCGCGACGGCCGCCGACCCGATCGCCCGCCAGGCGGACATCGGCTTCAGCGGCTTCTCGACGTGAGCCTTCACGTCGAGCCGGGCGCGGGCCTTGCGGGTGAGTAGACGCGGACCGATCAGCCGTAGCAGGGCGGGTGTGAGCGTGAGAGCGACGAGCACGGCGATCGCGACGCAGGCGGCGCCCACATCACCCATCACACCGAGGAACGGGATGGCGGTGACGTTCAGGGCCAGCAGCGCGACGATGACCGTGATGCCGGCGAACAGGACGGCGCTGCCCGCCGTTCCGTTGGCCAGCCCGATCGACTCCTGCAGCTCCATTCCGGCGCGCAACTGGCGCCGGTGCCGGTGAATGATGAACAGCGAGTAGTCGATGCCGACGGCGAGCCCGAGCATGAGGCCGAGCACCGGCGTGACCGAGGACATGCTGACGACACCGGACAACGCCATCGATCCCGCGACGCCGACGCCCACACCGAGTAGCGAGGAGATCAGCGGCAGGACCGCGCCCAGCAGGGTGCGCAGCATGATCAGCAGGACGAGCGCGGCGATGACGACACCGATGATCTCGCTGGGACCGGTGAGGCCGTTGGTGGTCTCGGCGATCTCCGTCGAGTAGTTCACCGTGACGCCGGGGATGTCGGCCTTGTCGAGTTCGTGCGCGACGTCGGTCTTGGCTTCCTGGGGAAGCGTGAACAGGTCCTGGTTGAACATGACCGCGCCGACGGCGGTGGACCCGTCGGCGGAGACGGTGCGGATCTTGTCGGACAACCTCAGCAGCGTGCTCGCCTGGGTCAGCGCCTGGCTCTGCTCGCTGATCTGTCTCGCGTCCGCGTCGAGCTGCGCCTTCTGCGCGTTGAGCTGCGCCTGCTGTTGGTCGAACCGCGGCTTGGCCTGCGGATAGCCGCCGGCCGCCTGGGCCTGTGCGATCGCCGCGTTGAGCTGTTGCTGCGCGGCGTTGAGCTGCGCCTGGCCGGCGTTGAGTTGCGCCTGTGCCGCCTTGAGCTGGGCCTCACCCTGGGTGACCTGCGCCTGTTGTGCCTGGCGCTGTTGCTGGGTGCTGAACGGGTTCACGACCTGCCGCACATGGTCGGTGCCCTGCAGGCCGTTGAGCATGGTGCCGATCCGCGCCTGCTCATCGGCGGTGAAGGGCTTGCCGTCCTTGGTCTGGAAGACGACGCTGCCGGTGACCCCCGCGAGGTCCGGGAACTGCTTCGACAGGGTGTCGGTGACCTTCGCGGTCTCGGTGCCGGGGATGTTGAAGCTCGACGCGAGGGTGCCACCCAGGGTCAGGTACCCAGCCACGGCCGCGACGACCAGCAGCAACCAGACGAGCAGGACGCGTAGCGGATTACGCGCGCTGAAACGGCCGAGTCGATAAAGCAGTTGTGCCACTGGGTGCTCCGGGTCAGTCGGTGGGATTCCACGCGGGATTCGGATTCGGGTGCGTTGGGGGAGGCGCGGAGTCTGGGGACACGAAGCCGTCACGCATCCGGTTGATCAGATGTTCAAGCAGCCCGGCCCACAACTGTCGGGACACCGGGGTGTCCACGACACCGACCGTGCCGCTCCAGTGCATATAGAGGGTCACGACGCCGGCGACCAGCGACGACACCAGGAGATCGACGTCAAGGCCGGGCACGTTGGGGTGGCGGCGCCGTGCCTCAGCGGCGAGGGTGTCGATGATCCGCAGGAAGGCGTCACGCAGCAGCGGCAGCAGCCGCGTGTCGGATCGCACCGTCCCGAGCGCATCGGTGATGCGGACCATCGCCGCCACGAGATCGGCCGACTGCAGGATCCGCGCCAGTTCGTCGAGCAGGGCCTCTTGTGGAGCCTCAGGTGGAGCCTCGTGCGGATCGGGCACCTCGGAGGGCGCTGGAGCGTTGACCTGGAGGCTGGCGATGACGCCGCCGAGCATGTCCGCGCCCACCGCGACGAGCAGGTCCTCGACCGAATGGAAGTAGTTGAAGACCGTCCGGCGCGACACTCCCGCGCGTTCGGCGATCTCGTCGAGGGGCAGTGCGGCCGGGCCGCGTTCGGTCAGAACGGCGGTCGCGGCCTCGATGATGCGCTGGCGCCGACGCGCCATGCTCGCCGCCTCACGCCCTCCCGGATCGACCGTCACGGTCCTACACTATGTGCAGTTCTGCACCGAATGCAACACGATCGGGTGATGACCTAGAGGAGGAGCGGTGACGCGGACCGTGATCATCACGGGCGGGGCGGGCGGCATGGGGCTGGCCACCGCGAAGATCCTGGGGCGTGACCACCGCGTGGTGATCACCGACGTGAACCGGGAACGACTCGACGCGGCAGTGGCCGAGCTGCGGGATCTCGACATCGACGCGACCGGCGTTGTCGGCGACATCACCGACCGTGCCTCGGTTGACGGCCTGTTCGCGGAGGCCGAGGCCGGCGGGCATGTCCGGGCCGTCGTGCACACCGCCGGCGTCAGCCCGCGGATGGGTTCGGCCGAGTTCATCATCCGCGTCAACGCGGTCGGCACCGTGAACATCACCGAGGCGTATCAGGGGATCGCGCGCGAGGGCGACGCGCTTGTGAACGTGGCGTCGATCGCCGGGCACATGACGTCCCGCTTCGTGCTGCCGATACACACCTTCAAGATCGCCCTCACCGACCAGGGAAAGTTCGAGCGCAGGTTCGTCGCCACGACCCGGATGTTCCCGGAGAGGCTGCGCCCGGGCGCCGCCTACACGATGAGCAAGGCGTTCGTCATCTGGTACTCGCAACGGATGGCGGCCGTGTTCGGCGCCCACGGCGCGCGGGTGCTGTCGGTTTCACCGGGCTCCTTCGACACCGCGATGGGACGGCTGGAGGAGAACAGCGGCGCCGGCAAACTCGTCGACTTCGCCGCGCTCCAACGCTTCGGCAGGCCGGAGGAGGTGGCCGAGGTGCTGGCCTTCGTCGCCGGCGAGAAGCCCGGATATCTCACCGGCACCGACATCCTCGTCGACGGCGGCACCAAGGCCGGCCTCGACTGGCGCGGCATGATCACCATGATGCGCGGCGCGTGATCAGTTCAGCGTGAGCTGGACCCGATCGGGTCCGACTACAGAATCTGCGCCAGGAAGCGTTGCAGGCGGGGGCTTTCCGGCTGCTCGAACAGCCGCTCCGGCGAACCGGCCTCGACGACGGTCCCAGCGTCGAAGAACGCCAGTTGGTCGGCGACCCGGCGGGCGAAACCCATCTCGTGGGTGACCACGATCATCGTCATGCCGCGCTCCGCCAGGCTGGCCATCAGATCGAGCACGCCCTTGACGAGTTCCGGATCCAGCGCGGAGGTCGCCTCGTCGAACAGCATCACCTCGGGCTGCATGGCCAGCGCCCGCGCGATCGCAACCCGCTGCTGCTGGCCGCCGGACAGCGCGGCCGGCCGGTACGGCGCCTTGTCGGCCAGCCCCACCTCGGTCAGCCGGTCCATGGCGACCCGCTTGGCCTCCCCGGCGGACAGTTTGCGCACCTTGCGCAGCGCGATGGTCACGTTGTCCAGCACGGTCCGGTGCGGGAACAGGTTGAAATGCTGGAACACCATGCCGATCCGCTGGCGCAGCCGGTCCGGGTTGGCGCGGATCACGCTCTGCCCGTCCAGCAACACGTCCCCGGCCGCCGGTTCGGTCAGCCGGTTGATCCCGCGGAGCAGGGTTGATTTCCCAGAGCCGGACGGGCCGATGACGCAGGTGGTCGTGCCAGCCGGCACGGCCAGGTCGACACCGCGCAGCACCTCGGTCCGGCCGTAGGCGACCCGCAGGTCGCGCACCTCGACGCTGGCCGGATTCACGGCGGTCATGTCAGGTCCTCGCTCGCCAACATCCGCACCTGCTGCACCCGCCGACCGGCGGCCAGCCGCTTGTCGATGTGGTTGACCAGGTGCGTCAACGGAACGGTGATGATCAGATAACAGAGTCCGGCCGCGATCAGCGGCGAGAGGTTGCCGGTGCTCGCCGCCGCGTCCTGGCCGATCTTGAACAGTTCCCGCTGCGACGCGAGCAGGCCGAGGAAGTAGATCAGGCTGGAATCCTTGACCAGCGCGATGAACTGGTTCACCAGGGCGGGCAGCACCCGGCGGACCCCCTGCGGGATCACCACGAGCCACATCGCCTTCAGGTAGTTCATGCCCAGCGCCCGGCCGGCCTCCAACTGTCCGTTGTCGACACTCTGGATGCCGGACCGGAAGGTCTCAGCGATGTACGCGCCGGCGATCAGGCCGAGCGCCGCGATCCCCAGCGGGTACGGATCGTTGCCGATCAGCGGCCGGGCGACGGTGGCGAATCCCACCCCGATGAGCAGGATCGTCACCGCCGCCGGCAGGCCGCGGAAAATGTCGATGTACACCCTGGCGAGCAGCCGCAATGGCCAGTGCCGGGAGATGCCCATCAGCGCCAGCGGCAGTCCGATCAGGGTGCCGAGCACCCCGGCGGACACCGCCAGCGTGAGGGTGTTCAACAGCCCGGTCGTGATCAGGTCAGGCAGCACCTGCCACATGTACGACCAGGTGAAGAACGTGTCGATAAGCTGCTGCCAGGTGTTCATCAGCTGATCAGGCTCATGTATTCGATGTTGTAGGGATCGGTGAAGTCGACCGTCTGCTTGCGGGCCTGGGTGGTGGCGATCGCCGAGGAGCCCACGTCGAACCGCCCGGTGTTCACCTGCCCGAGCAGCGCCTCGAACTGGGTGGCGGAGAACTGCGGCTTCAGGCCGATCTTGGCGGCGATCGCCTTGATCAGCTCGTTGTCGAAGCCGGTGAAGTTCGTGCCGTCCAGGTAGACGTTCGGCGGCGCGTCGGACAGCGTGCCGATCTGCAACTCCCCGGACTGCTGCAGGCCCGTCACCGGGCCGGTCAGCGAGGTGCCGGCGGGAGCCTTGGCGGCCGAGCCGTCCTGCTTGAACTGCGCGGGCACCGGCTCGTTGGGCAGGAACTGCTGGTGCAGCTTCAGCCAGGTGCCGTCGGCGACCACGGCCGCGAGTCCGGCGTTGAGCTTCGCGCGCAGCGCGTCGTTGCCCTTACGCACGGCGAACGCGTCCGGCGTGTCGTTCTCCGGCACGTCGAAGTTGACCTTCAGGCCGTTGGCGTCCTTCTCGGCGACGTATTTCTCGGCGATCGGCCGGTCGGTGAACCAGGCGTCCACCGAGTGGTTGCGCAGCGCCGCCCAGGCCTGGTCGTAGCCGGGGAACTCGACGAGCTGCAACTTCGGGTAGTTCGCCTTCAGGTAGCTCTCCTCGACGACGCCGGTCACCACCGCGACACGCTTGCCGGCGAGTTGGTCGAGGCCGGTGTACGCCTGTCTGGCGGTGCTGCTGCTGCTGGAACCGCCGGAGCTGGAGCTGGCCTGCCCGCAGCCGGCGAGCCCCAGCACGGCGACCGCGGCCAGGATGAGGCCGAGGAATCGCTTGGCCCGCATGAACATCTCCTTGGAAGGGGTGTGGATCGCCGAGTGAGCGACGACTCGCGCGTCGGCGGTCACGGATGCGCGGCGAGTCAGGCCCGCGGAATCCGCGGACCGGCGGTGACTCTAGGAAGTGATAACGCCATGTTTCCAAGGCGTCCACATGCTGAGATCAACCGGGGTGTGACGGAACGGTTTATGTCATTTCCGTAGTTGGCTGGAAACGGCCCGTGTTGGTGTAAATCTCGGACGGGTGGCCAATCCCACCCGGCGTGACAAAATTGGTGCACGCGGTCCGGCTGCGGCTGCCCGGCAGAGTGGCTGAGAGGGGTCTGTGATGACCGGATCTGGCGCTGACAACATTCACGATCCGTTGGTGCGCGACGGGATCCACGCGATGGAGGCGTACACCGGCGTGCGGCCTGGCTACCGGCGAGCGCACGCACGCGGCATCGGACTGCGCGGCAGATTCACGGCCACCCCGGCCGCGGCGGAACTGACCACCGCCGAACACCTGCAGGGCCCGCCGGTCCACGTCGTCGTCCGGCTGTCCAACGGCGCCGGCAACCCGACCGCCCCGGATCTCGTCTCGCCACGGCACGGCACCGTCTACGGACTGGGGATCGCCTTCCAGTTGCCGTCCGGCGGCCACGCCACCTGGGCGGCGGCCAGCCTCGACACCTTCCCGGCCCGGACGCCCGAGGAGTTCGTCGCCGTCACCACCGCCCAGCGTCCCGGGCCAGGTGGGCGCCCGAACCTGCTGCGGCTGGCCGGCTTCGGCGTGAGTCACCCGCACGACCTGGCCGGCCTGCGCGCGATCGCCAGCGCGCCGGCGGTGCCGAGCTTCGCCAACGTGACCTTCAACGGCCTGCACGCCTACTTCCTGGTGGACGGCGAGGGCCGGCGGCAGCCGTTCCGTTACTCCTGGCGGCCGGTGGCGAACGCGGCGACGCTGACCCAGTCGGAGGCGGCGGCCACCGAACCGCAGTACCTCACCGACGAGATCGCGGCCCGTCTCGCGCAGGGACCGGTGTCCTGGACACTCATGTTCACGCTGGCCGAGGACGACGACCGGCTCGACGACGTCACCGTGCGCTGGCCGGAGGACCGCCGGACCATCGCGGCCGGCACGCTCGTCGTCGACCGGGTCCATGAGGACCAGGACGCGGTCGAGAACATGGTGTTCGACCCGACCGGCGTGCCGCCCGGCATCGAATGCGGCGACGATCCGCTGCTGCGCTACCGCGCGCAGACGTACGGCGAGTCCTACCGCCGCCGGCACGCCGAGCGAAACGAGTGGGAGACCTAGTAACCGGCCGGCGTCAGGACGCGGAGTCAGGGCGCCGCGTCAGGGGGCCGCGTCAGGGGGCGACCGTGCCGCGTTTGACCAGTTGTGCCGCGATGACGTTGCGCTGGATTTCGTTGGTGCCCTCACCGACGATCATCAGCGGTGCGTCGCGGAAATACCGTTCGGCGTCGAACTCCGTCGAATAGCCGTAGCCGCCGTGAATCCGCACGGCGTCCAGCGCGATCTCCATCGCCGTCTCGGACGCGAACAGCTTCGCCATGCCGGCCTCCAGATCGGCGCGCTCGCCGCCCTCGGCCCTGCCGGCGGCGAACAGCGTGAGCTGGCGTGCCGCCTCCAGTTTGGTGGCCATGTCGGCGAGATAGTTGCCGATGGACTGGTGTTTCCAGATGGGTTTGCCGAAGCTGTGGCGATCCTGGGCGTAGCGCAGCGAGTCCTCCAGCGCCGCGCGCCCGACACCGAGAGCGCGCGCGGCCACCTGCAGCCGGCCGACCTCCAGGCCGCGCATCATCTGCGCGAATCCCCTGCCCTCCACGCCACCGAGCAGTTGTGCCGCGGGCACGCGGAAATCCTCGAACGAGAGCTCACAGCTTTCGAGGCCCTTGTAGCCGAGCTTGGGTAGATCGCGGGAGACGGTGAATCCCTCGCCCTTCTCACACAGCAGAATGCTCATCCCGGTGTGCGCGGGGGTGGCCTTCGGATCGGTCTTACACAGCAGGGCGACCAGGCCGGAGCGCCGGGCGTTGGAGATCCACATTTTCGAGCCGTTGACGACGTAGTGATCGCCGTGCTCGTCGCCGCGGCGAATGGCGGTGGTCCGCATCGCCTGCAGATCGGAGCCGCCGCCGGGTTCGGTCAGCGCCATGGTGGCCCGCAGCTCGCCGGTGACCATGCGCGGCAGGTAACTGTCCTTCTGCTGGTCCGTGCCAAAGGCCTGAATGAGCTTGGCCACGACCGTGTGACCACCCATCGCGCCCGCCAGGCTCATCCAGCCGCGCGCCAGTTCCTCGGTGATGAGGACATAACACGGCAGACTCACCCTGGTGTCGCCCCAGGGCTTGTCGATCGCCAGCCCGAAGATCCCCATCCGCTTCATCTGTTCGATCAGCGATTCCGGATAGGTGTTGGCATGCTCCAGCTCGCGGACGACCGGCCTGACCTCGTGGTCGACCCAGTCGCGCACCAGCCTGACGATCGCGACCTCGTCCTCGGTCAGATTCGTCATTCGCTCTCTCCCGCAGGTTGCTGTGCGCCAGTTCGATCATCCGCCCGACGCCGCCTTCCAGCACGATCTTGCTGGTGGCCAGCGCGAAACCCCTGACCTGCGGCCATGGCGGGTCTCCCTTCGCTGGTGATGCCTTTCCCTGGTTGAAGCTGCCCCTTGAAGCTGCCAGTTGAAGCCGCTGGTTGAAGCCTTTCGCTAGTGGAGGAGTCCGGCGCGTCGTGCGTCGTGGGTGAGCTGATCGCGGTGGTCGGGGTGGGCGATGGCGATGAGCGCGCGGGCCCGCTCCGAGATGGTGCGACCGCGGAGTTCGGCGACGCCGAACTCCGTGACGACGTGGTCGACGGTGTTCTTCAGCGTGGTCACCGGGGTGGCGGAGCCGAGGTTGACCTTGATACGGCTGCGACCGTCGGAGGATGTGGCGTGGGTGACGAGGAAGGCCTGCCCGCCGTCGGAGTAGAGGGCGCCACGGCTGAAGTCCGCCTGGCCGCCGGAACCCGACCAGTAGCGTCCGGCGATGGTCTCGCTGGCCGCCTGGCCCATCAGGTCGATCTCGCTCGTGGCGTTGATCGACGCCATGTTGGGTTCGCGGGCGATGATGCGGGGGTCGTTGACCCAGTCGACCGGCATCAGCGCGACCGCGCTGTTGCCGTCCAGCCAGTCGAAGAACTGGCGGGTGCCGACGCAGAAGCTGGCCACATGCTTGTTGTGGCCCTGCTTCTTGCGGGTGCCGGTGATCACGCCCTTTTCGACGAGATCCATGATGCCGTCGGACATGGCCTCCGTGTGCACACCGAGGTGGCGGTGCCCGGACAGTGCCGCGATCAACGCGTTGGGAATGCGTCCCACGCCGACCTGGATGCAGGCGCCGTTCGGGATCCGCTCGGCGACGAACGCGGCGATGCGCTTGTCTCGTTCGTCGGGAACGAGAGACGGCGTCTCGTCGAGCTCGTAGTCGGCGCGGCACCATCCGGCGACCTGACTGATGTGGACCTGGTTCTCCCCGAAGGTGCGCGGCATCCGCGCGTTCGCCTCAAGGAAGAACGGGACCTCACCGATGAAGTGCGACACGTAGTCGGCGTTCGTGCCGAGGCTGAAATACCCGTGCTCGTCGGGCATGCTCGCGGCGGCGAGCACCATGCTGGTCCGAGTGTGTTCGCGCAGCAGTCGCGGTATCTCGCTGAAATGCGCCGGCACGAGTTCGCAGCCGCCGTGCCAGTACGCCTTGCGGTCGCCTGGGCCGAGAAAATAACTGACATGCGTGAGCTGGCCGGGGAACTTGCCGGTCATATAGGGGTGTTCGCGCGCCGGCATCATCTGGTGGATGCGCACGTCGGTGAGCCGGTCCACGTTGTCTTCGAGCGCGTCGATGACGGTGTGCGGCTCACCGAGGTGGATCGGCACGATGAGGTCCGCTCCCGGCTCGATCAGCTCCAGGACATCCGTGGCCCGGCCTGGGTGATTGACGTCGGCGCCTGTTTCTGTTGTCATGCCTGCCTTCCCGGTTGGCTTACCGCGAGAATGCGGTGTGCGAGTTCGAGACGGGGCCTGTCGATCATCTGCCCGTCCACGCGAACGGCGGCTCCGCCGGCATGCTCGGCGGCTTCGACCACGCGGCGTGCCCAGGCGACCGTCTCCGGCGAGTAACTGAACGCCTCGTTGACCGCCGCGACCTGCCGCGGGTGGACGCACAGCTTCCCGGTGAAGCCGAGCCGGTGCGCCCGCCGGGCGTCGGCGGCGGCCACGGCCG
>DASVLX010000193.1:0-34845 GCA_036384655.1 Pseudonocardiaceae bacterium
TCGTCTCCCCAGTGGCGGCATCGTTCGGAGTCGCTTCCTTCGAGTTCAGCGTGTCCAGTACCCGGTCGGCGAAGGGGATGAAATGGGCGCGCGCACCCCGCACCGGAAGCAGGTCCGGCGCGGCCAGTTTCGACATGATTCGGCCGACCACCGCCTGCGCCGTCTCGTCCGAGAGTCGATAGCGGGCATCGATGCGATCGGGAACCCGCGCCGGGTCGATACCCTTCGGGGCGGTCGGCGTCCGCGGCGCCGCGTTCTCGGCGGTGTTTGTGACGGCGTCGGTGACGGCGTCCTTCGTCGTGTCGGTTGCGGTGTCTTTGAGGATGTCTTTCACTGTCTGGTCGGCGGCCGGAATCCTCGACCACCAGGTCGCCGTGGTGGGCACCCGCAGGACCCACCGCGGGGGGAGGTGCCGCGACTTTGTCAGTACGTGCAGCCCGGTGTCCTCATGGAAACGCACCACCGGCCGCTTGGTCGGATTGCGCATCGTGACGACCAGGCTCAGGTCGGCCTGACGTTTGGCCAACCCGCCGTTGTACGTCTCGGTCGACTGCCGCTGCTGTCGTTCGGTGTTGCCGTCGTCGTCCTTGCCGGAAATGACCTTCTTGCCGGTCGGCCCGACCGCCCAACCGGTCAGCGGGTCGGTGGCATGACCGACGAGCACGTGCAGGCCGAAGCCGTGCTGGTGGTCCACCGAAACCGTGGCGCCGGCCTCGGCGCCGTCACCCGCGGTGTGGGTGATCGTGCCCTTCTCGTCAGGAAGTTCACGGACCACGATCGGTCGGGCCTTCCCGCCCTCGACCGGTTTCGCGACCGCGACCATCACTTCCGTCGTGCCGTGCTCGGCGAAGTTGAAGGTCTTGCGCACCGGCTCCGCCAGTGCGTTCTTGTCCAGCGAGCCCAGCCAGCCGAGGAGTTGTTCGGCCTCCCGCTCGTCGTGCAAGACTCCGCCGACGGCGTTCCTCGCGTCGCCGCGCTGGGAGAACTCGACGTGTTCGATCGCGTCGAGGTCGTCGCGGCTGAGGTCCAGGCCGTGCTCTACGGCGGGATCCGGCTGGGGGCGGTCGGGCCACTCCAGTTCCACGTCCTCGGCCACGTAGTCGGTTCGTGACGTGGTCTTGCTCCACGGCCAGCGGCCAGGTGTGGCGACGCTGATCTCGTAGCCCACGTTGTGTTTGGAGGTCACGGACGGCACGTCCGATTCGGTCACCTTCGATGTGACCTCGTGCTTGGTTGACGCGGACAGGCTGGCGCCGCGGGGGTTCACCACCCCGAACACCTCGGCCTGGACCATCACGTAGAGGGCCCAGAGCCGTGCCATGAACGACCCGCCGGTGCCGGCGCGTTTGCTCGACGCGCCGCGCTTCACGGTCGGGCCGCTCCAGTCGTGGTCGAATTTCCCCTCGCCACCGCGTTCTTCGCGCGCCGAGCCCAAACCGACCGCCCTGACGGCGACCTGCGGGCCACTGTCCTCCCGGGCGCCGAAGCCCTTCCTGTGCTGCAGCCAGTTCTTGGTCTGCCTGTCGTCGGAGAATTCCGCCTGGACCATGCGGGCCAACGTCGAGTGCTCGTCGGGGTTGCCCAGCAGATCCAGGATCTTGCTCCGCGTTCGCGCCGCGTCGATCTTGCCAATCACCTTGGGACGGGCCAGGCGTGCCCGGTCGAGGAGCGCCTGGGGGTCGTGCTCGCGCGAATCGGAGTCGTTGGGTGCGAAATCTCGTCGAAGAGGATCAGGCGAGGACTCACCGTCCCCGGACCGGTCAGAACCAGGCCGGTCCGCAACGGGTCGGCCGGCACCCCGCCGGTCGCCCACCGGACCGGACAGGGTCAGGTGCGTGGGCTCCTCAGCCGACGATGCCACCGTACTAGGTTCTTCGGTCTTCTCCGGGTGTGGAACCGACAGGGCCGAGTTGTTATGCGGCGACCCGGCAGGCCAGTCCAGCCCTGATCCGTGGCTGTGACCGCCCGCATGGGAGAACACCGGCCGTGCTGGGCGCACCAGCGCGCGCGGAAAGAATCGACCCAAACCACGACCAATCCGCCAGGCCAGCGAGGACTCCCGCTTCCGGATCGCTTGCACCTCGTGATCCGAATATACGGTGTCCGGATTGTCATGGGATTTCCATGAACCCTTGTCGTAAGTCAGGAAACCGGCATTGTTGTTAACAAGCGCCCCGACTGGCCTGGTATCCCGAGGATTTCCCGGGCGGTAGACCAGGAAGCTGCCTTTGGCGAAGTGCGCGGCATTACGATAGCCGAGATCACGCATCTCTTCCATGAATTCTCGCGACGCATGGTCAGCGCCAGCCGAATTCATGGTACCGACGAGATGACCGTCAGGATTGTCCGCGTACGCCTTTTGGAAATATTCCGAAGCGTGCAGGATCCACGCGATATCCTCGTTCTTCTCGACACGTACCTTCAGGTCGCCTGGCAACTTGTGTCCATTGGGCAGCACGGTCCCACCGGTCAGAATAAAGTCGCCAACACGATCCCGGGCGCCCATTCCGATCAGCAGAGCCCGACCGTTCCACGGGGCCGAAGCCAATGCCTCGCTGCGGCGTGTCGCGGCGTCGGCCGAGTCACCCGGCAATGTCCGGTACATCTTGCTGAGATCCGGGTCGTTCATCCGCGACAACTCGCCGATCTGCTCCGGCTCGTTAAAATCATCATGGAACGACACGCCGACGATCGGCCACTTACCCGCGGCATCCGCGCGACCGAACACCGGTTGGCTGTACACGCTGCTCGCCCGGAACCTGACCGGCTTGCCGGTGCCGGTGCGCTTACCCGTGATAATAGGATCATCCAACGCGGCACGCGAACCCGCTTGGTGGTCAGGCGAGATGAACGCGTGGGAAGCGCGCAAAGTCTCCGGATACGTGGCGTACGGCTGCCGCTGAGAATCGCGCGAGCCTCTCCGGTAGCTGATCCAGCCCTTGTTGTCAAATACCCCAAACTCACCTACCGGAATCAGCGGGTTCGGCATACCAGTGAAACCCATGGTCCCCATGGCGAAGTGAGCCGGATTGTTGTAGGGCGAATCAGGCCGATTCCGCAGTTCCTGAATCAAATCATACGCCGCACCCGGGCCGACCCTGCAGCTATATACCGCGAAGTCTCCGTTCGGGTTTCTCGCATACGCGCGCTGGAACCAATCCGACTCGGGCAGCAGGCGCCCCATTTCGTTGCCCGTAACACGGGCACCAGTAGTCTCGTCCAGCGTTCGCCCATCCTTCAGCACGGATCCCGCCTCCAGCAAGATGGCGAAACGGTGAGTCGATCCGTGACCACTCATGATGATCGGCCCTTGGCCACCGTGGTCGTAGCTGGCAGCCCACGGAGTCGGCACGACATCACGGTCCAGATGGAATGCCTCCGTCAACTTCTCCTCGGGGCCCGTCATCCGCATCGTGTCAATCCTGGGCCGCGAGGCCACAAACATTTGATGATGCTCGTGCTGGCTCTCGTTGAACCACGAGAAGCCGACAAGCTCGTCATCCCCATGTGCGCCGGCCGCCCGGCGATACAGCGGGCGGATCACCACGGCGTCCGCCCGGAACTCAACCGATTCGCCGCTCTCGAGGTAACCCTTGATCCACGGCTTCTCCCGGCCCTGCGGGCCAGCACCCCGTCGGCCCCGCACCGGACCAGACAGGTTCGTGGCCGTCATCCCGGCCAGCAGAGGCTCCTGGTTCGAAGTGTCCGGCGCCAGAGAGGACTCCTGTGCCCGGATCGTTTGCACCTCATGGTCCGTATATGTGGTGCCCGGGCTGTCATGAGGTGTCCGTGAATCCTTGCCGTAAGTCAGGAAACCGGCGTTGTTGTCGACAAGCACCCCACTGGGCCTGACATCGCCAGAATCTGGCCGGTAGAGCCGGAAGTTGTCATTAGCGAAGTGCGCGGCACTGCCATAGCCGAGCTGACGCATTTCATCCATGAATTCCTGTGACGCATGGTCAGCGCCAGCCGAATTCATGATACCGACGAGATGACCGTCCGGA
Source organism: Pseudonocardiaceae bacterium (assembly GCA_036384655.1). GTDB lineage: Bacteria > Actinomycetota > Actinomycetes > Mycobacteriales > Pseudonocardiaceae > DASVLX01. Next base: position 4,005 of record DASVLX010000193.1, read on the forward strand.
TTATCCGCATACGCTTTTTGGAAATATTTCGAAGCGTGCACGATCCACGCGACATCGTCGCTCTCGACATGGACAGGCAGGTCTTTGGACACCTTGAATCCATCGGGCAACACAGTCCCCTTGGGCAGTACGAAGTCGCCAAAACGGCCCTCCGAAACGCCCGTTCCAACCAGGAGCGGCCGGCCCTCCCACGGGGCCCGAACCAGAGCCTCGTCGCGCCCTGTCGCAGCGTCGGTCGAGTCACCCGGCAATGTCCGGTACACCCCGCTGAGATCCCGGTCGTCCAACACCGACACATCGGCGATCTCTTCATCGAACGGTTCGTCTAGATCCTCGTGGTCCGATTCGACCAGGCTCTCACTGTCCGGTTCGACGAGATCATCACGAACCTCCGACTCCGGAAACGAGACGCCGATGACCGGTCGGTGACCGGTGGCATCCTCGGGACCCAATATCGGCCGGCTCAGCACGTCACTCGCCCGGAATTTCACCGACATGCTGTCACGTGGCCCAAATTTGCCCGTGATGATCGGATCATCCAACGACTGACGCGATGTTTGTTGGTCATCAGGCAAGATGAACCTGTGGGAACCGCGCGATATCTCCGGATACGTGGTGTACGACGGTTTCTGACCGGCAAGCGAGTCTCGATCGTAGGTGATCCAGCCCTTGTTGTCCGATACCGCGAACTCGCCGAGCGGAGGCGTCGCTACCTCCGGCATGTCACTGGTGATCACTTCATCCAGGGGGAAGTGAGCCGGGTTGTGGTAGGGCGAATCAGGGCGAGTCCGCAGTTCCTGAATCAAACCGTGCGCCGCGTGCTGTCCAACGTCGCAAACATATACCGCGAAATCACCGTCCGGGTTGGCGGCGTACGCGCGTCGGAACCACTCCAACTCGGGCAGTGCGCGTCCGATGCCCTCGCCGGTAACCGTGGCACGGGTGACCTGGTCCAGCGTTCGTCCGTCTCTCAGCACGGTGCCCGGCTTCAGCCTGGCGTTGAAACCGCGCCCGCCGTCTCGGCCGTGGTCAAAGATATGGATAGGGCCTTTGCCACCGTGGTCGTAGCTGGCCGCCCACGGGGCCGGCACAACGTCACGATCTGTCTGGAATGCCTCAGCCAGATTTTCATCGGGGCCGGTCAGCCGCATCGTGTCAATCTTGGCCCGGGATTCCAGAAACGTTTGGGCTCGGCTGTGATCGAACTCGTCGTGCAACGTGAAGCCGGCGAGTTCGTCGTCGCCGTGTTCGCCAGCTCCCTGCCGGTACAGCGGCCGGTTCACGATGGCATCCGGTCGGAACTCAACCCGCTCGCCGTTGTCGAGACGCCCGCTGATCCACTGCCGTTCCCGGTCCGCTGGACCGGCACCACGCCGGCCAAACACCGAACCGGACAGTCTCGCCGGCCAGGCACCCGGCCGTAGCCCATCGCGGTCACTGCCCGAATCAGACAACGCCGGCCGCGCCGACCGCACCATCACCCGCGGGAAGAATCGACCCAGACCGCGGCCGATCCGCCAGGCCAGGGAGGACTCCCGCTTCCGGATCGCTTGCACCTCATGATCCGAATATGTGGTGTCCAGATTGTCCTGGGGTTGCCATGAACCCTTGTCGTAAGTCAGAAAACCCGCGTTGTTGTCAACAAAAACCCCGGTGCGCCTGATATCCCGAGGATTTCTCGGCCAGTAGACCCGGAGTTCATCTTTGGCGAAGTGCGCGGCATTTCGATAGCCGAGATCACGCATCTCGTCCATGAATTCCAACGCCGCATCGCCAGATCCAACAGAATCCATGGTACCGACGAGATGGCCATCCGGATTATCCGCGTAGGCCTCTTGGAAAGCTTCCGAAGCATGCACGATCCACGCGACATCCTGGTTCTTCTCGACACGGACGTTCATGTCGCTGGGCACCTTGTATCCAGTGGGCAACACCGTGCCCCCGGGCACCATGAAGTCGCCAAAACGGTCCTCGGCGCCCATTCCGATCAGCACTGTCCGGCCATCCCATGGGGTTCGGACCAGCGCCTCGCCGCGGCGCATCGCGGCGTCGGTCGAGTCACCCGGCAATGTTCGGTACATGGATCTGACATCCGGGTGGTCCAGCTTCCTCAAACCGCCGATCGGCTCCGGTGAGTTCAGGTCATCATCAAACGAGACGCCGACGATCGGCGAGCGACCCGAGGCGTCCAGGTGACCGCGTATCGGCCGGCTGAACACGCTGCTCGCCCGGAACCTCACCGGAGTGTCGGTGTCGGTACGCTTACCCGTGATTATCGGATCATCCAACGAGCCAATCGAAGCTTGTGAGTGGTCGGGCGCGATGAACTTGTGGGAACCGCGCGAAATCTCCGGATACCTGGTATACGACAGCTTCCGAGGAGAGAGCGCGCTTCGGTCAAAGGTGATCCAGCCCTTGTTGTGCCATACCCCGAGCTCACCGGTGGAATCCGGAAACCGCGGTTCCACATCACCGTGGTGGCTCACCAACCCCATGCCGAAATGAGCCGGATTGTGATAGGGAGAATCTGGCCGATTCCGCAGTGTCCGGATCAAACCGTAAGCCGCTCGCTCTCCGACATTGCACTGATACAGCGCGAAATCCCCTTCCGAGTTCACCGCGTATGCGCGCTGGAACCACTCCAACTCAGGCAGCGCGATTCCCATTCGCCTACCCGTAATCATGGCCTGGGTAGTGTGGTCCAGCGTTCCCCCGTCTTTCAGCACGGAGCCTGCCTTCAACAACACGATGAAACCGTCGGATCGTCCGTGGCCGATGATGTGGATCGGCCCTTTGCCGTGGTCGTAGCTGGCCGCCCACGGGGTCGGCACGACATCACGGTCCAGATAGAATGCCTCAGCCAGATTTTCATCTGGGCCGGTCAGCCGCATCGTGTCAATCTTGGACCGGGAGTCCAGAAATATTTGATCCATTTTGTGTTCGCGGTCGTTGCCGAACGAGAGGCCGACGAGTTCGTCGTCGCCATGTCCGCCGACCGCACGGCGGTACAGCGGGCGGTGCACGATGGCATCCGGTCGGAACTCAACCCGCTCGCCGCTGTCAAGCTGTCCTTCAATCCACGGCTGCTCCCGGCCCCCCGCTGCCGCATCCCGCCCGCCGCTCTCCACGACCGGTACCGTCTCCGGATGTTGACCGGCCTGCGGGACCGGCCCCTCAGGTGACTCATGCGGCGGTGTCGGCGGTGTCGGCCCCCGCGTCTCAGCCGGCTGTGCCACCGCACCAGGCTCTTCGGTCTTCTCCGGGCGCGGCAGGGAAACGACGGACTCCGCACGCGAAGACGGAGCAGGCCAGTCCAGCCCTACCTCAGGGCCATCACCCACATCGGACGACAGCGACCGTGCCGAGCGCACCATCATCCGCGGGAAGAACCGGCCCAAGCCACGACCGATCAGCCCGGCCAGGTCTTCCATATGCGTGACCAGATTCGGCCGCAGCGGAGAAAACCCGACCGCCTGCCACCCTTCCGGATCCTCCATCCGGCCGCTCTGCGGATCGACATAGTGGATGACACCGTCCGAACCCTTGTGCACCAACGCCCAATGGCCATCCTCCGTCTCACGCACATGCCCCAGGTAAAGGATGCCCTGAGCCCCAGCATGCCGCCCACGCATGTACTCGTCGATTTCCTCACGGGACCGCCACCGCAGGTCGTACCCGGAGAACCGCCTGGACAGATACCGCGCCGCCGCCGCGGTCCACGTCGCATCCCCGACACGAGCCGGAACGGTGGTCCTCGTCCGGAGCGAACGGGCACCCGCGACCGTCGCGTTGAAACAATTGCGAGTGTGCCCCCGCTCATGCCTGGCCAGCTTCGGAGCGTTCACCCCCGCCAAATACCGCAGCCGCGAATGCCCGGCGATATACGCCGACTCGTCATCCGCATCCAGGAAGTTTCTCCGAGACACGGACTGCCCCGGCTCGAACCGCGGCCCCGACTCCGACAGACGTCGCACCTGCTGCCGAAAATCAGCCGCGCGCGCCTGGTCCGAATGATCCGACGACCGCTCCAGCTCAGCCGCCCGATCGTCCAACCGCCGCGCCAACGAGTTCGATTCGTCCCCCGGCCGACCATCGCCATGGCGCCCGCCACCGTCGCCGCGCCACGGCGACCACGGACTCGCACCACCCCGCCGACCAACCACCGGGCCCCGCGGACCACGCATCGGAAGGCCCGACCCGCCTCCTCGCGCGGAACCTTCGCCATCACCCTGGGCAGTCGCTTCGGCGGCGTCCCACCCCGCCCGGCGTCCGGACTCCCGAGCCAGGATCGTTTCGGCCTCACGGTCCGAATATGTGGTATCCAGATCATCGTAGGGTTCCCGCGAATCCCTGTCATACGTCAGGAAACCTTCGTTGTTGTCAACAAGCACCCCACTGGGCCTGGTACCGGGAGTTCGCGGGCGGTAGAGCCGGAACTTATCATTGGCGAAGTGCGCGGCGTTGCGGTAGCCGATATCACGCAATTCGTCCACGAATCTCTCCGACGCGTGGCTGACTCCGGCCGAATGCGCGGTACTGACGAAATCACCGTCGGGATTTTCCCGGTACGCCATTTGGAAGTATTTCGAGCCGCGAAGGATCCAGGCGCGATCTCTAGGATTGTCGACACGAACAATCGTGTCAGACTTCAGCACGTATCCATCGAACACCACGGTGCCCTTGGGTACCACGAAGTCGCCAGAACGGTCCTTGGACACGCCCATCCCGATCAGGAGCGGGCGGCCGTCCCACGGAGACTGAACCAGAGCCTCACGGCGGCGTGTCGCGCCGTCGGTCGAATCACCCGGCAATGTCCGATACAACGATCTCAGATCCGATTGGTCGAGTACGGACGCACTGGCGATCCCATCTTCGACCGATGCGTGAGAATCACGTCTGGACTGGGGCTTCGGGAACGAGACGCCGACGATCGGTCGGTGACCCGATGCATCTTCGGCGCCCCATATCGGCTGGCTGAGCACGGCGCTCGCGCGGAACGTCATCTGTGTGCCGCTGGCAGCCTTACCCGTGATCATCGGATCATCCCACGCGCGACCGGATGCTGCCGGGTGGTCAGGCGGAATAAACCTACGGGAACCGCGCGAAATTTCCGGATACGTTGTATACGACAGTTTCTGAGAAGAGAGCGAGCCTCGGTCGTAGGCGATGAAGCCCCGGTTGTCCGATACCGCGAACTCACCGATCGGCACCCTGGCGCCCAGGTCCGGGTCGCCATTGGTGATCAGGGTCCCCAAGGCGAAGTAAGCCGGATTGTCGTAGGGCGAATCGGGTCGAGTCCGCAGTTCCCGCATCAAACCGTGCGCCGCGTCCTTCCCGACGTTGCAAGAATATATTGCGAAATCCCCGTCAGGGTTCACGGCATATGCTCGCTGGAACCACTTCAATTCCGGCAGTAGGCGTCCCATCTCCTCGCCCACAACAGTGCCACCGGTCTCTTGGTCCAGCGTTCGCCCGTCCCTCAGCACGGAGCCGGCCTTCAGCGAAACGAAGAACCTGCGCCCTCCCCCATCTCCATGGTCAAAGATGTGGATCGGCCCTTTACCACCGTGGTCGTAGCTGGCAGCCCACGGGGTCGGCACGACATCACGGTCCATCAGGAATGCATCGAACAAGTCTTCCCCGGGGCCAGTCATCCACATCTTGTCAACATTGGCCCGGGCATCCATAAACCTTTGATGGTTTTCGTGCTCATCGTGCAAGGTGCCGTACAACGTGAAGCCGACGAGTTCATCCTCGCCGTGCTCGCCCACCCGCTGGTAGAGCGGGCGGTTCACGATGGCATCCGGCCGGACCTCAACCAACTCGTCGTGGTCCAGAAGCACCTTGATCCAAGGTCGTCCTGGTCGGCCGGCACCCCGCCGACCAACCACCGGACCACGCGTATCCGCCAGATGCTGACCAGCCTGTGTGGCCGCCCCATGCGCGGATCGCGCCCGCTCGGGAGGCACGACCGGCGAGTCAACCGCGGCATCCGCCGAGACAGGCCGTTCACCCACTGGCTCGGCGAACAGCGCCTCGGCCTCCGGATACCGATCTCCCAGCCAGAACCGCAAATATTGAGCGATCGCCGGCTTTGCCTCAAGAAATCCCTTGGCATAGGGCTCGGAACTGGCGATATCTCGAAGCTCCGCCAACAGCAGCTCAGGTTCGTCGGCCACACCACGCGACGCCAACTCCAACATGGAGTCGCTAATACGCCGCATCACCTCCCCGCGCCCGGCCTCCTCAGCTTCCGTCTCCAACGACAGCTCATCCGAATCGTCCGAGTAGCTCTCGTCGTCCTTCCCCACCACCGTGTCCGGGGATTGCTGTCGCTCCGGTCGCACGACCGGCAAGTCAATGTCACCATCCACCGAGACAGGCCGTTCAGCCACCGGCTCGGCGAACAACGCCTCGGCCTCCGGATACCGATCTCCCAGCCAGAACCGCAAGCGCCGAGCGGACGCCGGATCCCAACGAAGCAGCCCCTTGGCATAGGGCTCGGAACTGGCGATATCTCGAAGGTCGGCCAGCAGTAGTGCGGATCTGTCAGAAGCGCTCCCGGATTCGGCTGCCGATATGGATTCGGTAGTGCGTCGGATCACCGCCCGGCGCCCGGCCTCCTCGCTGTGCATCGCCAACTCGAGCTGGTACGAGTAGCCATCCACGCGATCGACGTCACGCATCGAAGGCCTGGCGTATGCCGGAAAAAGATCGCCCCAAGCCCGGGCCCGCGGCTCGGTGACGACCACGACAGCCTGCCCCTTTGGAAAAGGTCTGTCGTCATCGCTCGTGGAGAGCTCGTCCCTCATGGTTTGCTGAATGTGGCCGAGGTCGCCCTCGAAATACCGGTAGCTACCCTGGTCGAGGCGAAGGTGGCGGGCCAGGTACTCCTCCACCGGCATCGTCCGGTCCGCCACGCTCGGGTCAAGCGCGAACCAGCGGACTCCCTGATCGGTCCTGACCTTGATAGCGGGAAAAACGTGGAAAGACCACTTCACCTTTCCCGGCTTATTATGGGTGGCCTTCTTGGCATAAGGGGTTTTTACCGACAGCGAAGGGTCATCGCGGCCGACGAAGAGCTTGTGCGGCTCCACACCCAGCTGCATAAGTTTCAGCGACCACAGGTGCGCCCGCGCGTAGCAGCCCTCATCCGGGTAGTCCACCGGCACCCGAACCGCACCACGCTCCTCATCCTCGAACCACGAATTACGGAGCACGTCAAACAGATAGTCAGCATGGGGCTCGGAAACCGGCTCCTTCGAGACCGAACCCAGCACCTGCTCGGTGAACGCCTGATCGTCCGGCTTGAGTGTGATCAGATCCTGCCGCAAGTCCCGGCCCTGACGCTCCCGGTAGGCGTCCTCAACAGCCCACAAACCCCGCGGATCCCGCCGCACCCGATCCAGCACCGTCAACGCGGAGTCCAGGTCGCCCTCCCGCACCGCGCGATCGATCCGGTCGGCATAGGAAACTGCCTCCGGCGCATGCCGGGGCTCCTCATCGAGCCGCAGGGCGCCAGGCAGTCTCTCCGGCACCTCGCGATCATCACCGAGGATATGATTCACATACCCCAGCATCTCCAACGAGCGCTCATAGTCCCGCTCGCGCAGCGACCCCGACTCCCATGCGTCATCCAGCGCATCAGCCAAGGTTCGACCATGCACACGCTCAAATGTCTCCTCCAGCAAGCGGGTGTTCCGCGGAGAACGATCCACCCACCGCAGCGCGTGGAACAACTCGGGAAGCGAAATCCGCGGCTCCGAAAGCAATCCGCCAACCCGCTGCGCCAACACACTTGCCAGCTCACCGTTCTGCTCGGGAAGAGCCAGAACATCACCCGCATCCCACCCCCGATCCGCGGCCCCCGACCGCTCCGCGATCGGCGTCGTCTCCGAATGTTCACCGGACAACGTGGACGGCCCATCCAGGGACTCATGTGATTCGTCCGGCGGAGTCGGCCGGCCGGTCTCGGCCGGCTGTTCCAGCACATCAGGGTCATCGGTCCGCTCCCGGCGCGGAAGGGAGACGACGGGCTCCGTTCGCGGGAACGAGTCGGGCCGATCCACCCTTGGCTCTCGACCATCACCACCCACATCCGGGAGCACCGACCGTGTCGAACGCACCATGGTCCCTGGGAAGAACCGGCCCAAGCCACGACCAATCCGCGAGGCCAGATCCGCCACGTGCGTCGTGAGGTTCGGCCGCAGTGGAGAAAACCCGATGGCCTCCCACCCCTCCGGATCCTCCATCCTCCCACTATGCGGATCGACATAATGGATCACACCGCCGGAGTCCTTGTGCACCAACGCCCAATGGCCATCCTGACCACCGCGCAGACTGTCCAGGAAAACCATTCCCTGAGCGCCCGCACGCTGACCGCGCATATACTCGTCGATGCCCGCACGCGACCCCCACCGCAGGTCATACCCGGAAAACCGGCGGGTAAGGTACGGCGCCGCGTCATCGGTTAGCGTCGCATCCCCGGCACGAGCCGCAACCGTCGTCCTCGTCCGCAACGAACGAGCACCCGCCACCGCGGCGTTGAAACAGTTACGAGTATGGCCAGCCTCACCCCGGGCCAACTTCGCACCGTTCACCCCCGGCAAAAACCGCAACTGTCGATGCTCAGCGATATACGCCGACTCGTCATTCTCATCCAGGAAACTTCTCCGCGACACCGACTGACCCGGTTCAAACCGAGACCCCGACTCCGCCAGGCGTTGTGCCTGCCCCCGAAACTCGGCCGCACCCGCGTGATCCGACGACCGCTCCAGCTCCGCCGCCCGCGCCTCCAACCGTCCCACCAACGAGACCGACTCATGCCCCGGACGCCCGCCCCCAAGACGCACATCACCAACACCACCCCACCGACCAACCACCGGACCCCACAGGTGGACGGGTTCGGCAGCCGACTGTGCCCATTCTGGCGCAGGCGCGAACCGGGCATCACCGGTCGCATCATGACCGAACAGGCCGGCGTCAAGATCCGGATCAGCGGCACCGAAATGCGCTTCATTCGTATCGAACGCGCTGAAGCCGCCCTCGGTGTCCGCTCCCGTCGTGATGTCCGGGAACGGCTCCCACTCATGTTCGCCCGCCGACTGGTCCGCGAATAGTGTCTCGGCCTCGGGATACCGATCTCCGAGCCAGAACCGCAAGTACTGAGCAAACTCCGGCTTTTCGCGAAGCAACCCCTTGGCGTATGGCTCGGAACTGGCGATATCTCGAATCTCGGCCAGCAATCGCTCTGGTTCGTTGGCCAATTCCGCGGAGGCCAACGTCCACACGCTGTCGTAAACGCGCCGCATCACCGCCCGGCGCCCGACCTCCTCGCTGTGCTCCGCCAACTCACGCTGGTTCGAGTAGCCCACCAAGCGGTCGAGGTCGCGCACCGACGGTTCGGCTCGGTCTGAGAAAAGGTCGAGCCAGTCACGGGCTCGCGGCTCGGTGACGACCACGACCGCCTGTCCCTCTGGAAATAGTATGCCGTCATCGGTCGTGTACGACTGGCGATGTGTCTCGAAATCGTCGCTCAACGCTCGCCGAACGTCGCCGAGGTTACCCTCGAAATACCGATAGCCATCCTCACCGACGCCAAGGTGGCGGGCAAGATACTCCTCCACCCGCATCGCCCGATCCGCCACATTCGGGTCAAGCGCGAACCAGCGGACTCCCTGATCATTCCTGACTTTGATGGCGGGGACAACATGGTACTGCCACTGCACGGTCCCTGGCAGATCGTGGGTGGCGTGCGCCGAATAAGGTGTCTCCACCGACAGCAAGGGATTATCGCGGCCAACGAAGAGTTTGTATGGCTGCACACCCATCTGCATGAGCTTCAACGACCACAGGTGCGCCCGCGCATAACAGCCCTCGTCCGGGTAGTCCACCGGCACCCGAACCGCACCACGCTCCTCATCCTCGAACCACGAATTACGGAGCACATCGAACAGATAATCTGCGTGCGACTCGGACACCGGTTCCTCGGAAACCGCCCCTAGGACCTGTTCGGTGAACGCCTGATCGTCAGGCCTGAGTGTGATCAGATCCTGCCGCAAATCCCGGCCCTGACGCTCCCGGTAGGCGTCCTCAACAGCCCACAAACCCCGCGGATCCCGCCGTGTCCTATCCAACACGGTCAACGCCGAATCCAGATCCCGCTCCCGCACCGCGCGACCGATCCGGTCGGCATAGGAAACCGCCTCCGGCGCATGCCGGGGCTCCTCATCGAGCCGCAGGGCACCAGGCAACCTCGCCGGCACCTCGCGATCATCACCGAGGATATGATTCACATATCCCAGCATCTCCAACGAACGCTCATAGTCCCGCTCACGCAGCGACCCCGAGCGAATCGCGGAATTCAGCGCATCAGCCAGAGTTCGGCCATGCACACGCTCAAATGCTTCCTCCAGCATTCGAGCACTCCGCGGAGAACCATCCACCTGCCGCAGTGCGTGGAACAACTCGGAGAGGGAGACCCGCCGTGCCGAAAGCAGCCGGCCAACCTGGGCCGCCAAAGCCGTCGCTGGATCATCGTTGTGGTCGGCCCGGTCGATCACGGCATCGTGGGGTGCGGGACCATCGCCCGAGTCCCGACGAGGTGGCGCCGTCTCCAGATGTTGGCCGGACAGCGTGACCAACTCGTCCGGGGACTCCGGCGACCGCTGCTCCTGGCGTGGTTGCCCGGCACCTCGCCGACCATGCACCGGGCCCGACAGGAACGGCTCACGGCCGTCGCCGCCGGCGTCGGTGTGCACCCGCGGTGCCGAACGCTCCGTCGTCCCCGCGAACAACCGGCCCAGGCCACGACCAATCCGCCCAGACAGGGACTCTCGCTCCCGGATCGCTTGCACCTCATGATCCGAATACGTGGTGCCCGGACTGTCATGGGGATCCCGCGAGGCTTTGTCGTATGTCAGGAAGCCCGCATTGTTGTTGACCAGCACCCCGCTCGGCCTGACATCCCGAGAACTTCGCGGCCGATAGACCAGGAACTTGTCCTTGGCAAAGTGCGCGGGGTTGCCATAGCCCAGCTCCCGCATCTCGTCCATGAATTCTCGCGAAGCATGGTCGGCTCCAGCCGAATGCGTCGTTCCGACAAGATGTCCGCCAGGATTATCCGCGTACGCCTTCTGGAAGTATTTCGAAGCGTGCACGATCCACGCGACATCCTCGTTCTTGTCGACATGGGCAGTCAGATCACGATCCAGCTCGACGCCATTGGGCAGCACGGTCCCCTTGCGCAGTACGAAGTCACCGACGCGGTTCTCGGCGCCCATTCCGACCAGCAGTGTGCGACCGTTCCACGGGGTCGGGGCCAGGGCATCGCCGCGGCGTGTCGCGCCGTCGGCCGTGTCACCCGGCAATGTCCGGTACATCCTGTGAAGATCTGGGTCGTCCATCCGCGACAACCCGCCGATATATTCCGACCCGCTGAGTTCCTTACGGAAGGAAACGCCAACGACCGGCCGGCGACCCGCGGCGTTCTCGGGACCGCGTATCGGCCGACTGAAAACAGTGCTGGCCCGGAACCGCACGGGCTCGCCGGTGTCGGTGGTCTTACCCGTGATGATCGGATCATCCAACGAGCCATACGAACCAGCCGGGTGGTCAGGCGAAATGAACCCGTGCGAACCACGCCAGGTCTCCGGATACTTGCTGTACGACTGCTCTGAATAGTCGAGCGATCCTCGGCGGTAGCTGATCCAGCCCTTGTTGTCCGATACCCCGAACTCACCAAGCGAAAGCGGAGTCTTCGAATCTGTTTTGCCACGCCTGCCCACGTTACTCATGGCGAAGTGTGCCGGGTTGTTGTAGGGCGAATCCGGCCGAGTCCGCAACTCCCGCATCAAGCCGTGCGCAGGCCCCTGTCCAACCTGACAACTCAGTACCGCGAGATCCCCCTTCGGGTTCGCCGCGTACGCATGCCGGAACCACTCCAGCTCCGGCAACAGGCGTCCCATTTCCTCGCCCGCAACCATGGCACCGGTGGCCTGGCCCAGCATTCGGCCGTCTCTCAGCACGGAACCGGCCGGTAGCCTGACGCTGAAACCGTTGGCCTTTCCGTGACCAATTACATAAATTGGACCTTTGCCACTGTGGTCATAACTGGCCGCCCACGGGGTCGGCACGACATCACGGTTGAGCCTGGACGCCTCCGCCAGGCGCTCCCCGGGGCCGGTCATCCGCATCGTGTCAACCTTGGACCGGGAGTCCAGAAACGTTTGATCGAGCTTGTAGTCGTGGTCGTTCGTCAACGAGAGGCCGACGAGTTCGTCGCCGCCATGCGCACCAGCCGGCCGCCGATACAGTGGGCGGTTCAGGACTGCGTCGGCCCGGAACTCAACCGACTCGCCGTTCTCCAGGCGCCCCTTGATCCACGGCGTTTCCCGGACCGGTCGGCCGGCCCCGCGTCGACCCACCACGGGACCCCGCAGCGGACTGGACTGCCCATCATTGGTATCCGGAGGCGGGCTGTCGTCCGTAGTGGGATCTTCTCCGAGGCCGACGTGCTCCCGCTGAGCCTCAAGTTCTCCCGAGCCGTGACCGGCCTTGGTCGTGGTGCCGCCACTCTTGTGGACGGCGCTCGGCAATTCGGCCTGTCCACCCGGGCGACCAGCCGAAGACAATCTCGTATACACCGGCTGGTGCACCTTGCCATGTTCCAACGGCACAAACGCCACGAGACGCGGAGACCAACTCAGGTTCGCCGGCCGACCCCACTGACCGTCTATGAAGGTGAGAACACCGTCCTTGTCCCGGTGAACATTGATGTAATGCCCGAACCCATCCCAGCGTTCGGCGTACACAATGCCCTGATCACCGCGCCCCAGGTGGCCGTCCAAATGCTGAATGAGTTCGTCATACCCACCATCAAACACCTGGAACCTGGCGCCGATCACTCGCTCCATATCGCCCGCGAGCATGCCAGCACTCGGACCGGCGGTGAACTCCCTACCGTGTTCTATACCGTTCGCGGTCTGAATCGCGGCGACAGCACAGTTCGACCTGTGGCCAGCCGCGCGCCGATCAAAGTTGTCCCGGTTGACCGCACCCACATAACGATAGTTCTCGTGCTGATCCAGATACGCCTTGGCATTCGCATCAGAGGCGAAACTGTGCTGCGAGATAATACGCGGCCCATGACGCAGATACGACGGCGACGGCACGAGCCGCCAATCAGTCAGATTTGGATGCTGTACCCATTGCCAGTGGAGCGACTTCGAGTCGGTCTCCGGGACCGACTCCCACCGCGAGAATCTCGCCGACGAATCATCCGACAGATCCTCATGGGCCTCCTGCTTGTCGGCGGCACCGGGGTAAGGCCCTTGGTCATCCCCGGTGGGGCCCCGACCAAGGGGCCGGCCTGTCGTCTGCTCCAGCGTCTGACCGGCTGAAGGCTCAGCATCAGTATCCGGCCGGTCCGCCCCATTCGACGAATCGTTCGTACGCTCCTCGCCGGCACCGATATCCACGCGCTGGCCGCTACCGTCGGCCTCCCACGGCGGGCGGGTGTACCAGGAAATACCCAGCTTGCTGGTCAGGTACTGGCAACTCGCGCAGGCGTCAGCCGGCTCCCCATCGCGCGGCCGGTGCGCCGTCGTCGCGGCGCCAACCTGTTCGAAGTGATGCTTCGCCTGATCAACCGTCCACGTGCCATTCGGGTCCTGATTGTGCAAGTAATCCGAGATCGCGCCGACCTCGGCGCACTTGCCGTGCTGCGGCCACTTCCTCAGGTCTTCCGGTGCACCGTCCAACACCTGCTTCACCACGTCGTGGTGATTGGGCCGCCCACTCCTGTGCTTCATGCTGCTGTGCGGCACCACATGGTCGCCGATCAACAGCGCACCGCCCATGCCAGGCCGCTTACCCGTTTTCGGCCGTCCAGCCTCGCTATCGAACGCCCGCATCACATCCTGCGAATTCATGTACGACGAATTCGTCAAGGCGGAGTCACTGGCCTTCAGCGGGTGGCTTCCCGACTCGGGCGGACCGGTCAGGGTATGCGAATTCTCTCCGGTCGGGAACTTGTAATCGCTCGGGTCCACCTGCCCCGCGTGCGGCCGCGGTGCCGGCTCGGTACCCCCGAGCGCGCTGGATGTCTGCCTGCCATCCTGGTCGTGCACCTGGGCCAACGGGTCAAACCTGACCTGCTTCCGCGGCTTGGCGGTGGTGCCCGGCTTAACCGTGCCGGCGTCGCCGTCGAGCTTGCCCTTGTTCCACCACTTGCCAGGCCTCCACCTGCCGTCGCCGGTAGCGGCCCAATCCTCCATCTCATCGTGCGACGGATGCTCGACCCCGAACTCGTCCCTCGGCGAAGAACCTGCGTCGGAATCCGTGTTGCTGTGCTGATCCGTCGTCTGTTCCAATGCCTCGCCGACCGGCGACTCGCCATCCAGCGCGGCCTGCGACCGGTCTCCACCCAACGGGTTCCAGTCGTGGCCTAGGTAACCGCCACCGAGGAAGTCAGCCATCATCAAGGAATCGTCGACGGGCTCTGGCTCCAGCGGACTCACCGGCGAACGCAAGCCAGGATCCTCCAGCCGATCCGCCGCATCCGGCGAAAGCGGACTCACCAGCGAATGCTCCGCACGATCCCCGTCGACGTTGGTATCCAGCCGCAGCCGCGGGCGCTGGCCCTTCGGCCCGGCCGAGACTGGTGCTATGTCGCCGCGATCCCAGGAATCCACACCACCGCGACTCCGCGGCGGCGGGTCATCGACCTGCCCCCGACCGTCCACAGGCGACTCGCCGGAGTCTCGCCCAGGGACCTCCGTGGGGTCCTGGCGGTTCGGATCACGCGGCGGGTTGTCCGAGGGGTCGGGATCACGCGGCGGATTGCCCTCGGGGTCCTGGCGGTTCGGATCACGCGGACCGCCCCGACGTGGGTCAACGTCACCGGTGGTCCCGCTACCACGCCGGTCAGCCGTCGTGGAGCCAAGAAGCTCATGGGCGGCTCCGACGGTGTCCACCGGCGGAAGGATGGTGGCAACGGGCTGAGCGTTCTGCGTCCCCTCCTGACCGGTCTGGCGCGTCCGGTTCCCACCATCGCGAGAACCAGAATTGTTAACCGGACGGCCATCACCGTCGGAGGGCACCCGGAACGGCGCCGGCGACTGGCTGCCCTCGGTGTCCTTGCCGCGTTGCCCGCCGGAAACACCCCCGTCGCCCGACGAGTCGGCCGAACGGGCCGGCCGTGACGGAGCATCGCCAGGCTTTCCCACGGGACCACTCGACCGCGGCGCGGTCGGAGGCGCCGGCGCTGGCCGAGCGTCTTGCGGGGTCGGCTGACTGCCTTGGCTGGACCGATCACCCACGTCCGACGGAGTCACACGCGCAGCCGATGGGGCATTGCCGTCGGAAGGCGCGGGCGTGGAGGCTCGCGGATTGTCCGTGGTATCCCCCTGGTCACCACGGTTGCCGGTAAGTCCGACATCCCCAGACGAGTCGGCGGGCGGTGTGGTGGGCGACTGATCCACATCCGTCTGCTTCGGCGCCGGGTCGACCGGAGAGGCGGGTTCCGACCCGGCGTGCGACCGATTCGCACCCGATGTCGTCCCAGCGTTCACAGCGGACGGAGGCGGGCTGCTCTCCTCAGTCCGCGGCACGACCGGGGACTGATCGACATCCACCGGCTTCGGCGGCGAGTCGACCGGAGACACATGTTCCGACCCAGTCTGTGAACGATCGCCACCCGACTCGCTCACACCATCCACAGAGGGCGACGGGGTACTGGTCCCCTCGGCCGGCCGCGACGGCGGCGTACTCGTACTTTCGGCAGGCCGCGCCACCGGCGTACTCGTGCCGTCCCCAGGCCGCGACGGGGTCGTCGCGCTCTCGGCGGGACGCGAGACCGACGGCGGCGTGCTCGTACTTTCCGCGGGCCGCGACGCGGTCGTCACGCTCTCGGCGGGACGCGACACCGACGGCGGCGTGCTCGTACTTTCGGCAGGCCGCGCCACCGGAGTACTCGTGCTGTCCGCGGGACGCGTCACCGACGACGGGCTCGCCGTGCTCGCCGCAGGCCGCGACGCGGTCGTCGCGCTCTCGGCGGGACGCGAGACCGACGGCGGCGTGCTCATGCCGTCACCAGGACGCGACACCGACGACGGCGTACTCGTACTTTCGGCAGGCCGCGCCACCGGCGTACTCGTGCTCTCGGCAGGCCGCGACGGCGGCGTGCTCGTGCTGTCCACTGGTCGCGACGGAGCGATATCCGTGCTCTCCGCGGCATGCGTCAACGCCGACGACGACGGCGTACCTGTGCCATCCGGAGGCCGCGTCACCGACGACGGGCTCGCCGTGCTCTCTCCAGGACGCGACACCAACAACGGCGTACTCGTACTTTCGGCAGGCCGCGACGGCGGCGTACCGGTGCTCTCCGGAGGACGCGACGGGGTCGTCGCGCTCTCGGCGGGACGCGAGACCGACGGCGGCGTACTCGTGCCGTCCCCAGGCCGCGTCACCGACACCGGCGTGCTCGTACTGTCCGCAGGCCGCGACGGCGGCGTACTCGTGCTCTCCGCAGCACGCGCTGGCGCGCTGCTGGTGCTCTCCGCGGCGTGCGTCAACACCGACGACGACGGGGTACCCGTGCTGTCCGGAGGCCGCGGCACCGGAGTACTGGTGCTCTCCGCAGGACGCGACACCGCAGGCGGCTGATCCGCTACCGGCGGCTTCGACACCGAGTCGACCGGAGCCGCAACAACCGATCCCGTCTGCGACCGATCACCACCCGACGCACCCACACTATCCACGGAGGATGGTGCCAAGGTGCTCTCGCCAGTCCGCGACACCACCGGCGACGACGGGGTCTCCACCGGCCGCGACACCACGGGTGGCTGATCCACACCCACCGGCTTCGGCGCGGAACTGACCGTCCGTACCGGGGCCGACGCGGTCGTGGGTACCGGCGCCGAGGTGTCCTTAGGTGTCGGCGTGGTCGTGCTCGAAGGCGCCGGCGTGCGTGCCGACGGGCCGGACACATCATTCGTGGGCGTCGGCGAACTCGATGTGCTTGCCGGCGCCTTCGGCTCCCCACCTGTCTGGGGGACAGGTGTCGACCCGTGGTCCGCGGTGGGCTGACCGACCACGCTCACGGAATCATGCGGCGCGGACGAGGTGCTCGTCGGTTCCGCAAGAGGATCGTGCGATTGCCACGACCCCGCACCGGCCGTCGGACCATGCTCCAACGAGCCGCCGGAAATCTCGCCACCGCTCAGACCGGACGACGGATCCTGCGTCGCCAGCCAGAGTCTCCCCTCGTTCCCCAAATCCGCTGTCGGCGACTCCGAGGCCGTGATCGAGGCGCCACGCACCGGCTCCTGGTGACTGGACGGCCCACCGAGAATCTGTTGACCGCTCTCGTGAGTAACGCCGTCGTGGGACTGCGTGACCGTGACGGGGTCATGATGGCTATCTCCGCTGAGGAAGGTCGCCATGGACGAGTCGCCGCCGGACTTTACGGACACATCCCCGGTGTCCACATGGTGGATGTTCCCGGCATTCTCGGCACTCGCGTCGCCATGGTCCGAGGCATTGCCATAGTCCGACACGGTGCCACGGTCCGACGCGCTACCAAAGTCGGAACCGCTACCAAAGTCAGACCCGCTACCGTGGTCAGACGCGCTGCCAAAGTTCGCCGTATAGCCGAGATCCGACGTATTGCCAAAGTCAGACGCGCCGCCGTAGTCCGATGCGCCGTCAAAGTCCGACACACTGCCAAGATCCGACACACTGCCGCGATCCCATCCATCGCCAAGATCGGACACACTGCCAAGATCGGACACATCGTCGTGGTCAAATCCGCTACCAAAGTCCGACCCACGGCTGTGGTCCGGCGCGCTGGATGCGAGCGTGCTCACGACGGAGTTGCCTGTCTCACCACGCTGTCCGGCCAAGCCAGGCTGGTCCAGCCCTGCCGGTGCCGGCGACGGCCCACCGCTGCTGGTGGTCACCCCGTGCGAGCTGTCGGGCTGGCTGTCGTCGGTGAACGCCGTTCCTATCGTCCGGCCATCTGAGGTCGTGCCGGCGCGACCCACCGCGATCGACGTTCCCGGACGAGAGCCGCCGCTCGCTCCGTCCGACGTGTCATTTCCAGCACCCATGAACTTGCCGAGCCCTCGGCCGAGGTCGGCCAGAGCAGCACTGGTCGCGCTTCCGGCCCTGCCGACCAGGCCGCCCAACGCCGAGCCCTGGCCGTGTTCGTACTTGGCGAACATGCCCAACAGTCCCGCCGCCCCGGAGGACCAGGCCGGCGCGCCATTGGCCAGGTTCGTCAGCGGGATACTGATCCCGGCACCGATCGCCATCTGCACCGCGGGATAACCCAACTCGCCGAACGCTCGCATCCACCCCGGCAGCACACGCTTCTCGCCTTGCGAGTCACCCGCTTCCTGGCCTGATTCCTCATCACCGGACCGGCCGGCTTCCTCGCTGGTCGGCGAGCCCTGACGCTCACCGGTGGTCGCGGCATCCCCACTGGATTCAGTAGTCGGCCTGGCGTCTCTCCCGGTGTCCCCGCCGGTGTTCGTGGTCTCCTCACCGGTATTGGTCGTCTCCCGACCGGTATTGGCGGCATCCCCACTGGTGTTCGTCGTGTCCCCACCGGTGTTCGCGGTCTCCCGACCGGTGTTCGTCGTATCTGTACCCGTGTTCGCGGTCTCGCGACCGGTGTTCGTCGTATCTGCACCGGTGTTCGTGGTCTCGCGACCGGTGTTCGTCGCGTCCCCACCGGTGTTGGTCGTATCTGCACCGGTATTCGCGGTCTCCCGACCAGTGTTCGTCGCGTCCCCACCGGTGTTCGTCGTGTCCCCACCGGTATTGGTCGTGTCCCCACCGGTATTGGTCGTGTCCCCACTGGATTCAGTGGCCGGCCTGGCGTCGGGCCCGGGGTCGCCACCGGTATCCCCCGTATGCCCACCGGCATGATCGCCGGCATCGGTATGCGACCCGGCGTCGCGGGCAGCAGCGCCCTCCGCGCCTCTCCCGGCACGTGCCGCCGCGTCGGCTGCGCCGTCGATCGCCACCTTCGCGCCGTCCGCGAGCGCGTGGCCGACCCCGAACCCGGCACCGCCAATCGCGCCCGACAGAACCGAGTGCCCGAACGAGTTCCAGTCGATGCCGGAGCGCTTCCCAGCCGCGTCCTGCCCGACCTGGATGGCCAGATCCAGGCCACCCATGAACCCCGCGCCGAATGCGGCGTACTTCGCCGCGGTCGTCGCCGCGGCCTTCACCGCCGCCATCGACACGGCCTTCGCAAGCGCCTGACGCAGCGCCTGCATGATCCCCTGGATGAGAGCGCGCGTGGTGGCAATCTCGGCGGGAATCGCGAGCGCGCCGAAAATCGAGGCGAGCAGCTCGGCGATCGCGACAAGCATCATAATCATCATGACGATGATCATGATTTTGGCTTTTTGGATGTCCGCGGCGGCGTTTTCCGCCGACTTGGCCATTTGTTCGAGCTGGTCCTGCGCCTGCTCGACGAGCGACTGAACGTCCGTCGCGGTCCGGCCGAACGCATCCCCGGCCTGGCCCTGCATCCCTTCCTGCACCTGGCGCCCCACACCGGGCACCTGCGCGCCGATCGTTTTCAACGCCTGCGCATACGTCCGACAAGCTTGGGAAATCGTCCGCAGACCTGACTCCGACCCCTCGGGCCAGGTCTGCCCCGCCATCACCTGCAGCCACTTTTGCACCCCATGGGGTACATGCGCATCCTGCGAGGCGCCCTGCCCGGTGGTCTCCTCCGAGCCACCACTCCCACCGTCCGAGCCCATCGCACTCCCTGCCCGCGCTACGACAACCTCGGCCGGCCGTTACCCGCGCCGCCCGTGAACCCACCACAGCCAACCCCGCCGAATCGTCGCCACGGCGGCACCGGGCGCGGTGACGCGACGATCACGGGGATATCCCTCGCCACTACCGGGCGCGCCTCCCACGGCGTGCCCGGCAGTGCCGTAACGACGAGCGGCCCGCAACCGGCTTCCCAGCTGGGAAGAGGTTGCGGACCGCTGTCGAATCGAGCAATCGCCTCGAGATGCCGTTACTGTCCAGGCCCGGCAGAGGGGCCAGAATCGTTCGTGAACGAATTCAAGATCGCCGCGGCGTTGTCGGTGTCCCCGTCCTCGAAATCGGTCTGCAGTTGTTTCAGCACGGTACCCGACTCGGTGAACCACCCCTGGGCGCCATCAACGTTCTTGTCTACCTCCTGCTCCGACTTCGTGAAGTTCTCCCCGAAACTCTTTCCCATTTCGTCGTTGCCCCAGCAGCCGTCGTACTGGCGTAAGGTGTTGCGCCACGCCGTGAGCGCGTCGTCGTGGACCTTGCCCAGATTGATCAACTGCCGGATACCCGCCTCGATCTCCGCGGGGTCGAGCTTGAACTGGTCAGCCATGGCTCACCGGGCCTCCCTCGGCACCCGCGTCACGTCCGATCACGCCGCCCGTCATCGCCTCCATCGCGGGAGAAAGCATCGAATCAAAGATTTCCGCCGGGCTGACCTTACCGGTGGCGAGACCCTTCAAGTCCAGCCCCGGTAGCACCGGGGTACCCACCATTTCCGACAGCTTTTCGAGACTTTCGATCCGGCCCACGTGGAATGTTTCGACGATCATGCTGGCAAGCTGGACCGGCGCCACCTTGCGATATTTCTCACCGTTGAACGCCAACGACGTGAATTCGCCCCGGCCGTCGAACGTCATCGCGAATGAGCGGTCTTTCGAATGGACCGTCGTCGTCGTCTCGTCGACCTTCTTGTCGAGTTCATGCAGCCTGCGCTGTTCGGCGGCGAGCAGTTCGTCGGCATTGCTGACGATCTCCTCGATCGACATGCCCCCCATACTGAACAGGTTCGGGTTAGTCACGACGTTCTCCTTCCTTGGCGTGGTGCTCGTGATGGTGGTCTCTTTGCGGCGTCGGCTGCACCGGCGGCGTGGGCTGCACTGGCGGAGCCGGGAGTGGTACGGCCCGGCCAAGCACGCCGGGCGGGGTGGTGAGGTCCAGAGGACCGTTGACGGCGGCCCAGACCACTGGGTCGGCCTGCAGGGGTATGACCGGCTGGTGTGACAGTCCGCCGCCAGCACCCGTGCCCATCATCGGCATGCCGCCCGCGACCGCACCCGCACGCGTGGATGCGTCCGCCGCGGTCCCGGTCTGAGCCGGCGATGCGGTCCCGCCAGCGGCGGCCGCCGGGATATTCGTCCCGGACGTCGCCGGTATTCCGTTGACCGCCGGACCGGCGTTTCCGCCGGTGACCGGCTGCGCCCAGTCCGGCGGGGTGCTCGTGGAGGTGTCGAAGGTGACCGACTTCGTGGCCGAACCACCGACCTCGGGTGTCACGGTCACCGCCTTCGCGGTGGCAGCGTGCGAAGTCGTTGGGGTACTGGTCGTCGTCGGGGTACTGGTCGTCGCCGGGGTAGTGGTCGTCGCCGGAGTGCTGATACTCACCGGAGTCGTGACGTTGGTCGGGGTACTGGCCGTCGCCGGGGTGGTGACATTCGTTGGGGTACTGGTACTTGCCGAAGTGGTCACATTCGTTGGGGTACTGCCACTCGTCGGAGTGGTGGTGCTCGCCTGGGTATTCGCGCTCACCGGAGTACTGACACTCAACATGTGCGCGTGCGAGACGGTCGACGCCGGCGAGCCCGAGCCGGCCGTGGTGCTCGCCAGCTGCGGAGATGAGACGGTCCACGCTGGCGAGCCGGAGCCGGCGTCGGCCGTGGTACTCACCGGAGTGTTCACGTCCGCAGGGGTGTTGGCACTCAACGCCGGGGTGCTGTCGGACGTGGCAGTCACCGGAGCGCTGGAACTCCACGCCGGGAGACTGTCGGACGTGACCAACGCCGGGCTGCTGTCGGACGTGGTGCTCGGCGTGCTGTCGGCGCTCAACTCCCGCAGGTACGAGCCGCTGCCGGAGTCGCTGTCAGAGCCGCTGCCCGCGGTGTCCGGTTCGCTCCACTGCCCAGCCTGGCCCTGGCCGTCCGATCCGCTCTGGTTCTGGCCGCCGCTCCAGTCGGTCGCCCCGCCGGAAGAGAACGAGGAACCGGAGTTCGTTTGATCGGCGTTGGTCGTGCCGGACCCGTACTCCTCATCCACCGGGTTCGAGGAACCATACTGCTGGCGCCCGATGCCGGCGTTCGAAGTCGTGCCGACGGGGTACGCCGCAACGCTGCCGTTCGGGGCGAACGAGTCCACCTCCTCATAGGGCGCGGCGTCGCTCCCCGGGTTGTTGCTGTTCCCCGTGCTCGCCGGGGATGCGGAACCCGCCGTGATCCAGCCGGGCACCGCCGTTCCGTCGGCGGTCCAGGCAATCGCGGGCTCCTCACCATCGGTCGACGTGGAATACCCCGACGAGCTTCCCTGAGTGCTTCCCGCCGTCGTTCCCGTCGAAGGCGAATATCCCAAGGGCTGGAAGGGATTCAGCGCCATGAAGGTGGAGCCGGACGACCCGCTGTCCGTCGTCGGCGTGGTTGTTGAGCCAGTAGTGGTGTCGAACGTCCCGCTCGATGGGAAGTCTGTGCGGCCCAGCGGGCCGGTGATCCCCGTGTTGGTCGTGGTCGTTCCCGGGTCGGTTGTCCCCGCGTAATCGCCACCGGAGTAACCACCGCCCGAGTAACCACCGCCCGTGGTTGTCGGCGAAGCGCCTCCCGGCGAGTCGGAGTTGGTCGACGTCGGCGACGTGTATGCACCGGAATTGTCGGTGCCCGTGGTTGGGGTGTCACTGGTGTCGGGCGGTTGGTCAGCGGGCGCGGTTGTGGGTGTGGGCGCGGGTGCGGGTCCCGCCGAACCGGTCTGCACCGGGGTTCCGTTGGCCGTGTAGGCCGGGAGCTCGACCAGCTGGGTCCCGGCGTCCGTGTACGTCGTGGACAGGTCGAGAAGGATCTGCCGAGCCTGGTAGTCGTACTGGGCACTGTCCTGTGCCGCCTGCTGGGGGTTGGCGGCCTGCTCCTGCGACTGTTGTGACTGAAGTGCCCGCAGTCGTTGCTGAGCATTGGCCAGCGCGTCGCCGGCCTGCCGCAACAGGCTGTCGTAGCCCGGCTCTGCCAGCGTCTGGACCAACTGGCCGATCCGGTTGGTCAGTTGGTCGGTGACCTCGGACAGCGCGTCCGCGCTGCTTCCACTCCACGCGGAATCGAGTTGCCGCGTCTGGTTGCGAAATTGGCTGACGACATCCTGCAGGTGGTTGACGACCTGGGTGAACGCGTCGGCCTCCTGGTAGAAGGACTGCGGGTCGCCGGCGTTCACCTCCGCGACGATGGCGGCCAGGCCGAGTTGGGTTTCGGTGGAATCCGCGGGTGCCGGTGACGAGGTTGCCGCCGGCCGGCCCAGTGCTTGCGTCATCTCTCAGCCCGTCCGATTACCGAGGGCGGAACGTCTTCCGCGTTTTCGTCGTCCTCGTCACTCCAGGTTCCCGGCGGGGCCTGAAGCCAGGTCTGCGGCTCTCGCTCGTTGTTCCCGTTCCCCATGCCACCCATGGCGCCCATTCCGCCCATGCCCATTCCCATCGGCATGCCGGACTGAACCTGCGCGGTCATGACGCCGTTCGCGGTTGGGATGCTGACCAGCGCCTCCGTTTCGCCGGAGCCGCTCGGCGCCGTGTAACCCTCCTGCGAGGCCACATTCGTGTCCAGCGTCTGGACGGAGCCGTCACCGGCGCCCGACCCCGTCCCCAGATCGGGTGTGCTCACTCCGGCCCCGCCGCCACCCGGCGACGCGCCCACGTCGGCTGCGGCGAGGTCGGTGCCGGAACCATCCGGCGTGGCGGCCCCGGTGCTGGTGCTGTCCGCGGAATATCCCGGCAGGGCCTCGATCGCCTGATCGGCGGCCTGCTCCGCCTGGTGCAGGGCTCCGGAGGTGGCGTCGCTGTAACTGTCCGGCGTGATGGCCGCGGTCGTGCTGGTGCTGTCCGACGGATATCCCGGCAGGGCCTCGATCGCCTGGTCCGCAGCCTGCTCCGCCTGGTGCAGGGCCGCGCCGGTGGCGTCGTTGTCGCTAAATCCGGGCAGGGCTTCGAGCGCGTGGTTGACGTCCTGCTCCGCCTGCTGCAGCGCCTGCGGATCGTAACCTTGGCTGCTACTGCCGGTGAGGAAGTCCGCCAGCGGCGAGGATCCGTCCGCGCCGGTGGTGCCGTCGCCGGTGGTGCCGTCGCCGGTCGTGTCGTACCCGGTGGTGTCCGGGCCACCTGTGGTCGTCCCGATCGGAGACGTCGCATCCCCGGTCGTGCCGTCGTACCCGCCGGTGCCGCCGTCGCCGCTGGTGGTGCCGTCGCCGGTACCGTCCCCGGTTGTGTAGGTGTCCCCGGTGGTCGGAGAACCGGTCAGGCCGTCATCGCCACCATCGATCTGGCCCTCCAGACCCTGGATAGCGCCGTCCGCGGCCTTCAACGCGGCCTGACGGGCCTGTGCGGCCTGCTGTTGCGCCTGCTGATCGGCGCCCGACGAGCTGCCCTGTGAGCCGGAGCCTGACGGACCACCCGACGTCGTCGATGGGATCTTGACGGAGGCCGGGCTTCCGCTACCCGACGATCCGGCAGAGCCGGGAACGGAATAGCCACTGCCGGTGTCCGGACTGGAGTAACCACTACCGGCGTCCGGACTCGAAGAACCATCACCGGT
Source organism: Pseudonocardiaceae bacterium (assembly GCA_036384655.1). Classification (GTDB taxonomy): domain Bacteria; phylum Actinomycetota; class Actinomycetes; order Mycobacteriales; family Pseudonocardiaceae; genus DASVLX01. The sequence goes on from DASVLX010000193.1 coordinate 28,622, forward strand.
GTCCGGACTCGAGTAACCACTACCGGTGTCCGGACTCGAAGAACCGCTACCGGCATCCGGACTCGAAGAACCGCTACCGGCATCCGGACTGGAAGAACCATCACCGGTGTCCGGAGCCGTTCCGTCCGACGGACCACTGGAGGTTGTCACTGGGGCACTCGTCGTGTCTCCAGTTCCGCCGGTCGTGTCTCCAGTTCCGCCGGTGTCCCCGGTCGTCGTGCCGCCGTCCCCGGTGGTCGGGGAACCGGTCAGGCCGTCGTCGCCGCCATCCGGGATCTGGTTCTCCAGCCCCTGGATGGCGCCATCCGCGGCCTGCAACGCCGCCTGCCGCGCCTTGTTGGCCTGCTCCTGCGCCTGTTGTTTCTGCTGATCCTGCTGGCTGGTACCACTTCCGGAATTCGACGCCGAAGGAGTGGGACCACCCGACACCGTCGACGGAATGACACCCGAGCCGGATTCTCCGCCGCCCGTCGAACCACCCGAGCCCGAGCCGTAATCCCCGGCACCCGTCGTACCAGCGCCGCCCGACGTGCCACCGGAATCCCCGGAACCCGACGTATCGCCTGTGCCCGTGCCGTAGTCCCCGGAACCCGACGTATCGCCGGAACCCGAGCCGTAATCCCCACCGCCCGACGTACCACCCGAACCGGAATCCCCGGCACCCGTCGAACCACCCGAACCGGAATCCCCGGCACCCGTCGAACCACCCGAGCCCGAGCCGTAGTCCCCGGTGCCCGTCGTATCACCGGTTCCCGGATTCCCGGAGCCCGTACCGGTGTCCAGCGACGGAATCTTGATGGAGGGAGTCGCGCCCGAACCAGCGGTACCCGAACCCGTGTCACCGGCACCCGTCCCACCGGCACCCGTCGTGCCACCGGCGCCGGAATCCCCGGTGCCCGTCGTATCACCGGTCCCCGGACTCCCAGAGCCCGTACCGGTGTCCAACGTCGGAATCTTGATAGACGGAGTCGCGCCCGAACCAGTGGTACCGGAACCCGTGTCACCGGCACCCGTCCCACCGGCACCCGTCGTGCCACCAGAACCGGAATCCCCGGCACCCGTCGTACCAGCGCCGCCCGTCGTACCGCCAGAGCCCGTGTCACCGGCACCCGTCGTACCGCCGGCACCCGTGCCGGTGTCGCCGGAACCCGCACCAGTGGCTCCCGTGCCCGTACCCGTGTCACCGGCGCCCGAACCCGTGCCGGTGTCACCGGAATCAACCGATGGAATCTTGATGGAGGGAGTCGCGCCCGAACCAGTGGTGCCCGAACCAGTGTCACCGGCACCCGTCCCACCGGCACCCGTCGTGCCACCAGAACCGGAATCCCCGGCACCCGTCGTGCCACCGGCACCCGTCGTGCCCGTACCCGAACCAGTGTCACCGCCACCTGAGCCCGAGCCGGTGTCACCAGAATCAACCGACGGAACCTTGATAGAGGGAGTCGCGCTGCCCGAGCCAGTGTTACCCGAGCCGGAACCCGTCGTACCAGCACCCGTGCCGGTGTCACCGGAACCCGAACCCGTCGTACCAGCACCCGCGCCGGTGTCACCGGAACCCGAACCCGTCGTACCAGCACCCGCGCCCGTGTCACCCGCACCCGTCGTGCCCGTGTTGCCCGTGCCCGTGTCACCGGAATCCGAGCCGGTGTTGCCGGCACCGGTGTTACCCGTGCCGGTGTTACCCGTGCCCGTGTTACCCGTACCCGAGCCATAACCGCCCGACCCAGAACCAGAACCACCGGAACCGGAACCAGAACCGCCGGAACCAGAGCTCGAACCAGTGCTCCAATTGCTGGACTGGATCATCAACGGTTTCAGGCCCTGGCCGTAGTCGCCGAACTGATTGCCCAGGTCCTGCAGGAGAGAGCGCAACTTCGGCATCAGAACCTGCTGCTCATCTTTCTGATAAGCGTCGTTCACATAGCCCTGAACCTTCTGCGTCGCTTGCTGCAAGTTCCCGTGCATGGCTTGCTGAATAAGGTAGCCATCATTCGCGTCCAGGACGGACTGCATGTCCTTCTTTTCCTGCTGGTGAACGGAGTTCACCGCGTCCCACCAGTTGTTGGAAAAAGCCTGAATGGCATGCCCTATGTTGCCGATGTTCGTGCCGTATGACCCCAGGTCCTCCAGAACCGCTTCGCTCTTCTTCAGCACCGCCTGCCCGGAATCCTGGAACTGGTCGGCGGCCGCGCCCTGGAATGAATCCTGCAGCTTCTTCAGCAGATCACCGAAATTCTGGTTCACGGTATCGAGCGTCTTGATGGCCGCCTGCCACTTGTCCGCCGCCGTGTACCACGCCTCGGCCGTCGGATTGCCCGACAGATCGTTGTGCCCGCCGCTACTGCTGTGCGTCAGGTCTGCCGTCGCCGGATCGATGTCCGTCCACACCTTGTAACTGTCGACGTCCTCAGACGGCGGAGCATCGTCCAAGCCACCCGGCAGCCCCTGCGCAGCCGAATTACTGTTCGAATCAGTCATGACCGGATGTCCTCACGAGCCGGGTATGTTGGCTGTCCCATGACGTGGTGATGCGTATCTGGTGCTGTTGGCGGTAGCGCTGTTCACTTTTACTGTCACAACCTGGGCAGTTGCCAGATCCTAAGCATCCTGGGCGGGAATTTGGGGCACCGCCGGTATCAACGGCACATACCCGGAAGACGACCCCGAGGCCGGGACCGCCGGTGCTCCTGGGATCGCCGGAGTCGCCGCCGCATACCCCGAAGACGACCCCGACGCCGGAATCTGCGGAGTCGCCGGAATCGCCGGTGTCGTCCTGCGGATCATCTCGACATACCCGGTGGGTGACCCCGAGCCCGGAATCGCCGGCTGCGCCGGCGTCGTCGCCTTTGACACCGGTACATACCCGTCCGGTGTCCCCGTGTTCTCGATGTACACGGGTCCGGTGAAGGTGTACTGCGGCGCCCCAGACCCTGATCCGCTACCGGACCCAGAGCCACTACCCGATCCCGTCGCCGGGGTCACCGGTTGCTGCGGCTGATACCCGTCAGGCTTCCCGCCATTATTCGACGAGCCCGACCCAGACCTGCTACCCGAACCCGACCCGCTACCCGAACCCGTGGCCGGCGTCTGCGGCTGATACCCCGCGGGCTTCCCGCCATTGCTCGACGAACCCGACCCTGATCCGCTACCGGACCCAGAGCCACTACCCGATCCCGTCGCCGGGGTCACCGGTTGCTGCGGCTGATACCCGTCAGGCTTCCCGCCATTATTCGACGAACCCGAGCCACTACCCGACCCAGACCCGCTACCAGATCCAGAGCCCGAGCCACCCGATCCCGTCGCCGGCGTCTGCGGCTGGTACTGGTCGGGCTGCCCGCCACTGCTCTGGTAGGCCCCAGCGTTGTTGCTGTCGGTCGTCTGCAGGTCCTTGACCGTGCTCTGCAGCTTGTCGCACATCTGGCCGAAGACGGTTTTCAGGTTCTTGGCATGCTGGACCACCGCGTCCCGGCGGTCCGCCACCTGCTTGTTGAGCCACTGACCGGTCTTCAGCTTCTGTCCCGCGTTCGGGTCCTGTTGCCCCAGCTCGTCGAACACGGACAAGTCATCCAGGAGCTTACCGATCGAGGTCGCGATGGTATTGACGGTGTCGGCATCGAACGAGGTGGTGTTGCCACTACTGGAGCCGTTGTTAGCCCCAGAGTCAGAACTCATAGCAACGACTCCTTGGCATATTGCATGGAAAGATCGACCGTTACCACCGACGTCGTCAGGTGGGATGACGTCGGTCAGTTCGTCGGCGGGGACCGTGTCGGACCAGGATCAGCGGATTCTGGTCCGACACGGCCATCCGAAGGGTGTCACCGGAGGGTGTCACCCGGCGATCAGCTTCGCCCCCTGCTGGTCGGCGTTCTGCATGTTCTGCGCGCCGTTGCCCGTCGTCTTCGCGACATTCATCAACTGCTCGATCTGCTGCGTGAGCAACTGGCTGATCTTGTTGGCGCGATTGACGAAGTCGTCCGCGGCCGAACCCACGAAGTACTCGCCGTAGGTCTGCTGCGTCTGCTTAATCATGTTCTGGATCTCGTCGTTGATCTGGTTGGCCGCCTTCGAGAGATCCGAGACGAACTGGTCCAGCACGGCGTAGTCGTAGACAGTGGGACTCGACATGAATTGTCACCCTTCATTCATCGAGGTCGAGGAGGTGGCGTGGGTCATTTTCCGGAGAGGAAGGAGCTGAAGTCGGAGCTGAACCCGCCGAGCAGGTTGTTGATGGCGTTGGAGTTGTCCTCGTCGCTCTGCGACATGTTGTTCGCGATCGTGTCCAGGTCGGTCGCCATGTCATCGATGTTCTGGCAGACCTGCTGAATGACCTGGTTCCAGTCGGCCACGATCGTGTTGGCGGCACGCATCATGTTGCTGCTGCTGCCCTGGAGGGTGGTCTCCGCGTTCGTCAGGGCGGTCTTGCCCTGCTGCTGGACAGCCGGTGCCGCAGTGCCCCGGTAGTAGTTGGCGGCCTGATGAATCTCGTCACTGAACTTGGTCTGGGACATTCCCCGGAACCTCCCGAAAATTGGTCTTCGATTTCACTGACATCGGATCGAGTCGCCCGTGGGCGTCACGTATATAACATCCGATTTCGGCGTCCGGCGAAAGCGCGTATCCGCGGGACAGGACATCCTGGGGGGTATCCCTCGCGAGGCCGCACCGGAACACGGTGAACGCCGCCTGTCCCATAGTGATCAACTTCCCGCTGCCTGATTATCGAGGGCCGACGCGGGACTGAGCACGGGCCCGGTCGGCAGCAGCGCCAGCAATTGCCCCGGAATACTCACCGCCGAGGTCTGTGCGTAGCCGAGCGCGCTCGCGACGGACGTACTGGACAGCGGATACTTCACACCGAAATCGGTCACCAAGTACTCGGCTCCAGGCTGCGCGCCCGGTGCGGGCAGGTCCTGAACGAGGACACCACTGCCACCAGGAATCGCGACCAGATCGGCCGTCTCGCCGGCCACGTGCCGCTCTGCCGACACCGCTCCGGCGCCGGCCTCCTCGGGGTTCAGGGAGAGCAGATCGATCTTCATGTTGCCGCTGGCGGAGGGGAAGTAGCGTACGCACGGGTCGGCACCCTTCGATGCGTCAAGCAGCGCGCCCACCGCCAAGGGTGGCGGGTAGCCGGTGACCAGTCCGGTGTCCGAACTGATCGACACGCTCGCCAGCGCGCTCGGACCGACCTCGGTCGGCCGACCACCGGGATTCACCTGCTGGGCGGTCGGTGAGCCGAGCAGCAGCGCCGCCGCCGTCGGGCTCAGCGGCTGGAGACCGCCGGACCGCGCGACATAGAAGCCGTCGCTGTTCATCACCGGGTTGCGGACCTCGAACACCTCACCGACCATGCTCCGGATTCCGCCGACGGCAGGGCCGGGCTGGCCGCTGCCCGCGATGGCCGGCACCGCGAGATCACGTCCGGTCGGCAGCGGGTTGAGCCAGCTCGCCGGAACGTTCACCGGCACCGCGGTCACATAGCCCAACGCCTCGAGGGCCACGGGATCCGCTATCCGGTACCGCTGCCCGTTCCACAGCAGGTATCGCGATCCATCCGATGTGGACACCAGCATTCCCTGCGCCTGGGACAGCGGCGGCGTGGTGATCTGCCGGAGCAGCAGCGTGATCGTGGCTGAGCCGGACCCCGCCGCGCCCACCGCACTGTCTTCGGCCGGGTTCCGCACGCAGACCGTCCAGGCACCGGTGTCGAGCCGGTTCGCCGCCGGCAGGTCGTCGGGCGCGCCGGGGATGCCGATCGGGGTGCCGACCGGCACGCCGGCCAGCGAGCTCTGTGAGACCGACACCACCTGCGTGCTCTCGCTGTTCACGGCCAGCCGCGCGGAGGTGTAGTTCAGCACCGGCCGCAGCGTCCCGTTGAGATACACGTACCGTGCGCCGGACTCCTTCACGATGATGATCGCGCCGGCCTGCTGCCACGAGGTGTTGCCGCCGGGAACGAACAGCCCGTAGATACCGAAGATCGCGGCAATCAACGCCGCGAGCAGGAAACCCAGGGTGGTACCGGTGGACAGCCGGCGATTGGGGGTTTCGACGATGTCCGGCTTGCCGTGCGTCAGGGCCGCCACCAGCCGGCCGACCACGAAGAAGTAGGCCTGAACCTGATCTCGCCGCGACTGCATCAGCCGGCCAGCCCGCGCATCAGTTCGTAAACGTGGAGCACGGCGAGCACCAGCGGAAGCACCGCGACCGCGGTCACCGTC
>DASVLX010000194.1:0-2690 GCA_036384655.1 Pseudonocardiaceae bacterium
TTGCTCGTGGACGGCAAGGCCGGCTACGCCTTCGAGCGGGTGCCCAAGTCCGAGGTCGAGGACCTCGTGCTGGAGGAGGTGCCGGACGTCCGCTACGAGGACATCGGTGGCCTGTTCCGGCAGATCGAGCAGATCCGCGACACGGTGGAGCTGCCGTTCCTGCACGCCGACCTGTACGAGGAGTACAAGCTGCGGCCGCCGAAGGGCGTCCTGCTCTACGGCCCACCCGGATGTGGGAAGACGCTGATCGCCAAGGCGGTCGCCAACTCGCTGGCCAAGCAGGTCTCGCTGGCCGGCGGTGACACCGTCCAGGGCAAGTCGTACTTCCTCAACATCAAGGGCCCGGAGCTGCTGAACAAGTTCGTTGGTGAGACCGAGCGGCACATCCGCCTGATCTTCCAGCGGGCTCGGGAAAAGGCGTCCCAGGGAACCCCGGTGATCGTGTTCTTCGACGAGATGGACTCGATCTTCCGGACCCGTGGTTCGGGCGTGTCGTCCGATGTCGAGACGACGATCGTGCCCCAGTTGCTGTCGGAGATCGACGGCGTCGAGGGCCTGGAGAACGTCATCGTCATCGGCGCGTCCAACCGCGAGGACATGATCGACCCGGCGATCCTGCGCCCCGGCCGACTCGATGTGAAGATCAAGATCGAGCGTCCGGACGCGGAGGCGGCGAGGGACATCTTCTCCAAGTACCTGACGGCCGACCTGCCGATCCACGCGGACGACCTGCGTGAGTTCGGCGGCGACCGGGAGGCGTGCGTGGAGGGCATGATCCAGCACACCGTCGAGCGGATGTACGACGAGAGCGAGGAGAACCGGTTCCTGGAGGTCACCTACGCCAACGGTGACAAGGAGGTCCTGTACTTCCGGGACTTCAACTCCGGCGCGATGATCCAGAACATCGTGGACCGGGCGAAGAAGGCCGCGATCAAGTCCCTGCTGGACACCAAGCAGGCCGGGCTGCGTGTGCAGCACCTGCTGGACGCCATCGTGGACGAGTTCGCGGAGAACGAGGACCTGCCCAACACGACGAACCCCGACGACTGGGCTCGCATCTCCGGCAAGAAGGGCGAGCGGATCGTCTACATCCGCACCCTGGTGACCGGGAAGAACCAGGAGTCCGGGCGGGCCATCGACACCGCCACCAACACGGGTCAGTACCTCTGATCCTGTTCGGTGACGGCTTTGCCGTGGTCGAACTGTCAACAGGCTCAACAGGCGAGAGGAACGCGAGCAGGCTCGCGTTCCTCTCGCCTCAATCGCCTGTGGCTCGAACCTTGTTGACGACACAGGGCCCGAACCATCCCCTCTCTTGAGCCCAATGACCCGTACGCTGGACACATGCGGCGGATCATGGGAACCGAGGTCGAGTACGGCATCTCCGTGCCGGGGGACGCGACCGCGAATCCGGTACTCACCTCGACACAGGTTGTGTTGGCCTACGCGGCGGCGGCCGAGGTGCCGCGCGCCCGGCGGGCCCGTTGGGACTACGAGGTCGAGTCGCCACTGCGTGACGCCCGCGGCTTCGACCTGGGATCGCCGGGCTCACCGGCCGGCGACCCCGATGTGGACGATCTGGGCGCCGCCAACGTGATACTGACCAATGGCGCCCGGCTCTACGTCGACCACGCGCACCCGGAGTACTCCGCGCCCGAGGTCACCAACGCCCGGGACGCGGTCATCTGGGACAAGGCCGGCGAGCGGGTCATGGAGGAGGCGGCACTGAAGGCCGCCACCGTGCCCGGCCAGCCACGCCTGCACCTGTACAAGAACAACGTGGACGGCAAGGGCGCCAGCTACGGGACCCACGAGAACTACCTGATGGCGAGGTCCACCCCGTTCACCGCGGTGATCGCCGGGCTGACCCCGTTCTTCGCGTCCCGCCAGGTGGTCACCGGCGCCGGCCGGGTGGGAATCGGCCCGACCGGTGACAAGCCCGGCTTCCAACTGTCCCAGCGTGCCGACTACATCGAGGTCGAGGTCGGCCTGGAGACCACCCTCAAGCGCGGCATCATCAACACCCGGGACGAACCACACGCGGACGCCGACAAGTACCGGCGGCTGCACGTCATCGTCGGCGACGCCAACCTCGCCGAGACGTCCACCTACCTCAAGGTGGGCACCACCGCCCTGGTACTGGACATGATCGAGTCCGGGCAGCGGTTCGACCACCTGCGGCTGGCCGACCCGGTGCGCGCGGTGCACGCGATCAGCCACGACCCGAGCCTGAAGACCACGGTGGAACTGGCCAACGGCCGCAAGTTCACCGCCCTGGACCTGCAGACCGCCTATCACGAGATGATCAGCACGTACGTCGACCGGCACGGCACCGACCGGGTCAGCATCGACGTGCTGCGCACCTGGGCGGAGATACTGGACAAGTTGGCCAGGGACCCGATGGAATGCGCCGACCGGCTGGACTGGGTGGCCAAGCTCCGGCTGCTGGAGGGCTACCGGGCGCGGGACGGGCTGGACTGGCCTGCTCCGCAGTTGCACCTGGTCGACCTGCAGTACTCGGACGTGCGGCTCGACAAGGGCCTGTACAACCGCCTGGTCGCGCGCGGCTCGATGAAGCGGCTGGTCAGCGAGGAGGAGGTCCGCGCGGCCATCACCACGCCGCCTGAGGACACGCGTGCGTACTTCCGCGGCCGGTGCCTGGAGCGCTACCCGACGTCGGTCGCGGCCGC
>DASVLX010000195.1:0-6771 GCA_036384655.1 Pseudonocardiaceae bacterium
GGCAACAGCCTCGAATGGGCCACCAGCTGCCCCCCACCCCGCCACAACTTCACCGAACTCCCCCGCATCCGCAGCGAACGCCCCGCCTTCGAACTCCACTACCCCCACATGATCCAACGACTCCACCAAGAAGCACACACCAGCGCTCACAACGGTCACTGAATGTCGAGAGCGCGGCGACGTTCGGTCACACGGAGTCATCACCGAGAGGACCGGCGTGGTCACCAGATGTGGCCCGAGTAACATGGTTGCCGCCCAGCTCAAGACTCAGGTGCAGGTGGCTGTGACTCAATCATCGAATCTCACGTCGTTGACCCATGCCGAACTCCGTACGCATCGTGACGCGCTGCGCCGGGAGTACGAGGAACTGCGTGCTCGCGGACTATCCCTCAACCTGACCCGCGGCAAGCCATCGGCCGAACAGCTCGGCCTGTCCGACGGGCTGGCCACGGCCCTGACAGCCGGCGAGTACACGTCCCGGGACGGCACCGACTGCCGTAACTACGGCGGTCTGCGGGGGCTGCCGGAACTGCGGGAGATCTTCTCCAAATCACTGGGTGTTCCGACCGGCCAGATGCTCGCCCTCGGCAACTCCAGCCTGGAGCTGATGCACCAGACCCTCATTCACGCCGTGCTGTTCGGCGTGCCCGGCTCGCGGCACCCGTGGCGGGACGAGGATCGGGTGGCGTTCATCTGCCCGGTGCCCGGCTATGACCGGCACTTCGCGCTGACGGAGAAGTTCGGCATTGAGATGATCAACGTGCCGATGAACGACGAGGGCCCGGACCTCCACGAGGTGGAGCGGCTGGTCATCAGCGACCCGGCCATCAAGGGCATGTGGAATGTTCCGCTCTACAGCAACCCGACCGGCATCTGCTACTCGGACGAGACGGTGCGGCGGCTCGCCGCCATGCCGGCCGCGGCCCCGGACTTCCGGTTGTTCTGGGACAACGCCTACGCCGTGCACCACCTGACCGACAAGCACAACCGCGTCGCCGATGTGCTGGCCATCGCGGCCGCGGAGGGGCACCCGGACCGCCCGTTCGTCTTCGGCTCGACGTCGAAGATCACCTGGGCGGGCGGCGGCGTCGCGTTCTTCGGTTCCTCGCCGGCCAATGTCGACTGGTTGCTCGGGAATCTGGAGAAGCAGACCATCGGCCCGGACAAGATGAACCAGTTGCGGCACGCGAAGTTCCTGGGTGACACGCACGGCCTGTACGAGCACATGGAGCTGCAGCGGAAGGTGCTGCAGCCCAAGTTCGACATGGTGCAGCGGCTCCTGGAAGAGCGCCTCGGCGGTCGCGGCATCGCGAGCTGGACCAAGCCCGAGGGTGGCTACTTCATCAGCCTGGACGTGCCGGACGGGACAGCCTCGAAGGTTGTCGCGCTGGCCAAGCAGGCGGGCATCGCGCTGACCCCGGCGGGCGCGACCTTCCCCTACGGTCGTGACCCTCGGGACCGGAACATCCGGGTGGCGCCATCCTTCCCACCGTTGGACGAGCTGGAACCGGCGGCGGCCGCGTTGGCGCTGTGCGTCGAGCTGGCGGCCGCCGAGTCGCTGCTCACGGCAAAGGGCTGAGCGGGGCAGGGTGCGCGGTGAGCGCGGGTCAGCTGGCCGGTCGCTGGCCGCGCACCTCCTGCAGCAGTTGGGCCAGATGCACGGTGACCTCCGCGTCCCGCTCGTACGGGAGCATGTGACCCGAGCCCGGGAACAGTACGAACTTCGCGTCCGGTAGTTCCTGGGCGATGCGCCGGGCGTGTTCGGGTGGGGTGAGCCGGTCGGTGTCCCCGGCCATCAACACGGTTGGGATGTCGCGGAAGGCGGCCAGCGCGGAAATTCGGTCATGTTCGGCCAGCGACCGCCGGAATCCCACGCCACTGGGCGGATCCACCCGGCTCACCTGGGCAACCGTCGCCATGATGTCCGACCAGCGCCGGTTCGCCCCGAACAGCAGCCAGCCGAGCACGGCCAGGCCGACCGGCGTCCAGTGCAGCATCATCGTCCCGGGCTTGCGCTCCAACAGCGCGTTGAGCACCTTCTCGCCGGACAGCACGGCGGCGGCCGCCCACGGTGGCAGCCCGAAGTCCGGCCTGGCCAGGTCGCCGGCGGAGGTCGCCACCAGACCGATCGCGACGACCCGCTTCAGCACCTCGGGATGCCGTTCGGCCAGCGCCATGATCGCCATGCCACCCATCGAATGCCCGACCAGCATCAGCGGCCCGCGCGGCACCCGGTCGGCGAGCAGTTCGACGAGATCGTCGGCGAGTTGGGCGATGGTCGCCGTGCCGCGCGGCGCGGGCGCCGACCGACCATGGCCCCGGTGGTCGTAGCGCAGCAACCGGATCGGCTCATCGACCGCCTTCGGCAGTGCCGCCGCCACCCGGTCCCAGCTTGTGTTGTCCACGGTCCAGCCATGCAGGAACACCACGGTCAGCGCGCCAGGTGGTCCCGGATCGGTGTCCCGCACATACAGCGCGGTGCCATCGGAGGTAACGAACCGGTGCGCCGCGGCCGATGACTGGGAAGGCGCCGGTCCGGGTACAGGTTCCCCAGCCGGCTCCGGTGCCGTTTCGGTGCTCATATTCCGATGCTAACTGTGACTTCGAGTAACAGTTACCTCTGTTAGCCTTTTCCCTCATGACCGACGCGCGACGTGAGCGCTGGCGTGAACATCGGCGGACACGGCGGGAGCAGTTCGTCGCGGCCGCCGTTCGTGCCGTGCTCAGCCACGGTCCGGACGTCGGCATGGCCGAGATCGCGGCGGAGGCCGGAGTCACCAAACCCGTGCTGTACCGGCATTTCCGCGACAAGGCGGACCTCTACATCGCGGTCGGCCTGCAGGCCACCGACCGGCTGATGGCCGAGCTGCTGCCGGCACTGTCCGACGACGGCACGATCATGCAGCGGATCCGTCGCGCGATCGCCAGTTATGTGTCCTTCGTGGACCGATACAGGGACCTCTACCGGTTCGTCGCGCAGCGCCCGATCAGCGCCCATCGCGACATCGTGGCCGAGGACCGGTCACGGATCGCCGACGAGCTGAGCACCCTGTTGGCCAGCTACCCGAACGTTTTCGGTCCGGACGCTCACATCGCCGGCCCCTCCGCGTACGGGATCGTCGGGCTGGTGCAGCAGGCGACCGAGTGGTGGCTGGACCACACCCAGGAGATGGAGCGCGAGGCGCTGATCGACCATCTCACCCAGCTGATCTGGTTCGGAGTCGACGGCATCCTGCGCGGCCGGCAGATCGTGCTCGACCCGAACGTTCCCCTGACGGCCGACAGCACGGCGGGGAGCACGGCCGACAGCACAGCGGACGGCGGGACGACCCACTGAGCCGTCCCGCCACGCGCCTTCCACACCCCTGACCGGCGCGGGTCAGGCGTCCTGCAGTTCCTCGCCCGGGAACACGGCCAGCTTGGCCTCATCATCGGCGACGAATTCGGCGATCTGCTCGCTGGGCGCGGCCTGCCGCACGGCCCAGAAATAGATCACCAGACTGAACACGATCACGACGAGCAGGTCCCACCACTCGGGCAGCAGGTTCAGCTCGCCGCCGTGGGCGGACGCGCCACTGTCGTAACGGCCCAGCCAACCGATGACGAGCAGGCCCAGCAGCCACACCGGCACCCAGCGGACACCTCGCCAGTCGGCCTTGCTGATCGGGTCCCGGTCCTTGTTGAACGCCCTGTTGACGGCGAACAACGCGACCCCGAAGGCCAAGCCGAGGATGACCCGCCAGGTGGTGTCGAAGCCGCCCCAGTAGACGATCAGGTTGGCGGACACGAACCCGACCGGCGCGAGCACCCGGGCCGCCGGCAGCCGGTACGGCCGGTGCCGATGCGGATCGTTGCGGCGCAGCGCGGTCAGGGCCAACGGCGCGAACGCGTACATGAACGCGGTCGCCGAGGTCACCAGGGTGACCAGCACCTGCCAGCTCGGGAACGGCAGGAACATCACCTCGCCGACCACGAACGCGGCGATCACGGACCCCAGCGGGATGCCCCGCTTGCTGACCTTGCCGAGGAACCCGGGCAGCTCACCGGCCTGACCCATCGCGTAGGACAACCGGGCGGTGGTGCCCACGTAGACCAGGCCGGTGCCGGTCGGGGAGATGAACGCGTCGGCGTACAGGATGTACGACAACCAGCCCGCGCCGGCCGCGATGGCCAGCGTCGCGTAAGGCCCGAACGCGCCCTTCTCGATCGGCGTCGCCCAGCCGTGCACCAGGTTGGACGGGTCCAGGCTGCCGACGAAGGCCATCTCCAGCGCGATGTAGATGACCACGCCGATGAGCATGGAGATGACGACCGCGCGGGAGATGTCCTTCTGTGGGTTGCGCGCCTCGCCACCGAGCTGGATGCACTGCTCGAAGCCCTGCAGGGCGAACACCACGCCGGCCGGCAGCGCGGCGAACACGCCGTGCGCGCCGTAGGGCGCGAAACCGCCGCCCGCGGTGAAGTTGCCCGGATGGAAGCTCACCGACAGCAGGATCACCACCGTCAGCACCGGCACCGCGACCTTCCAGATCATGGTGATCGAGTTGCTGTCCGACAGGGCCTTGACGCCGACCGCGTTGATGACGGTGAAGATCACCATCAGCACGGACGCCCAGCCGATTCCGCTGCTGGTCAGCGTGCTGTCCGGGTTCAAAAGGTGCAGGTTTCGGCTGATCCAGCCGATGTTGTTCAGGTAGGTCAGGCTGGCCTCGACCTCGATCGGCGCCAGCCCGACGGCCTGCAGCCAACCGGTCCACCCGGCGATGAAGCCGGTCAGCGTGCCGAAGGCGAAGGCCGGGAACCGGGCCGTACCGCCCGCGATCGGATAGGCCGCGCCGAGCTCCGCGTGGATCAACGCGAGGACCACCAACATCGCCGCCGCGAGCAACCAGGACAGCACGGATGCCGGACCCGCGTGGGTCGCTCCCTTGTACGCGCCCAGCAGCCACCCGGAGCCGATAATCGAGCCCAGGGAGATCATTGTCAGGCCGAACAGTCCGACGGATCTCCGTAGTGTGTTGCCCGTGGCAGTGGTGGTCACTTGCGTTGACACGGCCATGTAGTCACCTCGGTAAAGAGAATCCCGTGAAGACGGTTGAACTTCCAGGGAATTCTGCACGACGGGCGACAGGTTATGGCAACGGCGTAGTTAAGTCACTGTTTCCGGGATATTCATGACATTTACTTGATTATCCCTTGAGGTTATTGAGGAATAATTGACATTTTCACCAGCGCGATGACAGCGCGCCGTGACCGTATGACCATAATGCACCGCGCGGGTCATTCCGGCATTCCCGGCATCCTGACCGGCATTCCAACAGACCTCCGGCACCGACCTCTCCTGGCCACAGTGGACGGACGGACGGCCTGGACCACGGCGGTCACACGGTGCCCACGTGTTGACTTCGGAGCGGCACCGGCCTTTTCCGCGCGGTACGGTAGAGGCTCATCTGGCGCTGGAGGGTGGTTCGCGTTGCGGTCGCACTGCGCACTGTACGTCGACGCCGGGTATCTGTTGGCGGCATCGGCCACGCGGATCACCGGCACATCGCTGCGGAGCAGCATCGAAGCCGATCACGAGCGGCTCATCGACGCTCTCATCGCACATGCCACCGAGCGATCCGGCCTGCCGCTGCTGCGGGTCCACTGGTATGACGCGGCCCGTGACGGAGTACCCGACGACAGTCAGCAGAAAATCGGCCTGCTGCCGCGGGTGAAACTGCGGCTGGGCCGCATCGGGTTCGACGGTGAGCAGAAGGGCGTTGACCTGCGCATCGGGCTCGATCTGGTCGCGCATGCCCGCAATGCCGCCGTTGACGCCGTCTTTCTCGTCTCCGGTGATGACGACCTCGCCGAGGCCGTCGAGGAGGCGCAGGCGCTCGGCGTCCAGGTCACGATCCTCGCCGTGCCCAACAAGTCCGGCGAGCCGCACGGCGTCAGCCGGCATCTGCAGGGCGCGGCGGACGGGCTCGACCTGCTCACCGGGGAGGCGCTCGACGCGGCGGTCAAGCCGCGGACCGCCGTGCTGGAACCAACGCCGGTGGCGACCCCCGCCGTGACGGTGCCGCGGCCGGTGCCCGTCCCCGGGCCATCCCAGGTGCCCACGCCGACCCTGCTCGCCAACCGGCCCATCGCGCCCAAACCCGCCGTGCCGATGACACCCACGGCGCCCGCCACACCCGCGACCCGCCCGATCCGGACCGGCGCGGGGCTGGTCTACTCCAGCACCACCGGGCTCGGTACCACGACCGGGTCCGAGATCGTCAAGGCCGAGGACCTCAAGACCATCGACGAGGTCGTGACCCGGGTCCTGAACACCTGGCTGGACGGTCGCACCGCCGAACAACGCGACGAACTCACCGCGAGCAGGCCGTCGATCCCCCAGGACGTGGACCGAGCTCTGTTGCTCGACCTGTCCGACGCCCTGGGGGTCTACTACCTCAGCGACACGATCCGCTACCGGCTACGCGCCCGGTTCTGGGCCAAGGTCGACGAGAGCGAACAGACCTCATCCTGAGATCAGGCCGACCTGCTTCAGCCAGTTCGTGGCCACTGTGGACAGATCCGGCTTGCTCGGGCCGGCCGCCGTGGCGTCGAGTTGGGCCAGCGTCGCGGTATCCAGCTTCGCCGAGATGGCGTTGAGCGTGTCGCTGATCGTGGGGGTAACCTTGCCGGCGTTGATCAGCGGAACCACGTTCTGCGCGGCGAAGTTGTTCTTCGGATCGGCCAGCACCACGAAGTGGTCGGCCGCGATCGAACTGTCCGTCGTGA
>DASVLX010000196.1:0-6664 GCA_036384655.1 Pseudonocardiaceae bacterium
GCCGGGGTCGGCACGGGCTCGGGCGCCGTGGCCGGCAGGGTCACCGGTGCCGGCGGCACCACGGGCGCGGCGGCCGGGGCCACCGGTGCGGTGCCAAGGAAGCTGAGCATGACGTCCCGCTGCGCGGCGACCAGTTCCCTGCTGGCCCGCAGGTACTCGGCGATGAGCGCGTCACGACCGGCCGCCGCTCCGGTCGTCTCTCCGTTACCGGTCACCGTCACCTCCACACGTCGAGCCGGCGCGAGACCGCCGGGCAGGTACTGGCCGTTCACGGTGCGTACGCTGCGGCCGTCCACGGTCCAGCCCGGCCGGCGCGGCGGGGTGGCACGGCCGATGTCACGGGCCCGGCCGCTGGTCAGCCAGGCGGTGCGCAGGTCGACGCCGGCCACCGCGAGCCTCGCGACGGCGGTGAGGAAACCGGGCAGGGTGCCGAGGCAGGGCACGGCGACATGCGGTCGGTCGCCGAGGATCGCCCTCACCAGCCCGGTGAGCACCTTGCCGGGGCCGGCCTCCACGAAGACCCGCGCGCCGTCCGCGTACATCGCCTCGATCTCGGCCGCGAACCGGACGGGCGAGCCGACCTGCGCGGCCAGTTCCGCCCGTACGGCGGCCGGCTCGGGCCGGTAGAGGGCGGCGGTTCGGTTGGCGTACACCGGAATCCGTGGCGCCTCGATGTCCTGTTCGGACAGTACGGTGGCGAACCGGTCACCCGCGCCGCGCACCACCGGACTGTGGAACGCGCAGGCCACCGGGATCTTCTTGGCCGCCAGGCCGGCCGCGCGCAAAGCGTCCAGCGCCGCGTCGAGCCGGTCGGTCGGCCCGGAGATCACCGTCTGGCGTGGGCTGTTCTGGTTGGCCGGCACCACCTGGTCGGCCAGTCCGGCGTCCGCGAGCACCCGGGCCACGTCGGCGGGCCCGGCGGACACGGCGGCCATCCCGCCCGGATCTCCGCCGGTCTCGGCCACCGAGTCCAGAATGGACCTCGCGCGGGCGGTGCTCAGCTCGGGCAGCGTTTCCGGCGCGATCGCGCCGGCGGCGGCCAGCGCGACGAGTTCGCCGTAGCTGTGGCCGGCCATCATGTCGGCCCGGACGCCCAGCCGGTCCAGCAGGTGGTGGGTGGCCAGCCCGGCGATGCCGAGGGCCGGCTGGGCGACGGCGGTGTCCCGCAGCCGGTCCTCGTTGGTCTTCCGCTGTTCCGGGTCGAACCCGGCTGCCGGGAACATCGCGGCCGCGATGTCGGGGCGGGCGTACCGGCGCAGCTCCGGGAACGCCACGAACAGGTCGGCGAGCATGTCGACATGCTGGCTGCCCTGGCCGGGGAACAGCATCGCGACCTTGCCGGGTTGCGGCTGGCCGTCCTCGGCGAGGAACACGGCCGGGTTCGGGGTCCTGGCGCGGGCGGCGTCCAGCAGCTCGGGCAGCCGGTCGAGATCCTCGGCGACCAGCGCGATCCGCACCGGCGTGCCGCGCTCGGCGGCCCGGTCGGCGCGCAGCGCCACGCTCCGGGCCAGGTCGCGTAGCGCCCACGGCCGGCCGTGCCGGTCGTTCACGTCGATCCGCTCGCGCAGCCAGTCGATCTCCCGGCAGGCGGCGGCATGGTTGGCGCCGCGGAAGGTGAACAGCTCGACCGGCCATTCGATCGCGCCATGACGGACCAGTTCGGCGGTGCGGTGGCCGCGCACCACGGCGTGGAAGTTGGTGCCGCCGAAACCGAACGCGCTGACGCCGGCGACCCGCTCGGCCGCCGGTGTGAGCCAGGGCTGCGGATCACGCTGGAACACGAACGGACTGGTGTCGGCCCGCCAGGCGGGGTTCGGCCGGTCCACGTGCAGGGTGGGCGGTTTGACCCCGGTGTAGACGGCGAGGCTCGCCTTGATCAGGCCGGCCATCCCGGCGGCACATTTGGTGTGCCCGATCTGGGACTTCACCGACCCGACCGCGCAACTGCCCGGCCGCGCGCCGGCCTCGCCGAACACTGACTCCAATGTGGACAGTTCGACGCGGTCGCCGACCACCGTGCCGGTGCCGTGCGCCTCGATCAGCCCGACCCGCGCCGGCGAGATGCCGGCGCGGCGGTAGGCGCGTTCCAGGGAGCGGCGCTGGCCCTCCGGGCGTGGCGCGGTCAGCCCCAGCGACCGGCCGTCGCTGCCGGAGCCAACCCCCTCGATGATCGCGTAGATCCGGTCGCCGCCACGTTCCGCGTCGGCCCGGCGCTTGAGCACCACGCAGGCCACGCCCTCACCGAGCGCGATGCCGTCGGCGGCCGAGTCGAACGTCCGGCATTTGCCGGTCGGTGACAGTGCGCCGACCGAGGAGAACAGCAGGAAGTCGTTGGCGCCGTTGTGCAGGTCCGCTCCACCACACAGCATCATGTCGGCGTCCCCGGCGATCAGGTCCTTGCAGGCCGCGTCGAGGGCGGCCAGCGACGAACCGCAGGCCGCGTCGATCGCGTAGCTGGGGCCGCCGAAGTCGAGCCGGTTGGCGACCCGGCCGGAGATCACATTGGACAGTTGGCCGGCGAAGCTGTCCTCGGTGATCCTCGGCAGTTGCTCGTCCAGGCCGGGTGGCAGCGCGCCGAGGTAGGCGGGCAGCACCATCCGCATGGTCGTCGTGGACAGCAGGTCGCTGCCGGCCTCGGCGCCGAACACCACGCCGACCCGCTCCCGGTCGAGACCGTCACGGTCGTCGTAACCGGAGTCCACCAGTGCGCGGTGCGCGACCTCCAAAGCCAGCAGTTGCACCGGTTCGATCGAGGTCAGCGTGGCCGGTGGCACGCCGTAGCGGAGGGCGTCGAACGGGATCTGGTCGAGGAACCCGCCCCATTTCGACGGGCTGTGCTCGCCGCTGGCCCGGCCGGCACCCTTGCCGCCTTCGGCCGAGTAATAGAGGTCGGCGTCCCAGCGGTCGGCGGGCACCTCGCTGATCGCGTCCGTCTTACCCAGGATGTTGGCCCAGAACCGGGGCAGGTCGGGCGCCCCCGGGTACACGCAGGCCATCCCGACGATCGCGATATCCAGCGGCCTGCTGGGTTCGTCGGTGCCAGCCTCGGCCAGGCCGAGGTCCTCACGCAGCGCGTCGATCCGTTCGGCGCGGAACCGCCGCGCGCCGGTGGTGACGTCGGCATGCAACCGGGCCACCGTGGTGATCTCCGAGCGCAGCGCCGCGACCTCGCCGGCCATGAACATGCCCTCGGCGCGCTGCTGGTCCTCGTCGACCTCGATCAGCTTGGCGCCCTCGCGGCGGACGCCCTTGCTGGCGATGCGCAGCCGGCCGACGTTGAGCTGTTCGAGCCGCTCCCATGCCTCGCGCTTGGGCACGCCGCGCGCGGCGAGATCCGCGCTGATCGACCGGAAGGCCGTGACGAACGGCGAGGGCACGCAGCGGCTCGCGTGGCCGGGCGCGGTCTCCAACACCGCCGTGGCCTCGGCCTTGAGCACCTCGCGCTGGAACATCGGCAGCACCGCGCCGCGCGAGACGGCCTCCTCGGTGAACAGGTACGCGGTGCCCATCAGCACGCCGATCGCGGCACCGCGGTCGGCCAGTGGTTCGGCGAGCGCGGCGACCATGGCGGCGGACCGCTCGTCGTGGATGCCACCGGCGAACAGCACCCGCAGGTCGTCGGCGGAACCGCCGGCGCCCAGGTAGTCCAGCAGCACCGTGAGCTGGCATTCCCACAGGTCGAAACTGGTGCGGGGGCCGATATGCCCGCCGCATTCGGAGCCCTCGAAGATGAACTTCCGCGCACCCGCGTCGAGGAACTGGCGCAGCAGGTTCGGCGAGGCGACATGCAGGAAGGTGGCGACGCCCGCCTCTTCCAGCGCGGCGGCCTGGGCCGGCGTGCCACCGGCGATGAGCGCCACGGGCGGCCGCAGCTCGGTGATCACGTCGAGTTGCGCGCGGCGGATGTCCTCGGCGGCGAAACCGAGAACCCCGACGCCCCAGGGCCGGTCGCCAAGCGCGACCCGGGTTTCGGTCATCAGGCGGCGGGTCTGCTCACCGGTGGCGAAGGCGAGGGCGACGAACGGCAGGCCGCCACCGTCGGCCACCGCGGCGGCGAACTCGGCGCGGTCGCTGACCCTGGTCATCGGGCCCTGCGCGACCGGCAGCCCGGTGCCCCAGGCTCGGGCCAGCGGCGAACCAGACGCGAGAATCTCTTCGCCGGCCGACTGGACAGCGTCCAGAATGGACCGCCGGACGGCGTGCACGGCGCGGGCCACGCTGCCGTACCGCTCGGCGAACCGGGTGGGCAGGAAGTCGTCGTGGCCCGGCGGCAGTGTCAGGTCGGCCTCGGGCAGCAGTGCGAGCTGGGTGCCCAGCACGACTCCGGCGGCGCCGCCGATCACCGCCGCGGCGGCCGTCCGCACGCCGATCCCGCCGGCCAGCCACACCGGCACGGTCACGTCCGGATCGGACAGCAGGTGCTGGAGCAGTACGAACGAGCCCAGTCGGCCGCCGGCCTCCACGCCACGGGCGATCAGGCCATGGGCGCCGGCGCGGATCGCGTCGACCACCTCGCCATGCGAGGTGACCTCGATCAACACCCGGCACGAGTCCGGCACGTCGGCCGCCCGCCACGGCGAGCCGGCCGCGAGCACCACGGTGCCGATTCCCGTGCCGTCTCCAGTGCCGATTCCCCTGCCGACTCCAGTGCCGTTCCCGGTGAACACGTCGGCCGGGCGCAACGGGCAGCCGGCGGCGACCCGGATTCCGATCGGGCCGGCCGACCAGTCCAGCGCGAGCGCGAGTTCCTCGCGGGCCCGGCGGCCGTCGGAGCCGAGGTCGAGGACACCGAGCCCGCCGGCCGCGTCGACGGCCGCGCACAACCGGGCGTTGGGCTCACCGAACGGTGTGATGCCGACGATCAGGTTGCCTGAACTCATCGGTCCTCACTTCGTCCCGGGAACGTCGAGTCGGCTCCCGCGCCCGCTCTGCCGCCGGTTCTGCCGGCGGTTCTCTCGGCGCCGCGACACGGCCTCGGCCTGCTCGGCGATCCAGGCATCCGGATCGGCGGCCTTGCGCGAGTACATCCGGCCGACCTCGGGATGCGGGAGGATCAGGAATCGCTCGTCGGCGAGGCCGGTGACCACCGACTCGGCCACCTCGGCGGGCTCCAGGATCGGCCCGGCCTGGCTGATCGAGTCGCCGGCGATGTGCCCGGCCTCGATGGCGGGCATCAGCAGTCCGGTTCGGACTCCGTACGGGCACAGCGCGCTGACCCGGACGCCGCGCGGCCGGTAGGAGAACGCCAGCCATTCGGCGAACCCGACCGCCGCGTGCTTGGTGACCGAATAGGGCGCGTCGCCCGGCAGGCCCAGCAGGCCCACGGCCGACGCGGTGATCAGGAAGTAGCCGGAGTGCCGGCGCACCATGCCGGGCAGCGTGGCCTGTGCGAGATGAACATGCGCCCGGACGTTGACCTGCCAGGCCCGGTCCCAGTCGGCCGGGCCGGCGAACAGGCCCTGGGCCGTCGACACGCCCGCGTTGGAACACACCAGGTCCAGCGGGCCGATCGCACCCTCAGCAGACCTGACCAGCTCTGTCACCTGTTCGGCGGAAGACACGTCCGTGGTCAGCCCGAGGGCCGGAACACCCTCCCGTTCGACCAGCTGCGCCACGTCCCGAGCGGCCTGCCCGTCGATGTCGGAAACGACAATTCCGCTGGGCCGCTCGGCCGCCAGCCGCAGGGCCAGCGCCGCTCCAATTCCCCGACCGCCACCGGTGATGAGAACGGACTTGCCTGCTATTCGCACAAACCCTCCGGCTGGGACGAGGGCCACACCGCATTGCCGGGGCGTTGGCCTTAATTGTGGCAAGCTGGACGTATCCGGGGTGTGACCGTAGGTCAGCCGTACAGTCGACGTCAAGCCAGCTAGGGGAAGTGGCGGGCATCACCCCTCAATGGCTTTCCCGCCAGGTCAAACCCCGTGTTACGGGGCTGGCGTCCAAAAGCCGACCGGCTCGGTTATCACAATGTGACAAAACCGTTGATCGAATCCATTTGGGCAGGCCAGCGGCCGTTCCTGCAATATGCAGGAACGAAAGAGGACAAACGGTCAACAATGAGCGATCAAGGATGTTACCGCTGAGTGAGAACCACCGTGGGAAATGCAGGCAGCACAAAACAGACGAGTCCCCGAACAGGAGCCAGGGCAGCGTGGGCAACCTCGGCCGCGGTGCCGATGCGATGCACAGGGTAGTGGATCGTCACACTGTTGGGTGATGTGGGGGGTGGGCTGTTCCCCGGTCACCGGACACGATCAACCGGCACGCCTGTAGACGTAGATGCCGTACTCGTTGTTGACGTACAGTTCGGCGAACGGGACGCCGCCGTGCTGCTCCTCGATGGTGTCCAGCGGGTCGGCCGACGGCCCGGCCGGCGGCGAGTCACTGTTCGCGTTGTCCACGACGATGTACTGCGGGATCGGGTTGGTGGTGTTGCCGATCCAGTACGTGTCGGTCCGGGCCGACAGCGGGGCCAGCACGTTGAGGCTGGCCTCCACGGTCACGCCGTCGGGCACCAGGGACAGCGCCTGCCAGGCCGCCTGGACCTGGGGCTGCTCTCGGAACATCACCTGCGGGTGGAAGTACTGCCCCAGCGCGAAACTGCTCACCAGCGCGACCGACACCGCCAGCATCGCGGCCGCGCCATGCCGGCCGAAGGCGG
>DASVLX010000197.1:0-43006 GCA_036384655.1 Pseudonocardiaceae bacterium
GCGAGGGAACACCAGTGATGCCGCTCAGCGGCCCGCACGGCGGCTGACACCCGGGTTGCCGGGATGTCGGCGCAGCCGTCGAGGTCGCCGCCGGCCAGTCTGCTGGCCAGCTCGATGGCCTCGGCCGCTGCTCGCCAGGCCGGCCGGCGCTGCCGCCGGAACAATGCAGCGGCCCCGCTCGCGGTCCTGGCAGCGAGCGTCAGATCGCCGGCCTGCCAGGCGCACTGCGCGACCGCGAGGGTGGCCTCGGCCAGTTTGGTGTCGCGTCCGGCCGTGGCCAGCAGCTCCGCCGCCTGGTTCAGCACCCGGCGGGCGGCAACGGCGAGCCCGGCGGACAGCAGCGCCTGGGCCCGGTCGATCAACGTCTCCGGGTGGTGGCGCACGGACAGACCCATCCGGTCCGCGTCGGTGAACAGTCGCAGTGCCAACGGCAGATCGCCGGCCCGGGTGGCGACAAAGCCACGGTTGTGCACGCAGGCGGCGGCCCGCCCGGCCTCGCCGAGCGCGGCGAACAGGGCGGCCGCCTCGGCGTAGTCGGCGTCGGCCTCCCGGGTGCGCAGCAGGTAGGCCAGCGTGGTGCCCCGCCCCACCAGCGCGTTCCCCAACCAGTGCGGGTCGTCGTGACGCCGGATCTCGCGAATGGCGGCGTTGAGCTCGGCCAGCGATTCGGCGTGTCGTCCGGTGGCGCAGGAGTGCAGGCCGCGCAGGCACCGGGCTCGGGCCGCGTCGACGCCGGTCAGCTCGGCCGGGCCATTCGTGGCCAGATCGAGCTGGCGCAGGCAGGCGGCCGGACGGCCACGATCGAGTTCGATCCATGCCCAGGTCAGTCGCAGTGGCCCAACCAGTTCGGGGTGTCCGGTCCGCTCGGCGAGCGCGACAAGCTCGCGCAGCTCCGACCGGTCCGGTGGCCGGCCCAGTTCGATCCGCGCCAGCACGGCGGCGTGGCCGGCGGCGATGTCCACCGGCTGCGTCATCGGCGGTGTTGACGGCTGAGTTATCGGCTGGTTCATCGGCAGTGCCGTCAGCCGATGAACCAGGGGGTGACGGCCAGCAGTTGGTCGTCGCGCCACATCCGCAGCCGCATCGGACCGGGTGGCACACCGCCGATCTCGAACCGTTGCAGCGCGTCCACCGGTGCGCCGGCCTCGCCGGCCGGCCAGCACACCGACACTCGCGTGCAGGATCCCTCGGTCGTCAACAGCCCGGTCAGTCGCAGCCCGCCCGATGTGTCCATATCGGACAGATCGCCGGACAGCTCCACCCGGAGCGTGATCCCCAGATCGCCGAAGCTGAGCAGCCGGCCGCCGATGCCGGACCGCAGCGCGAGGGCCAGCGGTTCGATCGCGGTGTCCCGGATCAGCGGCAGACAGCGGGCCGTCGGCGGGGTGTCCGGGAACAGGCCGGCGGCCTCGGCGTCGGCCTGGACGTGCGGCGGAACTGGGTCGAGCCGGTGGAACATCGCGGCGATCCGGGCCAGCAACGCGCGCCCGGCAGGGGTGTGTGCCTCGGTCATCCGCGCACCCCGTCCAGCACCCCGGCCGCCGCCAGCCTGCGACGCAGCGTGTCCAGGCACCGGCCCCTGGTCGGGCCGACGCTGCCCAGCCGGATGCCCAGTGCGTGAGCCGCCTGGGCGTACGTGAGCTCGGGTGCGGTCGCCAGCAGTCGTAACAACCGCCGGCATCGCCGCGGCAGGGTGGCGAACGCCCGCCACAGCGCGCCGTCCTGGTCGGCCGCCAGCACCAGTGCCTCCGGATCGTCGTCCGGCCGGTCGTCGAGCGGATCGACGAACGGCTGGCCGGCGGTGCGCACGTCGGCCCAGTCCAGCGGGGTCTCCCGGCGTCGGATGGCGAGCACGCGCAGCGACTCCCGGCTGGCCGTGGTGGCCAGCCAGGCGGCGAGCCGGTCGGGGTGGCGCAGCCCGGACAGACGCTGGGCGAGGATCAGCCAGGTGGCCTGCGCGACATCAGCGGCATCGTTGGTGGGCAGCCCGTGTTCCCGGGCGACGGTCCAGACCAGGGGGTTGTAGCGGCGGACGATTTCCCGCCAGGCGGACTGATCACCCTGGGTGGCGGCGAGCACCAGGGCTGAGATGGGCGAGGCGGTCGGTGAGGGGCTCATGCACGCTGCGACGAGCCTGCCGGTCGTCACGCTCCCTCAAGATCGACAGTTCACTCGATCGGGTACAGCTCGCACACCTTCCGTCGCGCTTCGTCAGCGGCGGTGCCGGCGCGCAGCAGCCGGGCCAGCTCGGCGGCGATCAACGGTGCGGCGAACGAGGTGCCACTCCAGGTCGCTGCTCCGTAGTAGCGAGTGGTGGTGCCCGGGGCGACTCCCTCTTGGTGCGGGATCAGCCGCACGAAGCTGCTCACCACGTTCACCCCGGGCGCCGCCGCGTTGACCCATTCTCCTCGGTTGGAGAATTCGGCCAGCGAGCCGTCCAGTCCGGTCGCGGCGACCGCCGTGACCTCGGGCAGGGCCGCCGGCCAGAACGGCCGTTCGCTGCCACCGTTGCCGGCGGAGGCCACCACGATGGTGTCGCGGGTCCGTTCGATCTCCCGGCGCAGCACCGGTGGACAGCGGTCGTCGGCCGTGTAGCAGCCGGCCGTGAGCACGATGATGTCAAGCTGCTCGCCGTGTTCGGCGGCGAGCGTGCGGACCTCGCGGAGCGCGGCCGCCACGGTCAGATCATCGGTAAGTCCCAGCGAGGACAGGCTTCGATGGTGGCGCACGGTCACCCCCGAGGCGTGCTGCAGCAGCACGCCCGCCACGAACGTGCCGTGTCCGGCCTGGCGGTTGGCCTCCGGCGGCAGATCGGGGTCGAGCACCTCGGGGGACAGGCCCCATTCGGAGAACCACCGACGGCCGGCGAACCACGGATGCGGGTCCAGGCCGGTGTCCAGCAGAGCGACGGTGACCGGTGGTTGCCAGAGTTCCGGCTCGGGCCGGGGCGGCAGGGGCGCGGCGCTCGGCCGGGCGCCGGTGCCAAACATCACCGGTGTGCCAAACATCACCGGACTGCCGAAATGCACATGGTTCGGTGCGACGGACAGCCCGGGGCGCCAGGAGGCCAGGTCCGCCGCGACATCGGCGGTGTGCTGGTGCAACTCGGGCCGCAGCACGATGCGGGCCAGTCCGGCGGTCTCGATCCGGGTGACCCCGTCGACCCGGCGACCCAGCCGCCCGGCGGCGGTCTCGACGTCCTCGGGTGTGCCGATCAACTCGCCGGCCCGAAGCAGGCATTCGGCCGGACCGTCGGGATCATGCAGCACGATGTCGTCGGCGAACGGGCGCGAACGATCCACCAGTTCCGCCAGCCGAAGGGGACCGTCCACGGGATGCGCCGGGCTCATGCCCCAACGGTGCGGCAAGCGCACCGACTCCGCCCGTCAGTGGTCGACAAACCACCCATTACGGTGAGCGGTGGCGTGCCATCGCAGCGTAGTTTGCCCAGTTCGAGGTAACCCATTCCGGGTGGATCAAGGTCGTGATCGGCACAAACGGCTGTAACGGTGCTAGACATGGTGCCGACGGGTAACCAGCCCGTCAACGGGGTACCCCCGGTGCACGGGCGACCGTGCCACGGCGCTTCCCGACCTTGCCACCCGCGCCCGGCAGGTCGGGTACGGTCCCGGGACCGCGATGCCCCCGCGGCTTCGGGACATGGGAAAGCGACCGGCGACAGGTGTTCACTGAACCCCCACAGTGTCCCTGTCGTCGGTCGCTCGCATGTCGAGCGGAAGTTGTTCGGATTTGCGCCGGGCGGTTACCTGCCCTGGTTGGCGACGGCCTTGGCGCCCTCGGCCGCGGCATCCGGGTCGAGGTAGGTGCCGCCCGGGTTGGTCGGCTTCAGGTTCTCGTCCAGGTCGTAGCGCAGCGGAACACCGGTCGGGATGTTGAGCTTGGCGATCGCCTCGTCGGAGACACCGTCGAGGTGCTTGACCAGCGCGCGGATCGAGTTGCCATGCGCGGCGAGCAGCACGGTGGCACCGGTGCGCAGGTCCGGCACGATCGCTTCCTCCCAGTACGGCAGCAGCCGGGCCACGACGTCCTTCAGGCATTCGGTGCTCGGCATATCGTCGCCGAGATCGGCGTACCGCGGGTCGCCGGCCTGACTGAACTCGTCGTCGGGCTCGATGGCGGGCGGCGGGGTGTCATAGGACCGCCGCCAGATCATGAACTGTTCCTCGCCGAAGGTCTCCGCCGTCTGCTTCTTGTTCTTGCCCTGCAGCGCGCCGTAGTGACGTTCGTTGAGCCGCCAGGTCCGTCGCACCGGAATCCAGTGCCTTTCGGCCTTGTCCAGTGCGATGTTCGCCGTGGTGATCGCCCGCCGCAGCAGGGAGGTGTGCACGATCGACGGCAGCAGGCCGGTCTCGACCAGCAACTCACCGCCGCGCCGCGCCTCGTGCTCGCCCTTCTCGGACAGCGGGACATCAACCCAACCGGTGAACAGGTTCTTCGCGTTCCAGACGCTCTCACCGTGCCGCAGTAGCACCAGGGTTCCGACAGCCATGTGCCTAGCGTGCCAGAGCCGGCCGAACCGCGTGGCGCGGGCCGGGTGTGATCTGATCGTTATTCAAGTTCTGTTAGTTCACCGGAATGTTGTCGGTTACGGACTTGAGAAGTCGGTCACGGTCTGAGAAGTTGACTTTGCTCCTGTCGGCGGCTCCCATGCACTCCCCGTCCGACCGGAGCGAGATCGCGGTCCGTCTCCCCGTCGGGCCGTGGCCCGCCGGGCGCCCTGAGTTCCCCCCGACTCAGGACTCCCGACGGTCGGCAGAGATACGGGGCGGCTCGGAGTGCGACTCCCCCTCCCCACCGAGCCGTCCCGGTCCCTCGCCCGAATCAATCCAGACCGGGATCAATCCGCGTGGCCTCAATCTCGCGCCGATCAATCCGGGCCCGGCCGCACCCGCGGATCACTCGACCAGATGCCGGAACGCCTGAAGATTCGCCAGCGACTCGCCACGGGACACCCGCCAGGCCCATTCGCGCCGGATCGAGCTGGCGAACCCGAGTTCCAGCAGCGTGTTGAAATCGCCGTCCGCCGCCTCGACGACCTGGCCCAACAGGCGGTCCAACTCGTCGTCGGTGATGACATCCAACCCGCGGCGGCCGATCAGATAGATGTCACCGGCCTCATCGAGGGTGTAGGCGACGCCATACAGTTTCGCGTTGCGCCGCAACAGGAAACGGTAGACACGTTCATGTTCCTCGTCCGGTTTCCGGCACACGAACGCCTCGATCATCAGGGCGTGCTGGCCCACCACCAACCAGCAGTTGGTGCGCAGTTTCTTGGTGCCCGGCAGGCTGACGAAGTACGCGCCCGTGCCCTTGCGTTCGTAGGACAGCTCTCGGTCGTCCAGCGCGTTCTTGATCAGCTGGTCGAGTTCCGCGAGACGGTCGGAACCGGTTTCCCCGTTCGCGGCGCCGTTCACACCGCCACCTCCTCGTTCGGCCGGCCCGACAGCGACTCACGGAATGCCTGGGCGGCGGTCGCGTAGCCGGCCAACAACGCGTCCGTGGTGCGCTCCCACGAGAACATCCAGGCATGCGCGCGAGCCCCGGCCGCCAGTGCGGCGCGGCGCCGAGGGTGCGACACCACCTCCGCGAGCGTGCGAGCCCAGCGTTGCGGATCATGGTCCGGCACCAGCAGGCCGGATTGGCCATCCGAGACCGCCACCGGCAGCCCACCGACGTTGGCCGCCACCACCGGGGTGCCACAGGCCTGTGCCTCCAGCGCGACCAGCCCGAACGACTCGCTGTGGCTGGGCACCGCGACCACGTCCGACGCCCGGTAGGCGTCGCACAGTGCCGGCCCGTGCTGCGGCGGTAGGAAGCGCACCACAGGGGCGATGTTCAGGCTCGTCGCCAGGTCCCGCAACGCGTTGGGTTGCCCTCGACCGGTGCCGGACGCCCCGCCGATCACCAGCACCACCAGCCGCTCGCGCAGGCTCGGGTCGCGCCGGATCATCTCGGCCGCCGCGCGGACCAGCACATCGGGGGCCTTCAGCGGCTGGATCCGGCCGACGAACGTGAGCACCACCGCGTCCGGCGCCAGGCCGAACCGGGCGCGGGCGGCCCGCCGGTCGCCGGGCGTGAAGCATTCCAGGTCGACGCCCGGTGGCACGGTGAGTACCCGCTCGGGCCCGGCGCCATAGAGCCGGACAAGCTGCTCGGCCTCGATCGGGGTGTTGGCGATCAGCCGGTCGGCCTCGTCGACCACCTGCTGCTCGCCGATCACCCGCTGCCGGGGCTCGGGGTGGTCACCGGCGGCCAGGGCGAGGTTCTTCACCTTCGCCAGGGTGTGCGCGCAGTGCACCAGCGGCACGCCCCAGCGGTCCCGGGCCAGCCAGCCGACCTGACCGGACAGCCAGTAGTGCGAGTGCACCACGTCGTAGTAGCCAGGCTCGTGGAACGCCTCGGCGCGCAGCACCCCGGCGGTGAACCCGCACAACTGCGCGGGCAGCTCGGACTTGTCCAGCTCACCGAACGGGCCGGCCACCACATGCCGGACGAGCACGCCGGGCGCGAGTTCGGTGACCGGCGGCTGGTCCGAGGCCGTGGCCCTGGTGAAGATCTCCACCTTGACGCCCCGGCGGGCCATCCGGCAGGCGGTCTGCACGATGTACACGTTCATCCCGCCGGCGTCGCCGACTCCCGGCTGGTCCAGCGGCGAGGTGTGGACGGACAGCACCGCCACCCGCCGTGGCCACAGACGTCGCAGCCTGTCCAGCATCAGCACGTACCACCTGCCAGCCTCGGTCGATCCGGAGTCGGGTCCGTTTCGCGGCTCCACCCCTGGGAAACCAACCACCGTGTCGCTGAGCATCTTCCCGGCGCATCGATCACACCGGGCAGGATTGGGGCGTGAACAGTACAGCGAACAGCGCGATCAATAATCCAGCGATGGAGGCAGCGGTGACCGACACCACCCCGAACACGGCATCGACCGCACCGACCGCGGTGGTCACCGGCGCCAGCTCGGGCATCGGCGAGGCCACCGCGCGGCGGCTGGCGGCCGAGGGTTTCCACGTGGTGCTCGGCGCGCGGCGGCTGGACCGGCTGGAAAAGATCGCCGACGAGATCGGCGGCACGGCCCTGGCACTGGACGTCACCGACGCGGACTCCGTCGCCGCGTTCGTCGAGGCGATTCCCGAGGCCCGGGTGCTGGTGAACAACGCCGGTGGCGCGCTCGGCCTGGAACCGGTGCTGCAGGCCGACGAGGAGCACTGGCGCTGGATGTGGGAGGTCAACGTGCTCGGCACGCTGCGGGTGACCAAGGGCCTGCTGCCGAAGCTGATCGCCTCCGGAAACGGCCACGTGGTGACGGTCACGTCGATCGCGGCGTTGGACGTGTACGACGGCGGCGCCGGCTACACCTCGGCGAAGCACGCCGAATCGGCGTTGCACCGCACGCTGCGCGGTGAGCACCTGGGCCAGCCGGTGCGGTTCACCGAGGTTCTGCCCGGCATGGTGGAAACCGAGTTCTCGCTGGTCCGCTTCGACGGTGACGCGGAGCGCGCCGCGCGGGTGTACGCGGGGCTGCGGCCGTTGACGGGCGACGATGTGGCGGACGTCATCGTGTTCGCGGTGACCAGGCCCGCGCATGTGAACCTGGACAGCATCGTGATCAAGCCGCGCGACCAGCATTCGGCGCATCGCGCGCATCGCGCCTGACGTCGCGACGGGAGGATCGGGGCGAGGGCCTCGGCGCGGGACGCTCAGAGCGAGCAGCCGACCAGTACCGGCTCCGGGAACAGCCGGACGCCGAACGCGGTCAGCACGCCATCGCGCACCTCACGGGCCAGGGCCAGCAGGTCGGCCGTGGTGGCGTGACCCCGGTTGGTCAGCGCCAGCGTGTGCTTGCCGGAAAGCGCCACCCGGCCGCCCGGCCCGGCATACCCGCGACGGAACCCGGCTCGGTCGATCAGCCAGGCGGCGGACAGCTTCGTCCGGCCCGGTCCGCCCGGATAGGCCGGCACGGCCGTCTCCGCGCCGAGCCGTTCGGCGATGCGGGCTCGCACGGCGGACAGTTCGGCGTCCGGCAGCACCGGATTGGTGAAGAACGAGCCGGCGCTCCAGGTGTCGTGATCCTGCTCGTCGAGCAGCATTCCCTTGCTCCGCCGCAGTTCCAGCACCGCGGCGCGGGCGTCCGCCACCGGCACCCGGCCGCCGGGCTCGACGCCGAGCGCGCGGGCCAGCTCGGCGTAGCGGATCGGCACCGACTGCCCGCCGTTGGCCAACGCCAGCCGGACGCGCAGCACCACCGCCGTCTCGCTGCCCTTGAGCACGCTCATCCGGTAACCCAGGCCCAGCGCCTCGGCCCGCACGGTGCGGACCTGGCCGCCGCGGCGGTCCATCAGGTCAACGGAGATCAGCGACTCGGCGATCTCCACGCCGTACGCGCCGACGTTCTGCACCGGTGTCGCACCGACCAGGCCCGGAATGCCGGACAGGCATTCCAGCCCGCCCAGGTCCTCGGCGACCGTGCGGGCGACCACGTCGTCCCATGGCTCGCCGGCCTCGGCGGTGAGCTGCACCAGACCGTCGCGGAGCCGGTCAAAGCCACAGCCGGCGGTGGCGATCCGCACGACGGTGCCGGCGAATCCCTCGTCGGCGACCACCAGGTTGGAGCCGCCACCGAGCAGCAGCAGCGGGTCACCGGCGGCGTCCGCCGCGCGCACCGCGTCGACCAGGTCCGTCGACCGGTCAACCGACACGAACCGGTCGGCCGGACCACCTAGCCGAAGGGTGGTGTACCCGGACAGCGGCGTGTGGGTGCCGGTGTCGGCAGCCACGTCACCACCCAGGTCGGTGCCTGTGTCGAAGCTGGTCACGGGACGCAACGGTAGCCTTCCCGCCATGGCACGGCGTATCGAGCACCGCACCCGCTCGGACTGGGGCGTCCCGGTTGTCTATCGCACCCTCATCGATCCCGAATACCTGCGCGAGCGGCTCAAGGTGCTCGGCGGGCACAACGCCGCGCTGCTGGAGCATGAGGTGACCACGGACGGCGCGCGCTACCGGCTGCGGCACGGGGTGGCCGGCGAGGACCTGCCGGGG
Organism: Pseudonocardiaceae bacterium; assembly: GCA_036384655.1. Taxonomy (GTDB): domain Bacteria; phylum Actinomycetota; class Actinomycetes; order Mycobacteriales; family Pseudonocardiaceae; genus DASVLX01. Next base: position 9,064 of record DASVLX010000197.1, read on the forward strand.
GTGCTGGGCAGGCTGCTCGGCGACAGCATCACCGTCGACCGCCAGGAGAGCTGGCGGGCCGACTCGAACGGCGACTACTCGGGCACGGTCCGGGTGACGATCGCCGGCACGCCCGGCGACATGTCAGGCACGCAGAAGATCGTGGCCGACGGCGACGGCAGTGTGCGCTCCGTGGAGGGTTCGGTGCGCATCCCCATTCCGCTGATCGGCGGGGCCGTCGAGGAGAACGTGGCCCGGCAGGTCACCGACCTGCTGACCAAGGAGTCCGACTTCACCGACGACTGGCTGCGCACGCACCAGGGCTGATCACCACAGATGCGAACCAAGCGACCAAGAATGGCCGCCGGGCGCGCTCGTGCCCTGGGCCTGCCCACCCGGGGCACCACCAACCCCAACCGGTTACGGCGGGTGGATCGCTGGCTGCTCGGCACGCCGAGCGTGCTGGGTGTGCTGGATCTCGCCGAGCCCGACGACGGCCCGTTGGTCGTCGATCTCGGCTTCGGTGCCTCGCCGGTGACCACGGTCGAGTTGCACGCCCGGCTGCGCGCGGTGCGGCCCGATGTGCGGGTGGTCGGCCTCGAACTCGATCCGGACCGGGTGGCCAGCGCGTTGACCGCCGCCGTGCCGCCGTCGCTGGAGTTCCGGCGGGGTGGTTTCGAGCTGGCCGGCCACCGGCCGCTGCTGGTGCGGGCGTTCAACGTGCTGCGGCAGTACCAGGAGGTCGACGCCGCCCGGGCCTGGCTGACGATCACCGGTGGGCTGGCACCGGGCGGGCTGCTGATCGAGGGCACCTGCGACGAGATCGGCCGCCGGTGCTGTTGGGTCACGCTCACCGAGACCGGCCCCCGCACCCTCACGCTGGCCTGCCGGCCACACGACCTGGAACGGCCGTCGGACCTCGCGGAGCGACTGCCCAAGTCGCTGATCCACCACAACGTGCCCGGCCAGCGGGTGCACTCGGTGCTGTCCGAGCTCGACGCCTGCTGGGCGGCGGCCGCACCGTTCGTGCCGTTCGGGCCCCGGGTGCGCTGGGCCGAGGCGGTGAAACTGCTGGTCGGGCGGGGTGTACCGGTGTTGGACCGACCTCGGCGGTGGCGGGCCGGCGAAATCACCCTGCCGTGGGACGTCGTCGCGGCCTGAAAGACCCGTTGGTCACCCTCGGTGGCTCCTGGTGTGGGCCTGCTGCCAGACTCGCAGCCGTGTCGCCCTGTGAACGTCGCTATGTGATCGTGTTTGGCTGCCCCGACCGCACCGGAATCATCGCTCGCATCTCATCGCTCCTGGCCGATCTGGGCGGCTGGATCGTGGATGCCGCGTATCACACGGATCGGGTGCACAACTGGTTCTTCACCAGGCAGGAGGTGCTGGCGGACTCCCTGTCGGTGGGCCTGGACGAGCTGCGTGAACGGCTCGGGCGGCTGGCGCTGGAGCTGGGCAGCCATCCGGCGCGCCCGTCCGGCCCGATCGGCCCGATCGGCGCGGACTGGCGGATCACCGACACCGCCCAGCGCCGTCGCGTGGTGATCCTCGTCTCGCGCGAGGGCCACTGCCTGTATGACCTGCTGGGCCGGACCTCCAGCGGCGAGCTGGACGTCGACGTGTCGGCGGTGATCGGCAACCACACCAACCTCGCCGAGATCACCCGGGCACATGGCATCCCGTTCCACCACGTGCCGTTCCCGGTAGACGATCCGGAGGGAAAACAGGCCGCGTTCGCGCAGCTTGGCCAGCTCGTGGAGGCGCAGCATCCGGACGCCATCGTGCTGGCCCGGTTCATGCAGGTGCTGCCGCCGGAGCTGTGCGCGGCCTGGTCCGGCCGCGCCATCAACATCCATCACAGCTTCCTGCCGTCGTTCGTGGGCGCGCGGCCGTACCGGCAGGCGCATGATCGCGGCGTCAAGCTGATCGGGGCCACCTGCCACTACGTGACCGCGGACCTGGATGCCGGGCCCATCATCGAGCAGGACGTGATCCGGGTGGACCACCGCGACTCGGTCGCCGACATGGTGCGCAAGGGTCGCGACATCGAGAAGATCGTGCTGGCGCGCGGGCTGCGGTGGCACCTGGAGGACCGGGTGCTCACCCGCGGCAACCGCACCGTGATTTTCTAGTCCAGCTTGAGGCCCAACACGCTGACGGCCTCGGGATCGGAGTCGTTCAGGAACTGCCGGCAGCGCTCGTACTCGTCGGTCTCCCCGATCGCCCGCGCGGCCAGCGCCAACGCGGCGAGCGAGCGCAGGAAACCACGGTTGGGCACATGGCTGGCCGGCACCAGGCCGGTGCCGCGCCACCCGGCCCGGCGTAGTTGGTCCAGGCCACGGTGGTACCCGGTGCGCGCGTAGGCGTATGCGGCGACCGGATCACCGGCCAATGCCCGCTCCGACAGCGCCGCCCATGCGGCGCTGTATGCCGGATACGCCTTCGCGACCTCGGCCGGGTCGGTGCCGGCGTCGAGCGCGGACTGCGCCTCCGGCAGCGCCGGCAGCAGGGTGGGGCCGGTGGAGGCGCCATGACCGTGGCCATGACCGTGACCCAGCAGGTTCTCTCCAGGATTCATGGCTTCCATCGTTCCAGGTGGCGCTGGCCGGCGTTCTCAGGCCGCTCGCGTGCCTTCGGCCTTGGACCGCATCCACCTGGAACGCTGGAACAGTCGGGGTTCAGGGCGCGCGGGTCCGCGTGACCTCAGTAGGCCACGCGGACCCGCGACCTTCGCCCGGTCATTCACCTGGGACGCCGGATGTGTCCCAGCGGTGCGTCTGGACCGTCAGGCGACGTGCGTGCCGGCCGACTTCAGGTCCTGGCAGGCCTGGATCACCCGGTCGGCCATGTTCTGCTCGGCGGCCTTGAGGTAGCTGCGCGGGTCGTAGTTCTTCTTGTTGCCGACCTCGCCATCCACCTTGAGCACGCCGTCGTAGTGCGTGAACATGTGACCGGCGATCGGCCGGGTGAACGCGTACTGGGTGTCGGTGTCCACGTTCATCTTGACCACGCCGTAGCTGACCGCCGCCGAGATCTCCTCGGGCAGTGAGCCGGAGCCGCCGTGGAACACCAGGTCGAACGGCTTGCTGCCGGCCGGCAGGCCCAGCTTCTCGCTGACCACTTCCTGGCCCTGCTTGAGGATGTCCGGGCGGAGCTTGACATTGCCCGGTTTGTAGACGCCGTGCACGTTGCCGAAGGTCGCGGCCAGCAGGTACCGGCCCTTCTCGCCGGTTCCCAGGGCTTCCACGGTCTTCAGATAGTCCCCGGGCGTGGTGTACAGCTTCTCGTTGATCGCGTTGGCGACGCCGTCCTCCTCGCCACCGACCACGCCGACCTCAATCTCCAGGATGATGTTGGCCTTGGCGGCGAGGTCGAGCAGTTCGGTCGCGATGGTGAGGTTCTCGCCCAGTGGCACGGCCGAGCCATCCCACATGTGCGACTGGAAGAGCGGGTTACCGCCGGCCGAGACCCGTTCCTGGCTGATCGCGATCAGCGGCCGGACGTAGCCGTCCAGCTTGTTCTTCGGGCAGTGGTCGGTGTGCAGTGCGATGTTCACCGGGTACTTGGCCGCCACGACCTGCGCGAACTCGGCGAGCGCGACCGCGCCGGTGACCATGTCCTTGACCTTGGTGCCGGAGGCGAATTCGGCACCACCGGTGGAAATCTGGATGATGCCGTCGCTCTCGGCCTCCGCGAAGCCCCGCAGGGCCGCGTTTACCGTCTCCGACGAGGTGACGTTGATGGCCGGGTAGGCGAAGGCGTTCGCCTTGGCGCGATCCAGCATGTCCCGGTAGACCTCGGGGCTGGCGATGGGCATCGGTGCCTCCATCCGGAGTACATGAAATCTCTGTCCGTTCTCGCCTGAATCGTACGGCTGCGGTCGAGCGCACCCAGCATGGGAGGCGGAATCGATTCCGTAGCCCGGACCGGCCACCGGATCGCCTGGTGGGTGGCCTGTGCGGCCGGCTGGGATCGGCGGTGTGCTCCGCCCTGAGATCGGCCGCGAGATCGGCTGTGAGATTGCCCGGCAGGGCCGACTACCCGGCCAGCGCCTCGCCGAGTTCCCGCCACAGCCGTGGGTCCGGTGACGGCGCTTCGCTCAGCAGCTGGAGGCAGACGTGGTCGGCACCGGCGTCGTGGTGCGCGCGGACCCGGGCGCCGATGGCGTCCACATCGCCCCAGGCCACCAACGCGTCGACCAGCCGGTCGCTGCCGCCGTCGGCGAAGTCGTCGTCAGTGAAGCCGAGTCGGCGCAGATTGGCGACATAGTTGGCCAACCCCAGGTAGCGGGCGACCGTCGGGCGGGCGATGGCGCGCGCCTTGGCCGGATCGGTCTCGACGACCACCTTCTGCTCGGGCGCCAGCAGCGGACCGTCGCCCAGCACCTCCCGTGCCCGACGGGTGTGCTCCGGCGTGGTCAGGTACGGATGCGCGCCGGCGGTGCGCCGGCCGGCCAGCGCGAGCACCTTCGGACCGAGCGCGGCCAGTGCGGTGTTCTCGGCGGGCACCGGCTTCGACGCGTTCGCCAGCTCGTCCAGGTACTCGACCAGCTTCTCGTAGGGCTTCTGATAGCCCTGCCCGGCGTTGGCCTCCCGGTGACCGGCGCCGACGCCCAACAGCAGCCGGTCCGGGTAGGCCGCGTCCACCCGGTGGTACGCGGCGGCGGCCACCTCGGCCGGCTGCGTCCACACGTTCACGATGCCGGTGGCGTAGGCGAAATGGTCGGTGGCGGCCAGCACCGGTTCGGCCGTCGGCAGGTCGCCCCGGACTCCGCCGACCCAGACGGCGCCGTAGCCGGCCCGTTCCCAGTCCGCCGCGATCTCGCCCAACTTCTCCGGCGACCACGCGTCGATCAGCCGGCTGGTCACCCAGACACCGAGACGTCCGATGTTCACCGTCATCTCGCCTCGCACCCCGTTTCGCGATTGTTCGTCATTTATCGAACACGCTACCCAGGTCTCGGAGATCCAACAACCACGGACTCACCCCAACTCGGTAGTAAGTTACCGGCGGTAGGTTAGGGCGGTGGACATGATCGTCGGCTCGGACGGGAGACCTCGGTGGGCGTGCTGAACGGCAACAGGGCGAACGGCCCGACCGTGGCCGGCAAGGTCGTGGTGATCACCGGCGCGGCGCGCGGCATCGGCGCCGGGTTGGCGAGGAAGCTCGCCGGGCAGGGTGCCAAGCTCGCCCTCGTCGGCCTGGAGCCGGAGCTGCTGCGGGAGGTCGCGCGGCAGTGCGGCCCGGACGCGTCCGCCTGGCCGGCCGACGTGACCAGTTGGGACGACCTGCGCGGCGCGGTCGACGGCATCGTGGACCGGTACGGCCGGATCGACGTGCTGGTCGCCAACGCTGGCATCGCGGCCGCTGGATTCATTCGTTCGATCGACCCGGCCGCGTTCGAACGGGTCATCGAGGTTGACCTGCTGGGCACCTGGCGGACGGTGCGTAGCTTCCTGCCGCGGCTGATCGACAGCCGGGGCTACTGCCTGCTCGTCTCGTCGATGGCGGCCATCGTCAACATCCCCGCGAACGCTCCCTACAACGCGGCCAAGGCCGGTGTCGAGGCGTTCGGGAACACGCTGCGCGCGGAGGTCCGGCATTTCGGCGTCGCGGTCGGCGTGGCGCATCCGAGCTGGATCTCCACGGACCTGGTCAGCGGCGCGGACCAGCATCCGGTGTTCGGGCCGATGCGCAAGAGCAACCGTGGCCCGATCGGCCGGACATATCCGCTGTCCATGGCGGTGGACTCGTTCGCCGACGGCATCGCCCGGCGCGCCAGGACGATCCACATTCCACGCTCGACGCTGGTCGCCAAGGTGTTCCGGGCGTTCCTGCCACCGATCGTGGAGCTGACCGCGTCCGGCCAGGTGCGTAGGGCCGACCAGGCCGCGCTGGAGGACGTCGCGAAGCGTGGCGCGGCCGCGTCCGCTCCGGCCGGTCCGGGCGGTGCCGCCGCCATGCGAGAGCAGGGAGAACAGGCCGGCAGCTAGCGTGGAAAAGATCCACCGATCGGGTGGCGTATCACTGTAAGTGACGAATTTAGATCACACAGTTGACTCCACCCCTGCCCTTGATCGCCGGGAAACCGGTACCGTTCCCCCGTGGGAGTGAATGGGCCCGAACACATGGTCAACGACACACACGGCGCGCCGGTCGCATCGGGGACGCCGGCCGAGCAGAGCGTCGAACAGACCCTGAATCACCTGCGGGTGCTCGACGCGCCACCCGCGGCGGAGCCGAGCCATGCACTCACCCTTGAGGATCTCTACCGCACCCACCGGATGCGGCTGATCCGGCTGGCGCTGCTGCTGGTGGACGAGCCGGCCACGGCCGAGGACGTGGTCCAGGAGGCGTTCGCCGGCCTGTACCGGCACTGGGGGAACCTGCGCGACTCGAAGGCGGCCATCGGCTATCTGCGGACCGCGGTGGTGAACGGCTCGCGCAGCGTGCTGCGCCGGCGCAAGACCGCCCGTGACTACACCCCTCCGCATGTCGCCAACGCGCGTTCCGCGGAGAGCCTGGCGATGCTCACGGCCGAGCACCAGGCGGTCGTCCGGGCGCTGTCCAAGCTGCCGCCCCGGCAGCGTGAGGTGCTGGTGCTGCGGTACTACGGCAATCTCACCGAGGCGGAGATCGCCGAGGCGGCCGGCATTTCCCGGGGCACGGTCAAGTCCACCGCGAGCCGCGCCCTGGAGGCGTTGCAGCGGATCATGGCCACGCCGTGATGAGCGGCACTGATGACTGATCCCGAAAAGCTGCTGGCCGAGGCACTGCGCGCGCAGGCGGTCGGCACCGGTCATGCGCCGCTGCCGATGGCCCGGCCGGCACGCTCGGGTTCATCCACGGGTTCATCGGCGGGTTCATCCGGACTGGCGCCCGGTGTGCCGCTGGTCTGGGTGCTGTTGCTGGCATTGCTGCTCGGCCTGGCCGCCGGTGCGGTGATCGGCCTGCTCAGCATCGTGTGACGGCGCGTGACCGACGGTGTAACGGTTCAGGCATGGCTCTGAGCGGACGTTGAGAATCGACCGGTACCGTTGTCCCCGTGAGCATTTTCGGGTTGAGCGCCGATTCCCTCTTGCACTCGGTTGGTCCGTGGTTGTTGCCGGTCGTCGCACTGATCATTTTCGCCGAATGTGGTCTGTTGATCGGCTTTTTCCTGCCGGGTGACTCGCTGCTGTTCCCGCTCGGCCTGTTCATCGCGAACGGGTCGGTGGGCACCCCGCTGTGGGTGGCGTGCCTGGTGCTCTCCGTCTGCGCGGTGCTGGGCAACGCGGTGGGCTACGGCGTCGGCTACGCGGTTGGGCCGAAATTGTTCAACAAGCAGGATTCCAGGCTGTTCAAGCGCGAGTACGTGGATCGCACCCACGCCTTCTTCGAGAAGTATGGAACAAAGGCGCTGTTCCTGGCTCGTTTCGTGCCGATCATCCGCACCTTCATCACGGCGGTGGCCGGCGTCGGCCGGATGAATTTCCGGACGTACCTGTCCGTGTCCGCCCTCGGTGGCGTCATCTGGGCCACCGGCGTCACGGTGGCCGGCTACTTCCTCGGCCAGATCTCGGTGATCGGCAACAACATCGACGTCATCCTGGTGCTGATCGTGGTGGTGTCGCTGATCCCGGTCGGCATCGAATGGCTGCGGCAGCGCCGGGAGAACCGCCGGGAGAACCGGCTCGCCCTGATGGAAACCCAGCAGATGCCGGCGCTGCGCGAGCCCATCAACTGACCGGGCGGACCCGCCACCGCCCTCAGTCCGCGCTGATCTTCTCTGTACTGGTCTTCTAGGCGCTGATCTCCTGGGTGGCGAACATCGAGCCCGGGTTGAAGACGTTGTGCGGGTCCAGGGCGGCCTTGATGGCGCGGTGGGTGCGCATGCCGATCGGGCCGATCTCGGTGGCCAGCCAGTCCTGCTTGATCCTGCCGACACCATGCTCACCGGTGACCGTGCCGCCGAGTTTCAGCCCCAGCGCCAGGATGTCGCGGAAGGCCTGCTGCGCGCGGGCCAGCTGCGCTGCCGAGTCGGACTGGTAGACGATCGTGGGATGCATGTTGCCGTCGCCGGCATGCCCGACGACGGCGATGCGCAGCCCGGATTCGGCGCTGATCCGTTCACAGCCGGCGATGAGATCGGCGATGCGGGTGCGCGGCACGCACACGTCGTCGGTGATCCAGGCGCCGTAGCATTCCAGCGCCAGCAGCACCACCCGGCGGGCCTGCAACAGCATCCGGCCCTCGGCAAGGTCGTCGGTGAGATAGGTCATGCCGGCGCCGTTGCTCTCGCAGATGCCCTCGATGACCGCGAGTTCGCGACGCGCGGCCTCGCCGCCGGTGTCGGACTGGCACAGCAGCAGCGCCGCGCAGTCCCGGCCATGGCCGATCTCGGTGTTGAGGTACTCCTCGGCCGCCCGGATCGAGGACTGGTCCATGATCTCCAGCAGGGACGGCACCAGACCCTCGCGGACGATGGCGGTCACCGCCTGCCCGGCGGCCTGTGTCGAGTTGAACGAGGCGACCAGGGTGGCCGGCGCCTGCGGAAGAGGCTTCAGCGCGAGGGTGGCCTGGGTGATCACGCCGAGGGTGCCCTCGCTGCCGACGAACAGCTTGGTGAGGTCGTAACCGGCGACGCCCTTGACGGTGCGGCGGCCGGTGCGCAGCACCTCGCCGTCGGCCAGCACAACCTCAAGACCCAGCACGGAGTCCGTGGTCACGCCGTATTTCACACAACACAACCCGCCCGCGTTGGTGGCCAGGTTCCCGCCGATGGTGCACCAGTCGTAGCTGGACGGATCGGGTGGGAAGAACAAGCCGTGCTTCTGCACGGCATTGCGCAGGTCGAGGTTGACCACGCCGGGCTCGACCACCGCGAGCCGGTTGTCCGGATCGATCTCCACGATCGCGTTCATCTTGGTGGTCACCAACACCACGCAGCCGTCGACGGCGTTGGCCCCACCGCACAGCCCACTGCCCGCGCCGCGCGGCACGATCGGCACACCCGCCCGTCCGCAGGCCAAGACCACGCCCCGCACCTCGTCCGCGTTCTTCGGCAGCACCACCGCCAGCGGCTGGCCGTTCGGTGCCAGCGGCGCCATGTCCTGCCGGTAGCCGGCCGTCACGTCGGGGTCGTACAGCACGGAACCGGCGCCCAGGGTGGCGCGCAGCTCGTCGATGAGGGTGTCACGGGACGTCATTGACAGAAATGTAATCCGTCACGGTCGGTGCGGACCAGCAGTTCCGCCAGGTGCACCGCCCGGCGGTGGGCGAGCTGTGCCAGTTGGACCCGGCAGGAGAAGCCGTCGGCGAGCAGCGTGGTGTCCGCCCCGGCGGCCCGCACGGCCGGCAGCAGCGCGGTCTCCGCGACCGCGACCGACACGTCGTAGTGGCCGCGCTCGGCGCCGAAGTTGCCGGCCATGCCGCAACATCCGCCGACCGACCGGACGTCCGCCCCGGCCGCCGACAGCAGCGCGTGGTCCGCGGACCAGCCGAGCACCGCGTGCTGGTGGCAGTGCGGCTGGGCCAACACCCGAACCCCGGACAGCGCCGGCGGTGTCCATCGCGGACGGGTGGCGAGCAGTTCGGCGAGGGTGTGGAAGGCCCGTGCCGTGGCGCGTACCTCGGGCCGGTCACCGAGCAGGTTGGCGGCATCACCGCGAAACACCGCGGTGCAGGACGGTTCCAGGCCGACCACCGGCGTGCCGGCCGCCACCGCGGGCGCCAGCGCGTCGATCGACCGGCGCAGCATCCGGCTGGCCGTGTCGAGCTGTCCGGTGGAGATCCAGGTCAGCCCGCAGCACACCGGTCGATCGGGAATGTGCACCGAGAACCCGGCGTCCTCCAGCACCCGCACGGCGGCGATGCCGACCTGGGGCGTGAAGTGGTTGGTGAAGGTGTCCACCCACAGCAGCACCGGATCACCCTCCGCCGGCCGGTGATCGGCGAACCAGCGCCGGAAGGTGTGCCGCGCGAAGGCGGGCAGGGCACGTCGTGGGTCGACCCCGGCCAGTCGCCTGCCGGCCGCCGCGAGCGCGGGAGTGGCCATCGCCGCGTTCGCCAGGCGGGGTGCCCGGGACGCCAGCCGAGCCCAGCGGGGCAGCCAGCCGAGCGCGTAGTGCGCCGCCGGTCGCGGCCGGTGCCGGTACGCCTGGTACAACACCTCGGCCTTGTAACTGGCCATGTCGACGGCGGTCGGGCAGTCCGCCGCGCATCCCTTGCAGGCCAGACACAGGTCCAGCGCGTCCAGCAACTCCGGCGAGCTCCAGCCCTCCCGCACCAGGGATCCGTTGATCATCTCCTGGAGCACCCGCGCGCGTCCCCGGGTGCTGTCCCGCTCGTCCCGGGTGGCCAGGTACGACGGGCACATCACACCGCCGGTGCCGGTGTTGTCGGCCCGGCATTTGCCGATTCCGACGCAGCGGTGCACGGCGCTGGCGAAGTCGCCTCGGTCGTCGCGATAGGCGAGGGCGAGCCGGCGCCGCACCGGGCGGACGGCCGGCAGCCGCAGGTCCCGCGCGGCCGGGGCCGGACGCACGATCACACCGGGGTTGAGCAGGTCCGCCGGATCGAAGATCGCCTTCACGGCACCGAACAGCCGCAGCGCGTCGGCCGAGTACATCAGCGGCAGCAGCTCGCCGCGTGCCCGGCCGTCGCCGTGCTCCCCGGACATCGATCCGCCATATTCGGCGACCAGCGTGGCCGCCTCGGTGAGGAACTCGCGGAACAGCGCGGTGCCGCCGCGCTCGGTGAGCGGGAAATCAATGCGCACATGCAGACAGCCGTCGCCGAAATGGCCGTACGGGGTCCCGGTCAACCGGTAGTCGGTGAGCAGCCTCTCGAACCGGCGCAGGTAGGAACCGAGCGCGGCCGGCGGCACGGCGGCGTCCTCCCACCCGGACAGCCAGATCCGGCCCGGCTCGGCGCGGGTGGCCAGGCCGGCGCCGTCCTCGCGGATCCGCCAGAGGGCGGCCGCCTCCGCCGGCTCGTTCACCACCCGGCCGTCCAGCGCCCCGGAATCGCGTCGCACGGCGGCCGCCCGGGTGGCCAGTTCCGCGGCCGAGTCGCCGCCCAGTTCGACGAACAGCCAGCCGTCACCGGCCGGCAGGTCCGGCACGGCGGACGGACCGCGCCGGCGGCGGACGACGTCGACCATCCGGGCGTCCAGGCCCTCCAGCGCGACCGGGCGGTAGGCGAGCAGCGCGGGTACCACGTCGGCGGCGGTCGCCATGTCCGGATAACCGAGCACAACCAGGGTGGTGCTGGCCGGCGCCCGCACCAGCGCGACGGTGGCCCGGAGCAGCACGCCGAGGCCGCCCTCGCTGCCGACCAGCGCGCTGGCCACGTCGAATCCGTGTTCCGGCAGCAGATGTTCCAGTGAGTAGCCGGAGATCTGCCGGCGGAACCTGCCCAGTTCGGTGCGGATCACGCCGAGGTTGCCCGCCACCAGTTCGTGCAGCGCGGCCAGCGTCGAGGACGCCGGGACGGCGGGGCCGGCGTCTCGGCTGACCGACAGCCGCTCGCCGGTTCCGGTCAGCAGATCGAGTGCGAGCACGTTGTCGGCGGTCCGACCGTAGCCGAGCGCTCGTGAGCCGCAGGCGTTGTTGCCGATCATGCCGCCGAGCGTGGCGCGGCCATGTGTCGACGGGTCCGGCCCGAACCGCAGGCCGTGCGGTGCGACCGCGCGTTGCAACTCATCCAGCACCACGCCGGGATCGACCCGCGCGGTGCCGGCCTCGGGGTCGACGTCATGAATTCGGCGCAGGTGACGTGAGAAGTCGAGCAGCACACCGGAGCCGACCGCGTTACCGGCGATCGAGGTGCCCGCGCCGCGCGGCGTGATCGGCGTGTCCAGTGCTCGGCAGGTCTCCACCGTCGCGATCACCTCGTCGGTGGACCGGGGAAACACGACGGCGCTGGGCACCACGCGGTACAGCGAGGCATCCGAGGAGTACTCGGCGCGCCGCCGGGTCGAGATGTCCACTTCGGATACTCCGGCGCGACGCAGCTGGTGGGCCAGTTCGACCGGATCGGGTGGCATACCGGCCAATCTAGTGCCGGCCGGTCGGCGGGATCAGTTGCTTATTCGGTCACTCACCAGCTCTGTTACCGACGTTCTGGGTCACTGACGTGCTGAGTCACTGACAGCGGCGGCCAGCGCCGGCACGAACCCGGTGGCGTTGATCGTGCCCCAGCCGGAGGCGATGTCGAACCCTGGACCGGCCGCGTAGCCGCGCACCCCGGCGAAGCTGTTGTTGCCGGAGGTGACGTCGACGATGCCGACCGCCCCGCCGAGCGGGCCGAGCCGGTACAGGGCCGGGTTGATGAACCCCAGCCTGCCGCCGCGCAACTGGGTGGCCAGCGCGAGCACGCCCGCGAACAGCGGTGACGACTCGGACGTGCCGACCGTGCCGGCCATGGTGACGTCCGGAATGGACCGCTGGTCGCTGCCGATGATGCCGGCGACGTTGCGCTGCCAGGACGGCCGGCCGTACGTTTTGGACAGTCCGGCGCCGGACTCCGGCCACAGCGGGTCCGGTCCCAGCCGGTTGCCGTTGGCGTCCAGGTTCGGGACCGTGCCGCCGACCGCCGTCACCAGCGGATCGGACGCCGGCCATCCCACCACCCGGTATGGGAACACGTCCTGGCACTGAGACCGCGAGTCCGCCGTGTTGTCGGTGGCCCCGCAGTCACCGCTGGCCGCGATGACCGGGATACCGGCGGACCGGGCGGCCCGGAAGCCGTAGTCGAGGGTGGTCGGATCGGTGAGGGCCGGGAAGTCGTCCTCGGGTGTGCCGAAACTCAGCGACATCACGTCGGCCAGCCCATGCTCGGCGATGTACTGGATCGAGTCCATCATCTCCGGCATACCGACGAAGCCCTGAGTCTCATTGACCGGGGTGGCGGCGATCAGGATATGAGCGCCCGGCGCGATCAGGTGCACCATCACGATGTCCAGATCGGTCTCGCCGACCCAGTCGGCGCAGCCGAGCCTGGCCGCTTCGGCGGGCGTACCGCAGTCCGGCAGCGGGCCGGCCGGGGTGATCACGGTGACGTCGGCCGGCGGCAGGCCGTGCTCGGCGCTGTACTCGTTGAGCACCTCGGCGGCGTTCGGGTCACCGAACGAGACGACCACGGCGACGGTGGTGCCAGTGCCGTCGATCCGGGTCTGCCACAGCTCGGGCGCGCCGTAGGCGCCCGACAACACTGGCGTGTTGGCGGTGACGCGGTCCAGCGCGGCCACCCGGCCGGCAACTGTGGGCCGCGCGCCGATCTCGTGCGCGACGGGGTCCAGCCCGCTGACGGACCCGACCGGGCGCGCCGGTTGGACCGGTCGCTCGCTCGCCGCCGACGCGGTCGGCGCCAGGGCGGCCGACATGACCGTGGTCACCATGCTCGCGGCGATGAACGCCGTCACCCACCTGCCGGCCGCTACGCGCACTCGTCGCCCTCCGTGTCCAGTTGTGTTCGGGGAGTCCAGATGACTTTAGGGGCGGCCCGTCGGCGTCGCCAGCAGCATCAACCGGAAGTGGAATTGTGACGGTCGCCACAAAGGTCTCAAGGTCGAAATAGATCATGAAGGTATATGGTTGTAGCGAGCAACTACTTGCATGGCACGCGCAACCAGAGGGAGCGGCGGTGGCGACGAATATCCGCTCGACACCACGGCCTGCGGTCGGTGAGGATCGTCAGGCCGAGACCGATGCCATGGTGCGGCAGTTCGCACGATTGATGCGTCTGCTGAAACGCGGCAGCGCCCGGGTGACTTCCCAGCAGCAGGACGGCATTGAACAAGCCGCGTACGTGTTGCTGGGACATCTCGTCATGGCGGGGCCGCAGCGCACCACGGCCCTCGCCGAGGCGGTCCACGCGGACACCTCGACGGTCAGTCGCCAGGTTGGCGTGCTGGTCCGGCATGACCTCGTCACTCGCGAGGCCGATCCGGCGGACGGCCGGGCATGCCTGCTCGTGGCGACGCCGCTCGGTCAGGAGTTGTTCGAGCGTCAGCATCGCGCGCGCATCGAGGACCTCTCCCATGCCCTGGAGGACTGGTCGTCGGAGGACCTCCGCACCGCCGCGACGCTGCTCAACCGGCTGAACACCGCCCTGGAAAACGAAGAACACCGCCAGCACGGCGCCACCTGCGCCACCTGCCCGAAGGGGGGATCACGATGACCACCACCAGCGCGCTTCGCGCCCCGGAGCAGAGCACATCCACTGCTCCGGAGCCGGCATCAACGTCCAGAGGTCTGTCACACCGGCAGATCATGACCATCATCACCGGTCTGCTGCTCGGCATGTTCCTGGCCGCCCTGGACATGACGATCGTCAGCACGTCGATCCGGACGATCTCCGACGACCTCAACGGCCTGTCCATGCAGGCCTGGGTCACCACCGCCTACCTGATCACATCGACGATAGCCACTCCGCTGTACGGGAAACTGTCCGACCTGTACGGCCGCAAGCCTTTCTATCTCGCCGCGATCTCGATCTTCGTCATCGGATCGCTGGCGTCCGCCTTCTCCACGTCGATGTACATGCTGGCGGGATTCCGAGCGCTGCAGGGCATCGGTGCCGGTGGCCTCATGTCGCTGGCGTTCACCATCCTCGGTGACATCGTGTCGCCCCGGGAGCGCGCCAAGTACCAGGGTTATTTCCTGGCGGTGTTCGGCACGTCGAGCGTGCTGGGCCCACTGATCGGTGGTGCGCTGGCCGGCGCCCCCGCCATCCTCGGCATCGTCGGCTGGCGCTGGGTCTTCCTGGTGAACGTGCCGATCGGGATCATCGCGCTGATCGTGGTCGCCAAGGTGCTGAATGTGCCATTCAAGCGGCACGCGAACCCGCGCATCGACTGGTGGGGTGCGATCACCCTGATCGTCGGCCTGGTCCCGTTGCTCATCGTGGCCGAACAGGGCCAGAGCTGGGGCTGGGGTGACACCAAGTCGGTGCTCTGCTACGTCATCGGCGCGGTCGGTGTGCTGGCGTTCGTCCTGGTCGAGCGCTTCATGCGGGAAGACGCCCTGGTGCCGCTGCGGCTGTTCCGTAACACCACGTTCAGCGTGGTCATCCTGGCCAGCACCATCGTCGGTATCGGCATGTTCGGCGGGATGATGTTGATCCCGCAGTACCTGCAGATCGTCAAGGGCTCCTCGCCCACGACCGCCGGCCTGCAGACGCTGCCGTTGATGGCCGGGATGATGATCTCCTCGATCGCGTCCGGCCTGATCACCTCGAAGACCGGCCGCTACAAGCTGTTCCCGATCATCGGTACGGCGGTGTTCGCCGGCGGCGGCGTGCTGTTCACCACGATCGGGGCGGACACGCCACTGTGGCAGCCGATGCTCTACATGTTCGTCGTCGGTTTCGGGCTGGGCCTGTGCATGCAGACCCTGCAGTTGGCCGCGCAGAACGCCGGCCCGCTGAAGGACATGGGTGTCGCGACCTCCGCCGCCACGTTCTTCCGGCAGATCGGCGGCACGCTCGGTACGGCGGTCTTCCTGTCCATCCTGTTCAGCACGGTCACCAGCAACATCGGCACCGCGATCCGGTCGGCGTTCACGACGACACCGTTCCAGGCCGCGTTGCACGACACGGCGGTGCTGGCCAACCCGGTCAACCAGCCCGTCCTCTCGCTGATCTCCGGTCACGGCGGCGGGGCGAACGTGCTCAACGACTCGTCGTTCCTGCAGCGCATCGACCCACGCCTGGCACACCCGTTCCTGGTGGGCTTCTCGCAGTCCATCGACACGGTGTTCTGGGTGATGGTCGCGGTGATGGCGGTCGCCTTCGTGGTCACCCTGTTCATGAAGGAGATCCCGCTGCGGACCGAGTCCCGGGTGTCCGCCATGGCTGCCGAGGACGGCGAGGCGGCACCGGCCATCGAGGCTCCCGCGGAGGTCGGCGGCCCGGCGGCGCTCGCCGTGAACGGCCAGCAGGACGGCAGGCATGGCAGGCACGGGGGCGGGCGCCGTAACGGCCAGGGCGGCTCCGGGACCACGGTCGAGGGTTCCGTTCGGCGGGCGGACGGCACGCCGGTGATCGGAGCGGTGCTGACGCTGATCAACCACGCCGGCCAGCAGGTCGGCCTGGCGACCACCGACAAGCACGGCGACTACCGGCTGACCGCGCCGCTGGACGGGATGTATGTGTTGATCGCCTCGTCCTCGGGACACCAGCCGCACGCCGCGACGCTGCGGGTGGCCGGTGCCGAGCTGCGGCACGAGATCGTGTTGCGGGGCACCACCCGGTTGTTCGGCACGGTCCGCGACACCGGCGCCGACTCGGTGGTCGCCGACGCGACGGTCACCCTGACCGACGGCAATGGCGCGGTGGTCGGAGCGACCACCACCGACGGGGACGGCCACTACTACTTCGGCGAGTTGCGAAGCGGTGGCTACACCCTGGTGGTCACCGCGGCCGGGCACCGGCCCAGCGCTCGGACACTGATGGTGACCGATGCCGGCGAGACCGAGGCTGACGTCGAGATCAGTTGCTCGGCGGCGATGTTCGGCGTCGCTCGCGGCGTCCACGGCCGCCCGGTTCCGGACGCCCGGGTCACCCTGGTGGACCCCGCCGGTGTCGTGGTGGCCATGACGACCACCGACGAGTCCGGTGAGTACGCCTTCGCCGAACTGCCGGAGGGCGAGTACACGGTGATCGCCAGCGGCTACCCGCCGGTGAGCAGTCGCCGCAGCGTGAAGGCGGGCGTCGACGAGGTGCACGACGTGCTGCTGGAGCACTCCGAACTGTAACGAGAACGGGCGGTCCACCCGTGCCTCATCCGGTCCTCGGATGGGACACGGGTGGACCGTTCTCGCGAGGTCGGTGCCGGGTTTCGACTCCGTGCCGGCCCGGTGTGCACAAGACATCAACGGGTGAATTCACGGTGTGAGCTGCGACCAATTCGGCCGGCCGGTCACAAGCCGCTGGCGGGACCACGTACTCTGCAATGGTGCCGTTGGCATCCGAATCCCATCACGCGCTCGGGCTCCTTGGTGGCCTGGGCGCGTTGACGGTGTGCGCAGTAGTCCTGGCACTGGTGTTCGTGGAGTGCGCGTTCATCATCGGGCTTTTCCTGCCCGGTGACTCGATGTTGTTCACCGCGGGCTTGGTGTTGGCCGATCGTGGCCTGGCCGGACATGCCTGGGGGCTGTCCATTCTCGCGGTGGGCGTGGCGGTGGCCGGCAACATGGTCGGCTTTTTCATCGGCCGGCGAGCCGGCAACACGTTCATCGTGCGGCGCGGTGGAAAGGTACTGACCGCCGAACGTATGTGTCGTGCACAGAGTTTTCTCAACCGGTACGGCCTGTGGTCCGTGGTGTTGGCCCGCTGGCTGCCGTGGGTGCGTACGCTCGCCCCGCTCGTCGCCGGTGCCTGCCGGATGGACTCGCGCCGGTTCATGGCCGGTACCAGCATGGGTGCGCTGATCTGGGTCCCGGCGCTGGTGCTGACCGGCTACTACGGTGCCGGACTGCTCGGCCAGATCCCCGGCCTGAAGACGACCGCGCTGGTGTTGTCGATCGTGTTCTTCGTGGGCGGCACCGGATATGGCGTGTGGCGCTACCGGCAGGAGATGAACCGGCCCGCTCAGTCAATCAAGATCGTCGCGGGCGACTGACCCGCGACGACGGGCCCACCCGAATAATCGCTCCTGTTTTTGGTCATTTCCCGGCAGAATGAATGGCGAACCCGACCTGAGGGGGTCGCCGTGTTGTTCTTCACTGCCGGGCTCGCTCTTCTCGTGCTGGCCGTCGCCGCCGTACTGATGGTGATCATCACGGACCGGCTGGCCACTCGTCTGGACAGGCCGACCACTCGTCGGCCGTCGCGCCAGCGGACCCGAGTCCTGTCCAAGTTAGAGGCCATTGACCGTGAGTCAGCGGACGACCACAGACCGCTGAACTCCCGCCTCGTCATCGCCTAACCGGTCGCGGTTTTTCGGGTCCGATTGGTCGGCGCGGTTGTCCATGTCGAGGGTGGCCGTTCGTCCTTACAGTGAAGTCGGCGAACGGCGCCGGCGACGCACCGAAGGAGACAGCCATGCCTCAGTACCTCGCCCTCACCTACACGCGGGACGTCGACTGGACGGACCCGAAGTACGGCCAGGAAATGAAGGACTACCGGGAGTTCGGCGAGTCGGCCGCCGCCGTGCTGCGCGGCGGTAACGCGCTCTACCCGACGTCCACCGCCACGACCGTCAGGGTCTCCGGCGGCAAGGGCGGTGAGGTCGTCACCAGCGATGGCCCGTTCGCCGAGACCAAGGAGGCGCTGACCGGCTACTACCTGCTGGAATGCGCGGACCTGGACGAGGCGGTCGCGGTGGCCGCGAAGATTCCGGCGGCCTGGGAGGGCGCCGTCGAGGTCCGGCCGGTCATCGACTTTGCCGCCGAGTAGTCCGACCACCGGGACGGCCGCCGGTCCGACGGGCAGCGGCTCGATGGGCACTTCCGGTGGCGCGGTCGCGAGGCTGGTACGCGAGGAGGGCACTCGGGTACTGGCCACGCTGGTCCGCGTCACCGGCAGCGTCGACCTGGCCGAGGACGCCACCCAGGACGCCGTCGTCCGGGCGCTGGAGACCTGGCCCGTCGACGGCGTACCGGACAACCCACGCGGCTGGCTGTTGGTCACCGCGAAGCGGCGGGCCATCGATCTGCTCCGCCGGGAGGCACGCCGTGCCGGCAAGGAGGCGGCCGCGATGGATCCCGCTGTGCCGCCCTGGGGTGACGGCCTGTTCGACATGACCCCGGAACCCGCCGAGGTGGTTCGGGATGATCTGCTCCGGCTGGTATTCACCTGCTGCCACCCCGCCCTGGCGGTCGAGACGCAGGTGGCACTCGCCCTGCGGACCCTGGGCGGGCTGTCCACCGCGGCGGTCGCCCGCGGTCTGCTGGTGCCCGAGGCGACCATGGCCAAGCGCCTGACCAGGGCGAAGCAGAAGATCGCCCGCGCGGCGATTCCGTATCGGGTGCCGGCGGCCGAGGACCTGCCGGCCCGGTTGACCGGGGTCGCGGCCACCATCTATCTGATCTTCAATGAGGGCTACGCGGCCGGCGCCGGGGCCGATCTCGTTCGGATGGGGCTGACCGGGGAGGCGATCCGGCTCGCCAGGCTGCTGGCCGAGCTGATGCCCGACGACGCGACAGTGCTCGGCCTGTTGGCCCTGTTGCTGCTGCAGGATTCCCGGCGAGACAGCCGGCTGGACTCCGACGGCAGGCTCGTGCTGCTGCCGGACCAGGATCGCGGCCGCTGGGACGCCGAGGCGATCCGGCAGGGCGTGACACTGGTCGGGGCCGCCCTGCGACGCAGCCCCGATCGGCCGAACCAGTACGTCCTGCAGGCCGCCATCGCGGCCTGCCACGCGCTCGCGCAGTCGTACCCGGAGACCGACTGGAACGCGGTGATCTCCTGGTACGACGTGTTGCTCCGGGTGCAGGACACCAGCGTGGTCCGGCTGAACCGGGCGGCCGCCATCGCCGAGCGGGACGGTCCGAGCGCCGGTCTGGCGTTGCTGGACACCATCGGCGACCTGGACGGATATCCGTGGTGGCATGCCACCCGCGCCGAGTTGCTGCGCCGGCTGCACCGCGACGGCGAGGCAGGCGTGGCGTACCGGCGGGCGCTTGAGTTGGATCTCAGCGAACCGCAGAGCGCCCATCTGCGCGCGCGGCTCGCCGAACTGGCGGAATAGCGGCGAGCCGCGCCACCGCGCTCAGGCGGTCGCCGTCGCCGCGCCCGCCGTCGCGTGCGCGTTCAGCACCAACGAGATGGTCTCGGTCAACTGGCTGGCATAGCGCAGGTGCAGGGACTCGTCCGGCACATGCGCGTTGCTGTCTGGACCGAGCGCGCCGGTCACCACGAACTGGGCGGTCGGATAGGTCTCCTGCAGCAGCCCCATGAACGGGATCGACCCACCCAGCCCCATGGTGCGCCAGGGTGCGCCGAACACCGTGTCGGCCGCGTCGTCCAGCGCATCGCGTAGCCAGGGCGCCAGCTCCGGCGCGTTCCAGCCGTCCGCGGCCTCCACCCGGGACAACTCGACCTGGGCGTTGTAGGGGACCTCGGTGGACAGCAGCCGGCGCACCGCGTCCAGCGCCCGCGCCGAGTCGGTGGTTGGTGGCAGCCGGAAGCTCAGGCACAGCGTGGTGAACGGCCGCAGCACATTGCCGGCGTCGGCCGGCGCGGGCAGCCCGTCGGCGCCGACGATGGACAGCGTCGGCCGCCAGGTGTTGTTCAGGACGAGCTCAAGCTCGTCGTCGGTGACCAGGCGCAGACCCGGGACCACTGGAATCCCCGCGGTGATCGCGCCCGGCGCGACCTCGATGGCGGCCTGGGCCTCCTCGACCCGGTTCGGCGGGATCTCGACATACAGATCCGGCAGCGACAGGCGCCCGGTGACCGGATCCTCCAGCCGGTCGAGCAACTGCCGGAGCACCCGGAACGAACTCGGCACGACACCGCTCGCGCTGCCGGAGTGCTGGCCGGAGCGCAGCACCCGGACGGTCACATCCACCTGCAGCAGGCCGCGCAGCGCGGTGGTCAGCCACATGCGCCGGTAGTCCCCGGCGCCGGCGTCCAGGCAGACCACGAGGGAAACGTCGCCGAGCCGGTCCTTCAGATGGTTGAGGTAGTCGCCCAGGTCGGGGCTGCCGGACTCCTCGCCGGTCTCCAGCAGCAGCACGCAGCGGGAGTGCGCACCGCCGGCCGCGCGGACGGCCTCGACCGCGGCGATCGAGGCATAACCGGCATAACCGTCGTCGGCCGCGCCGCGCCCGTACAGGTGCCCGTCCCGGATCACCGGTGTCCATGGCGACAACCCGTCCGACCAGCCGCCGACCGGCGGCTGCTTGTCGAGGTGGCCGTACATCAACACGGTGCCGGCGGACGACACGGTGCCGGCGGACGACCCGGCATCGCCGGCCAGCGGCGGCACATCGACCAGCAGCAGCGGTGACCGGCCGTCCAACTCGATCACCTCGGTCCGGACGCCGGGCAGGCCGCGTCCGGTGATCCAGGAGCGCAGATGGTTGACGGCGGCGGCCAGATGACCGTGCGCCGACCAGTCCGGGTCGAACGACTGCGAGACGGCCGGGATGGACACCAGTTCGGACAGGCTCGGCACCACCGCGTCGTCCCAGAGCGCGCGCACGGTGTCGGTCAGCTTCAGACGATCCACGACAAAAGATCCTCGCACGCCAGCGAGTGTGGCGAACGCAACGCGGCGACAAACTTCACGTGCACGGCCCGCGTCCGGGAGACGTGGACCAGCGCCGACCACGCCTTGCTAGGCAAACCGACCGTTGGTCATCCGAGGATTTTCGCAGCTCAGCGCGCTATTTCTGGGTAAATTCCAAGACCTCTGGTGCGCAAGTGTGGGCTAGCTCATGCCAGGATGGACGAGTGAACCATCAACGCCGATGGCCGTCATTTCGTCAGCCCGACCGGCGGGCGATGCCGGGTTTCGGCGATGGCCGCGTGCCCGTTACCCACGGACGACACGGGCCTTCAACGCTAGGAGAGACGCCACATGTCCTCAGCAGAACGTTGGACCCAGGGCACGCCCGATGGCGCGCCGGCGGCCACTGCCGCCACACCGAGTACGGAACAGGTGATTTCGGGTTTGCGTGCCAACACAGAAGGCGGCGCTGACCTGGTGCAGTTGCTGACCCCCGACGGGGAACGCGTTTCGCACCCGGACTTTGACATCGATATCACCCCAGAACAACTGCGCGGCCTGTACCGGGACATGGTCCTGGTACGCCGGTTCGACCGGGAGGCGACCGCGCTGCAGCGGCAGGGCCAACTGGGCCTGTGGGTGCCGCTGCTTGGCCAGGAGGCCGCGCAGATCGGCGCGGGTCGCGCGCTCCGGCCACAGGACATGGCGTTTCCCAGCTATCGCGAACATGGCGTGGCCTGGTGCCGCGGGGTCGAACTGACCGACCTGTTCGGCATCTTCCGGTGCGTCGACCAGGGCCGTTGGGACCCCTATGACAAGGGCTTCGGCCTGTACACCATCGTGATCGGCAACCAGGTGCTCAACGCCGCCGGTTACGCGATGGGCCAGAAGTTCGAGGGCAAGGTCGGCGACGACGACGGTGAGGCGACCATCGCGTTCTTCGGCGATGGTGCGACAAGCCAGGGCGATGTGCACGAGGGTTTCGTCTGGGCCTCGGTGTACGACGCGCCGCTGGTGTTCTTCTGCCAGAACAACCAGTGGGCGATCTCCGAACGGAACGATCGGCAGACCCGCCTGCCGCTGTACAACCGGGCGCGCGGCTACGGATTCCCCGGCATCCAGGTGGACGGCAACGACGTGCTCGCCTGCCTCGCCGCGACCCGCTGGGCACTGGACGAGTGCCGGCACGGCAACGGCCCGGTGCTGATCGAGGCCGTTACCTACCGCATGGGCGCGCACACCACCTCCGACGATCCGAGCCGCTACCGGTCGTCCGACGAACTCGAGGCGTGGCAGCGGAAGGACCCGATCGAGCGCGTCCGGCTGTACCTGGTCCGCGAGAACTGGGCCGACCAGGACTTCTTCGCCCAGATCGAGGAGGAGTCCGACCGGTTCGCCGCCGGTGTGCGCGACCGCTGCGTCAACATGCCCGATCCGCCGGTCGAGCGAATGTTCTCCGAGGTGTACGAGGATCCGCAGCCGGTCGTGGCCGCCGAGCGCGCCGAGCACCTGAGCTACCTCGCGGGTTTCGCGGGAGGTGAGCGGTGATGGCCGCGCCCACGATGCATCGCGCCGACGATATGTCCAGGGTGTCCGAGCCGCGGCCGAGCGCCGCGGCCGAGGCGCCGCTGGTGGCGAACGTGACCATGGCCAAGGCCCTGAACATGGGGCTGCGGGCGGCGATGGAGGCCGACCCGAAGGTGCTGGTGATGGGCGAGGACGTCGGCGAACTGGGCGGCGTCTTCCGAATTACCGACGGACTGCGGAAGGACTTCGGCGAGCACCGGGTGCTGGACACCCCGCTGGCCGAGTCCGGGATCATCGGCACCGCGGTCGGGCTGGCCATTCGCGGCTTCCGACCGGTGTGCGAGATCCAGTTCGACGGCTTCGTGTTCCCGGGTTTCGACCAGATCGTCAGTCAGCTCGCCAAGTTTCACTACCGTAGCCAGGGCAAGATCAAGATGCCGGTGGTGGTGCGGATCCCCTACGGCGGCGGAATCGGCGCGGTTGAGCACCACTCCGAGTCGCCGGAGTCCTATTTCGCGCACACCGCCGGCCTGCGGGTGGTGACCTGCGCGAACCCGGTCGACGCCTACTGGATGATCCAACAGGCGATCGCCTGCGACGATCCGGTCATCTTCTTCGAGCCGAAGCGCCGCTACTACGAGAAGGACAGGCTCGACACCGGCGACGCGACCGCGGCCAACACCCCGTTGTTCACGTCCCGGGTGCTGCGGCCCGGCACACACGCCACGGTGGTCAGCTACGGGCCGTCGATCAAGACCTGTCTGCAGGCGGCCGCCACCGCCGAGGCCGAGGGCACCGAGCTGGAGGTCATCGACCTGCGCACGCTCTCGCCGCTGGACCTGGACCCGGTCTTCGAGTCGGTGCGCCGCACCGGTCGGCTCATCGTCGTCAGCGAGGCGCCGAGCGAGTCGTCGCTGTCCGGTGAGATCGCCACCCGGGTGCAGCAGGAGTGCTTCTACTCGCTGGAGGCGCCGGTCCTGCGGGTCACCGGGTTCGACACGCCGTATCCGCCGACCAAGCTGGAGGAGACCTTCCTACCGGACCTTGACCGGATCCTGTCCACCGTCGACCGCTCGTTGGCCTGGTGAGGCGGACATGCCGGATTTCAAGCGATTCACGCTGCCCGATGTCGGCGAGGGCCTGACCGAGGCGGAGATCCTCAGTTGGCATGTCCAGCCGGGTGACGACGTCGAGGTCAACCAGATCATCGTGGAGATCGAGACCGCGAAGGCGGCCGTCGAACTGCCGTCGCCCTATGCGGGCCGGGTCAGTGAGCTGCTGGCCGAACCGGGACAGACCGTCCCGGTCGGCGCGCCGATCATCGTGATCGACGCCGATCCGAACGGAGCCGCACCGGCCGAGGTGCCGGCGGGCAGCGAGGTATCGACCGGTGCGGCGGCGGAGGAGAAGGTGCCAACGCTGGTCGGCTACGGGCCCAAGGAGTCGGCGCCTCGACGCCGGCCCAGAGTGACCCCGCCAGTGGCTGTGCCGGCGGCGGGGCCGAAGGCCGCGCCGGCGAGCCAGCCGACTCCGGCGAACGGCCACAGCGCCGGCCTGGGCGATAACGGCGTTATCACCGACGGCTTCGGCCCGGCCAGGACCGACGGCAGCCGGCCGGCCGGCGGATACGTGCCGCTGGCGAAGCCGCCGGTGCGCAAGCTGGCCCGTGATCTCGGCATCGACCTGCGTGACCTGACCGGTTCCGGCGTGGCCGGCGTGATCACCAGGGAGGACGTCGAGCGCGCCGCGACCGTGGTGGCTGAGCCCGCCGGGCCCGTCACCGTCCCGTCGACGTTCGGTCAGGCCGCCTCCCGCGAGCCACACCGGGTGCCGATCCGCGGCGTCCGGCGTGCGACCGCGGCGGCCATGGTGGCCAGCGCGTTCACCGCGCCGCATGTCACCGAGTTCCTGACGGTGGACGTCACGCCGATGATGGCGTTGCGGAAGAGGCTGAAGGACAGCCGGGAGTTCGCCGGCGTGAAGCTGACCCCACTGGCGTTCCTGGCCAAGGCGCTGTGCCTGGCGGTTCGGCGCACCCCGGACGTCAACGCCACCTGGGACGAGGTCGCCGGGGAGATCGTCTACCACCCGTACGTGCATCTCGGCATCGCGGCCGACACACCGCGGGGTCTGGTCGTGCCGAAGGTCCGGGACGCCGATCTGTTGTCGCTGCGGGATCTCGCGGTGGCGATGGACCAACTGGCCAACACCGCCCGCGAGGGCAGGACGCCGCCGGCCGACATGCTGGGCGGCACGATCACCATCACCAATGTCGGCGTGTTCGGGGTGGACACCGGGACGCCGATCATCAACCCGGGCGAGTCCGCCATCCTGGCGTTCGGCGCGATCCGGGAGATGCCCTGGGTGGTCGACGGTCAGGTGGTGCCGCGCCAGGTCTGCCAGCTCGCGCTCAGCTTCGACCACCGTGTGGTGGATGGTGCGCAGGGCTCGCGGTTCCTGGCCGATGTCGGCGCGCTGCTCGCCGATCCGGCAGTGGCGATGACCTACTGAAGGCAACCTACTGACCGCAACCTACTGGCACACCACAAGAAGTCGATCACACGGCCAGCCGGGCGGAGCACCGCCCGGCTGGCGGTTTTTCGGGGCCGACGGGCCGGGTGCCGTGATCCGTCCGATACGCGGCACGCCGTGTGTGCCGCGCCGGAAAACCGCGCGGCGCACGGCGGGAACGGCGAGAATAGGCTCACGTTAGGCGACCTTTCGCTCACCCGTCCGACCGCGAACCAAGGAACGTCATGTCTTCCCCATCGTCGCGTCCCAAGTCCTCCAGCGCCGGCATCGCCGTGCCCGCAGCGCATGAGCACGGCGCCGATGTGGTGCATCTGTCCGAACTGCTCCGCCGGCCGGTCGCCGACCGGCACGGCGAGCCGCTGGGCAGGCTGTCTGATGTCATCGTGCGGCTGCGTGGCCACGACTATCCGCTGGTCACCGGGCTGGTCGTGGCGGTGGACGGGCGCCGTGAGGTGTTCGTGCCGGTCACCCAGGTGAGCTCGTTCGAGCCGGACGTGCTCACCCTCACCAGCGCCCAGCTCAACCTCCGCCAGTTCGAACGGCGGGAGGGCGAGGTGCTGCTGCGTGTCGACGTGCTGGGCCACCGACTGATCGAGGTCGCCGAGGCCCGCCTGGTGCGCGCCACCGACGTGGAACTGGTCTACCGAGACGACGAATGGTGGGTATCGGGCATCGACATCCACCGACATCGCAGGTTCCTCGGCCTGTTCGGCGGCCGGGGGTTGGACGAGCACGCCTGCCGGGACTGGAAGTTGTTCGAACCGCTGATCGGACATGAGCGCAGCGCCGTGCTGCGTGGCGCGGTCGGGCGGGTGCGCGGCCTCAAGCCCGCACAGATCGCCGACCTGCTGGAGGAGGCGTCGCGCGCCGAGGGTGCGGAGATCCTGCAGCACGTTCACCAGGACCCCGAGCTGGAAGCCGATGTGTTCGAGGAGCTGGAGGACGACCTGCAGTCCAAGCTGCTGGGCGCGCGCACGGACGCCGAGATCGCCGCGGTGCTCACCCGGATGCAGGCCGATGACGCCGCCGACGCGCTCGCCGAGCTTCCGCAACGCCGCCGGCAGTCCATCCTCGACCAGTTGCCGGCGGGCACCCGGACCAAGGTGCTGACCCTGATGGGGTTCAACCCGACCAGCGCAGGCGGGTTGATGGGGGTGGACTTCGTCACGGTGCCGCTCGACGCGACCGCCGGCGAGGCGCTGGACGCCGTGCGGACGGCCGCCGATCTCCAGCCCGAGGCGCTGACCAGCGTGTACCTGGTGAGCAAGAAGGGCCGGCTGCGTGGTGTCGTGCGGTTGGCCCTGCTGGTGCAGGCGGAACCGGACATCACCCTGCGCGAGCTCGCCGAGACCGATCCGGTCCGGGTCCAGCCCGATGCCGATGTGGTCGATGTGGCGCTGCTGATGGCCGACTACAACCTGCTCACCCTGCCGGTGGTGGACGAGGACGGCCGGCCGCTCGGCGTGATCACCGTTGACGACGTGCTGGAAACGACGCTGCCCGACGAGTGGTGGCGACGAGAACCCGACACCTCACATGAGCCGCACGAGACGGTCGAGGACC
The DNA here is from genome assembly GCA_036384655.1 of Pseudonocardiaceae bacterium. Taxonomy (GTDB): domain Bacteria; phylum Actinomycetota; class Actinomycetes; order Mycobacteriales; family Pseudonocardiaceae; genus DASVLX01. Next base: position 35,825 of record DASVLX010000197.1, read on the forward strand.
CGGGTGAGCCGGACGCCAGCACCGGCACGAGCACGAGCGCCGACGCCAGCGCCGGCACCAGCGCCGGCACCGAGGCCGGCGACCAGCACCCGAACACGAACGGACGGCAGACATCGTGAGCGGGCCCACCCGCCGTGTTCCCAGCGGCCCGCCGAACAAGCGCCACAGCGGCGGCACCGCACCCACTCGTTCTCGTTCCACCCCATCGGCCGCGAAGCAGGCCAGGGACCCGTCCCAGGGTGCCGCCCTCGACTCGGCACATGTCGGTGACATCGAGGGCGCGTTCGGCCGGATCCGGCTGGAGGAGGTGGATCAGGGGCGCAGCATCAAGCGTCGGCTGCTGACCTTCCTGGCCATCGTCGGACCCGGCCTGATCGTGATGGTTGGCGACAACGACGCCGGTGGTATCGCGACCTACGCGCAGGCCGGCCAGAACTACGGCTACAGCCTGCTGTGGGTGCTGCTGTTGCTGATCCCCGTGCTGATCGTGAACCAGGAAATGGTGGTGCGGCTCGGCGCGGTGACAGGTGTCGGACACGCCCGGCTGATCAATGAGCGGTTCGGCCGGTTCTGGGGCTGGTTCTCGGTGGGCGACCTGTTCCTCCTGAACTTTCTCACCATCGTCACCGAGTTCATCGGTGTGTCCCTGGCACTGAGCTATTTCGGGGTGAGCAAGTACATCTCGGTGCCGATCACGGGCGTGTTGCTGGTGGGGATCACCGCGTCCGGCAGCTTCCGCCGGTGGGAACGAGCCATGATGGCGTTCATCGCGGTGAGCCTGTTGATCATCCCGCTGCTGGTACTCACCCACACGGAGTGGAACGCGGTCGGCTATCACTTCTTCGTGCCCGGCGTCCAGGGCGGGGTGTCGTCCGACGCGGTGCTGCTGATCATCGCGATCGTCGGTACCACGGTCGCACCCTGGCAGTTGTTCTTCCAGCAGTCCAACATCATCGACAAGCGGATCACTCCGCGGTTCATCTCCTATGAACGCGGCGACACCGTCATGGGCTCGATCGTGGTCGTCATCGGCGCCGCGATGCTCATCGTGATCGCCGACTTCGCGGTCCGTGGCACGCCCTTGGCCGGGCAGTTCACCGACGCGCTCGGGGTGGCGAGGGCGCTGTCACAGCACAGTTACGCGCTGGGCGCCCTGTTCGCGATCGTGCTGCTCGACGCGTCGATCATCGGCGCGGCCGCGGTCACGCTGGCCACCAGCTACGCCTTCGGCGACATGTTCAACATGCGGCATTCACTGCACCGCAGTTTCAAGGACGCCAAGGGCTTCTACATCAGCTACACCGGGCTCGTCGCGGTCGCCGCCGGGGTCGTGCTCATCCCTGGCGCGCCGCTCGGTCTGATCACCACCGCCGTGCAGGCACTGGCCGGCCTGCTGCTGCCGTCGGCCAGCGCCTTCCTGCTGTTGCTGTGCAACGACCCGGAGGTGCTCGGGCCGTGGGTCAACCCGCGCTGGCTCAACGTGCTGGCGGGCCTGATCGTCGCGGTGCTGCTGTTGCTGTCCGCCATCCTGGTGGTGACCACGTTGTTCACCAACCTCAACACCGCCACGGTCACGGTGTGGCTGGCCGGGGCCATGCTCGTGGGATTCATCGCCGCCGCGATCTACCTACGCATCGTGGGACGCCGCCATGGCACCACCAAACCGGCCGTCACTCGTCGCTCGTATACGGAGGACGAGCGAATGCACTGGCGGATGCCACCGCTCGCCCTCCTCAAGCCAGTGCAGTGGTCTCCGGCAACCAGGATGGGGATGGGTCTCCTCCGCGGCTATCTGGTGGTGGCCGCCGTCATGCTGATCATCAAAGCGATCCAGTTGTCCGCGCACTGAACCGAAAGAGAGGCCTCGGGTGCCCGCATCCGACGACGGCCGCGCGCCCTGGTGGCGCGACGCCTCCATCTATCAGGTCTACCTGCGCAGCTTCGCCGACTCCGACGGCGACGGCATCGGCGACCTGGCCGGCCTGCGGTCGAGGCTGGACGAGCTGGTGGACCTGGGTGTCGACGGCATCTGGCTGAACCCCTGCTACCCGTCCCCGCAGGTCGATCACGGCTATGACGTCGCCGACTACACCGCGATCGAACCCGCCTACGGTGATCTCGCCGAGTTCGACGCGGTGGTCGCCGAAGCGCACGCCCGTGGCCTGAGGTTGTTGATGGACCTGGTGCCCAACCACTGCTCGGACCGGCATCCGTGGTTCCGCGCGGCGGTGGCCGCCGGGCCCGGCTGTCCCGAGCGCGCCCGGTTCGTGTTTCGCGACGGTCGCGGCCTCGACGGCGGCCAGCCGCCGAACAACTGGCAGTCCAACATCGGCGGTCCGGCATGGACGCGGGTCACTGAGCCCGACGGCCGCCCCGGCCAGTGGTACCTGCACCTGTTCGCACCGGAACAACCCGATTTCAACTGGCGCGATGCCGATGTGGTCGCATTGTTCGACGAGGTGCTGCGGTTCTGGTTCGACCGGGGCGTGGACGGCTTCCGGATCGATGTCGCGCACGGCCTGTACAAGCAGGCCGACCTGGCGGACTGGAACGGCGAGCACTACAACGCGAACGCCTGGAACCAGCCCGAGGTGCACGAGCTGTACCGGCGGTGGCGGCGCATCCTGGCCGAGTACCCGGCCGACCGGGAGCTGACCCTGGTTGGCGAGATCTGGGTGCCGACCGTCACGGATCTCGTCGCGTACCTGCGTCCCGACGAACTGCCCCAGGCGTTCTTCTTCGACCTGCTGCTGCAGCCCTGGAACGCGTCGCTGTTCCGGGCGTCGATCGAGCGTGGTCAGGCCGAGATCGGCTCGACCGGCGCGACCATCACCTGGACGCTGGCGAACCACGACGTGCACCGGACCGTCACCCGCTACGGCATCGGCAAGCCCGACCCGGTCGACCCGTCGCTCGACCCGATGCTGGCGCGGGTTCGGCCGCGCGGCGAGGTGGACGTCGAGCTGGGCACCCGGCGAGCCCGCGCGGCGATCCTGCTGCTGCTCGCACTGCCCGGGTCGCACTACCTCTACCAGGGCGAGGAGCTGGGCCTGCCCGAGGTACTGGACCTGCCGGACCGGGCGCGCCAGGACCCGGCCTGGTTCCGGACCGGCGGCCGCAGCTTCGGGCGCGACGGCTGCCGGGTACCACTGCCCTGGACCAGCCGGCCGCCCAGCTTCGGGTTCTCCCCGGACAACGCCGGGACCGCGCCCTGGCTGCCGCAACCCGAATGGTTCGCCAAGTACGCGCGGTCCAGCCAGGAGACCGACGCCGACTCGATGCTCGCCCTGTACCGCGCCGCGCTGCACGCCCGGCGTTCCGTGTTCACGCGGTCCGAGCAGGACATCCGGTGGATCGACACGCCCGGCCGTGACGATGTGCTGGCGTTCCGCCGGGGCGAGGCCCGCTGTGTGGTGGTCTTCGGCGACCAGCCGTTCCCGATTCCGCCGGGCTGGCCGGCACCCGTGCTGGCCAGCGCGGAACCGAGGAACGGCCGGCTGCCCGGAAACTCGGCCGCCTGGTGGTCGCGCGGATAATGGCGGCCGTGCGTGGCACGGGTGAACCGCTGCGGATCGGCAAGTATGAGGTCGATCCGCCGGTGGAGCTCGCCCCGATGGCGGGCGTGACGAATGTCGCGTTCCGCCGGCTGTGCCGGGAGTACGGCGCGGGCCTCTACGTCTGCGAGATGATCACCACCCGGGCGCTGATCGAGCGGGACGCCGCCACGCTGCACATGATGACGTTCGATCCGGCCGAGCGGCCCCGGTCCGTCCAGCTGTACGGCGTGGACCCGGCCACCGTGGACCGGGCCGTGCGGATGATCGTCGACGAGGACCTGGCCGACCATATCGACATGAACTTCGGTTGCCCGGTGCCCAAGGTGACCCGCAAGGGCGGCGGGGCCGCGCTGCCCTACAAGCGCCGGCTGTTCGGCCGCATCGTGGCCGCCGCGGTCCGGGCCGCCGCCCCCGCCGGCATCCCGGTGACCGTGAAGTTCCGCGTCGGCATCGACGACGAGCACCACACCTACCTGGACGCCGGCCGGATCGCCGAGGCCGAGGGCGCCGCCGCGGTCGCGCTGCACGCGCGCACGGCGGCGCAGCGCTACTCCGGCGAGGCGGACTGGTCGGCGATCGCCCGGCTCAGGGAGACCGTGCGCACCATCCCGGTCCTCGGCAACGGGGACATCTTCGCCGCCGAGGACGCCCTGAAGATGGTCGAGCAGACCGGCTGCGACGGCGTGGTGGTCGGGCGTGGCTGCCTCGGCCGGCCCTGGTTGTTCCGCGACCTGCGGGCGGCGTTCGGCGGGGCGCCGATCCCGGCCGGGCCAACCCTCGGCGAGGTCGCCGACATGCTCGTCCGGCACGGTGACCTGCTGGTCGAGCACGACGGCGAGCACAAGGGCATTCGCGACCTGCGCAAGCACATGGCGTGGTACCTGCGTGGCTTCCCGATCGGATCCGAACTCCGCCGGCGGTTCAGCCAGGTGTCCGGCGTGGCCGAACTGGCCGAACTCACCGGGCAACTGCGCGATCTCGGCGCCGACATCCCCTACCCGGTCGACGCCGAGGGCCCGCGCGGCCGGCAGGGCTCGCCGGGCAAGGTCGTGCTGCCCGAGGGATGGCTGGCCGATCCCGACGACCCGAGCGTTCCGGCCGGCGCGGAGCTGGCGCACTCCGGTGGCTAGCCGCCCGGCCCGCCCGGTGATGCTCGCGGTGTCGGTCACGGCGGTGCTCGCGGCAACGCTGACGACGATGCTCGGCGTGGCGGGCTGCGCGGTGGGTCCGGCCACCAGTGGCATGGCGCGGCCGGCGGCCAACTCGGACCGGACTCTGGTCGCCGGTTACTTCCAGCGGCTCAACGCGGCCGGTGAGCAGGGGCTGGCCGCACAGCGGGCGTTCTTCAGCAGCACCCAGCACCCCGATTTCCTGACCCAGACCTGCGACCTTGGCGCATGGACCGTTCAGGAACAACCGGCCTGGACGACCTTCCGGCTCGACCCCGACTGGACGCCCTCGGACGCTGGCTCACCGCCCCGCGGCACCGTGTACCTGATCGCGGTGTCGATCACCATACGAAACGGCCACCAGGCCATCGGAGATCAGATCGGCGCCGAACACGTCGTCCTGCTGAACGGCGAGGTCTACGGGTTCGCGCCCTGTGCCAGTGCCTGACCGGGCGTCGCGCTGGCGTGTCGGTTGGGCACGGTAGGTGACACCATCCTGGGACATGTCACGCATTGCCACCGTCTTGAGGGACACTCTTCAGCCGGTCGAGGGAATTCCGGGACGGTCGCGTCCCGTGATCTCAAGACTGGCCTCTATTTGGTCGACACCACCAAAGTAGGGAGGTGAAGCCCGGTGACCGCACTGCGCCCCGGAATCGTCCAGCCAGTGGATGTCCAGCATGATTCTGGCTGGGATCCCTACAGTAACCCGCGCGACAATCGCCCGCCCGCCGGCGGGTTGGAGCCGAACAACCGAGCCGACCAGAGTCATGTTGATCAGGATCGTGTTGCTCTCGGCGGTGTTGATCTCAACCGAGTTGATCTAGGCCGTGTTGATCTGGATGGTGTTGACGTCGCACCCGTTGACGCCGCACCACCGCCCCAGCGAATTCCGCCCGAACAGATCGATCACGCCAATCTGATCCGGCTTCATGAGTCGATCGGTACGGCGATGGCCTCCCGCGGCGAATGGCGCGAGGCGTACCAGCACCTCCGCTCCGCCCTCGATCTCGCCTACGCCGAGCGCCCGGTGCCCGAGCAGTTGCGCTACGAGGTGGCGAAGCTGCGGCGCGAGCATGCCGAGGCACATGAGCAGAGCATCCGGGACAGCCTCACCGCCAGCTTCAACCGCCGCTACCTCGACGAGCGGCTGAGCTCGATGGGCGGCGAGCCGGTGCCGGCCGGTGGATTGGCCGTCGCACTGGTCGACCTGGACTGGTTCAAGCAGGTCAACGACACCTTCGGGCACCTCGCCGGCGATCGCACCCTGCGTCGCGTGGTAGACCTACTGCAACACGGACTGCCCGCGGGAGCGTTCTGCGCTCGCTACGGCGGTGAGGAGTTCGTGCTGGTGATGCCCGGCATCGACGCCGGCACGGCGGTGGCCGTGTGCGAGGCCGCCAGGGACCGGATCGAGCGCTATCCCTGGTCGCGTCTGATGCCCGGGTTGCGGGTGACGGTCAGCATCGGGCTTGTCCACGATGCCGGCCCAACCGACGGCCGTCCGGGACCGCGGCTCGGCAGCGCGGAACAGCAACTGCTGCGCGCGGACGGGCTGCTGTACGCGGCCAAGCGCGCCGGACGTAACGCCGTCGCGTATCGCCACCATGGCCGGGTGCTGCTGGCCGGAGCGGCGAGCGGACGCCGCTCGGTGGCGCGTGCCAGCACGGTGCGTCACGTGTGACGAAAGACCAAACACATGTGACGAATTGCCTCGCCCGATTGGAGGCCGCGTCTAGGCAGAATCGCCTACCGGTCGTGCATGTAACAGGACGGGGTAGTCGCCAGTTCGTGCGATGAACCGTACGATCGGCTCCGGCATGCACCCGTAAGGGGCACGGGCCGCGCGGGGACGGCACGTGGTAGTGACAACGACGAGTAGACGATGCCAGGAGGCGACAGGTGACGGCCGACGAGCCCCGCCCTGGTGATGCCGGCTGGCGTGGTTCTCCAACTCCAGAAGGCCACCAGCGACCCACCAGCCGTCGACGGCGGTCCATGGAGGATTCCGGCGGGCTCTCCGTGTCGGACCTCGTGGCACAGCACTCGCGAGCGGACATCTCCCCGGTTCAGCCCGGTCCGCCGAGCCTGCCGCTTCCGCCGGTGTCCGCTCCGTCCGGCCCGCGGGGCGGGACCGGGCGCAGGCACGAGATGCCTCCGCAGCCGGCACAGCCGCCCCGAACCGGTGGTGCGGCCGCCGCACCCCGGTCTCATCGGGCCGCTGGAGCCGCGCAGCCCTCCCGCGTTCCACCGCCACAGCACAACAGGGTGGCTGGTCAGGGCGTTCCCACCGGATCCGGGCCACGGTCCGGACTCGATCTCTCCGCGTCCCGCCAGCAACCGATGACCGCCGAAGGTCCCAGGCGCGGCGCGCGACCGGCGCGCGTCCAGCAGCCCGGCCCGGCCCGAGTCGCCGGACAGCCACCGGCCACCCCACCCCGACCAGGCCCCGCCAA